>QQUG01000067.1 GCA_008501705.1 Flavobacterium sp.
CCCTGTCCACTACAAAAAGACTTATACCTCTGCTACCCAACTCCGGATGTGTTTTGGCCGAAACCACAAGATAATCACTATACACCCCATTGGTGATAAAAGTTTTAGAGCCATTGATGATATAATGGTCTCCTTCTTTTACAGCAGTGGTTCTCATTCCTCCCACGTCACTACCGGCGAATGGTTCGGTGATACACAAACACCCGATCATATCCCCGGTAATACTGGCAGTGAGATATTTTTGTTTTATTTCTTCACTTCCTTCTGCGTTCAAATGAGACATTGCCAGATAAGGATGTACCCACATTGCGGCGGCAAAACCTCCGGAACGGATCTTCTGTAATTCTTCCAGGTAAATAACCAGATAGAAGATATCCAGATCAAGGCCACCATATATTTCCGGGTAAGAAATTCCGAAGTAACCCATCTCCCCCATCTTTTTCCAAATAAATCGTTCGATGTGCCCGGTCTTTTCCCACTTCTCAATATGGGGAACCACTTCCTTTTTCAGGAAATCGCGAAAGCTCTTTCTGAAAAACTCATGTTCCTCGGTAAAATATAATTCGTTCATATAATCGTCTGAATTTTTATCAATTTCGGAAAAAAGTTGAAATGATCGTACCCGAAACTGAGAAAGCAATAATTTATTCTATGGACAAATATAACCTAATTAGGCGTAATTCACGGGTTGAGATACCTTCTATTTTTTCTAATTCAGACAGATCTTCAAGGCCTTCTCTAACACGAACGAACTCCCAAATTGTTTTCGCTTTTTCAAAGGATATACCAGGAATGGTAGCAATATCGGAAGCCGACACCTCATTGATATTCATCTTCTTAATTTCAATCTGAGTTTTCACCAAATAACGTTTCTTAATTCGCTCTATAACTTCCTCTTTCAGTCCATATACCGAAAACAATTGTTCTTCCGTAGAAAATCCACCCAGTTTATTTCGATAGTCAATAATTCTTTTACTTAAGGTTTCTCCTATCCCAAAGATCTCTTGTAATTGTGTTGCTGTGGCTGTATTGAGATCTTTTTTTTCTGAAAGTTCCAACTCTTTCGCGCTATTGTTTTCGTAGGTCTTCCCTCGAAATTTCTTGTTAACAACCCAGTCCGGAAATTTAAAGTTCACCGCTATACCCTTCAGAAGTGAATCTGAAACACCTGTAACCTTCTTGAAATCTGAAACAGAATTAATCCATTTTCCCTCTTCTCTGTAGGCTTTCAGTTTTTCGTATTCTGAAACTGATAGACCCAAAGTGTAAGCCTTGTACTCCGATATATAATTGGGGTTAAAAGGGTAGATATCTCTTTTGTTATTTTCTTTCTGAAGATTTTTTAATGAATCTATTTCAGCCTGGAGCCGTACTACCTGTGGAGCATTCATATCCAGCTTGGGTTTGGCCTTAAATTCTACGAAAACATTGATGGCGATCAAAAAGAGGATGAGCGCTATTAAAACAAAGATCCCATCACGCTGACCTCTGTCGAAAGTGAGATGGGATCTTAGCCAATTCATAACTCCTTACATTTTTATGGGGAGTTAGAATTTTGTTGTTAAAGCGATTTAACGCGCCAGTTTTATAGCATCCAGGTATCTTCTTAATTGTTTTTTCACTACCGGGAATAGGAAATAAAGCCCTATCATGTTCGGGAATACCATGGCAAAGATCATGGCATCCGAGAACGCCCAGATAGAATCCATGCTTGCCGCAGCACCTATCACTACGAAGGTACAGAATAGTAGTTTATAAATAAGGTCTGCACGCTTTCCTCTTCCGAAGAGAAATTTCCATGACTGAAGTCCGTAATAAGACCACGAGATCATTGTAGATACCGCAAACAGCACCACAGCTATGGTTAAAAATACCTTAGAATAAGGGATGTATTCAGCAAAGGCCTTTGAGGTAATTCCGGCACCTTCGTAGGTAGCTCCATCGATGATCACCACACCTGCTCCGGTTGCATCTCCATATTCGAAGAAGCCACCAAAATTGAAGATTATAATAACAAGGGCAGTCATGGTACAGATAACTACTGTATCTATAAAAGGTTCCAGAAGGGCTACTAACCCCTCACTAGCCGAATATTTAGTTCGTACCGCAGAGTGAGCTATGGAAGCCGAACCTGCTCCTGCCTCGTTGGAGAAAGCTGCTCTCTGGAATCCTACCAAGAGAACTCCTATAAGACTTCCTACTCCAATTGCTGTGGGCTTAAATGCTTCTGAAAAGATCAAACTAAAGGCGTCATCAACCAAAGAGAAGTTACTACCAATGATGTAAAGACAACACACCACATACAGAACAGCCATAAAAGGAACGATCTTTTCGGTAACAGAAGCAATTCGTTTTATACCTCCTATAATGATTATCCCTACCAGGATTGCCAGCACTACGCCTACAAGAGTTCCTGCGCCTGTACTTTCCCAATCGAACAATTCTTTTATTACTATGGTTGCCTGGTTCGATTGCGCCGCATTACCTCCACCAAAAGATCCTCCTATACAGAAGATAGCAAAGAGCACAGCTGTGATCTTACCCAATATGGCAAACCCTTTTTCTTTAAGTCCTTTCGATAAATAATACATGGGGCCGCCATATACGGTACCATTCTCATCCACATCCCGGTATTGTACCCCGAGTGTGCATTCAACAAATTTTGTTGACATTCCAAGAAGTCCGCAAACAATCATCCAAAAGGTAGCCCCCGGGCCACCCAGAGCGATTGCCAGGGCGACACCTGCAATATTACCGTTTCCAACAGTTCCCGAAACCGCGGTTGCCAGGGCCTGGAAGTGACTCACCTCTCCTTCCTTACTCTCATCCCTGATAGTATCTCTAATATCACCATCTACTGCTGCTGCCTGGTCTCCAACTTCGTGGTGGTCTATTTCGTCGTATTTTCCGCGTACGGTGTTTATGGCTTTGCCAAAGAAACGGATATTAGGAAACCCAAAAACCAATGTAAAGAAAGCGGCACTCACTACCAACAAGATCAATACAAAGGGTATACCTGCAATCTCAAAGAATATTACCTGGGTAAAGAAATCGGAAACGGGTTGAAACGCCTGATCGATCTTTTGGTCGAAACCAACATCTTCGGATTCCTGGGCATATGTTATAAAGGGGATGAGTAAAGAAAATAGTGAGAGAAGATATTTCTTCATAATTGGGTTTTTAGTTAGATATTGGTTTAAAGCAAGGCAAGATGCTAAAAAAAATAGCCGTTTTCAAATTTTAGCCATAAAAAAGGTAAGGTTCTGTTAAACGTTATAAAGTTCTTTCAGGTTTTTTATTTGATCGGGTCTTCCTATTAATATCAGTTTAGAATTCTTCTGAAGCATAAGTGACGGTTCCGGGTTCACTATATAGGCTCCATCGGCCCCTTTATATCCAATGATGGAACAACCCGTTTTTTTACGAATATCCAACTCGCGGATCGATTTTTCTTCACCTCCGGGACATATATTATCAAAGCCTATCTGTTCTACATTGATACTGTCATTCTCTCCAGAAACCGATAAGTTGTCAAGAAATTCCACAAGATCCGGGGTAACTACGAGGTTGGCCATATGGTCCCCACCAATCTTATCGGGCAGGATCACATTATCTGCTCCTGCTAACTTCAGTTTCTGAAAACTTGTCTCTTCGGTTGCCCTGCTAATGATCTTTAGATCGGGATTGATCTGCCTGGCCGATAATACGATAAACAGATTGTCTGCATCACTGGGCAAGGCACATATTAAAGTAGATGCATTTTTAATCCCCGCTTCTAATAGTACCTCATCTTCGATGGCATTTCCATGAACGAATAGTATTTCTTCATCTCGATGTTGATTTACCAACCCCTCATCTTGTTCGATCACTACGAACTTCTGGTCGTAATCGCGGAGCTTTTCGGCAGCCTGCATTCCATTTCGCCCGAAGCCGCAAACAATCACATGGCCTTCAATTTTTTCGATAGATTTCTTCACTCTTTTTATTTTAAAGTTTCCAATATTATTCTGACTTAAAATATATTCGGAAAATACTTTGATGGCATAGCCGACAATAAATATACTGGAGATTATTAATATGGAAGCGAATATTTTTTCGCCAGGACTTAAAGGATGAACTTCTCCGTAACCCACCGTGGTAATAGTAATGACGGTCATATACACAGAATCTATCCAACTATATCCGGAGAATAGTTTAAAGCCAAGTACACCCGCCATAAAGACAAAAAGGACAAGGAATATTGCACCAAATAATTCGGACTTAAAAAAATTTTTCATAGATCAAATACCGAAGTTCTTTTGGTGTAAACCAGGTCTTTTAATTTCAGCCAGAAGGCCAGGGTTAAATAGATGGCAAATCCTACGCCTAAGGTCGCAAATGATACGTATATGAAAAAAAGCCGTACGCTTTTTGCACGCATTCCCAGGCGATCGGCCAATCTCGCACATACATAGTATCCGTGTTTTTCGAGATAATACCGGATGTTGTAAACCAGTTGTAACATTATTGCAAATTACTATTTTTTAATTATTTGTACCCGTATATTATATCACAACTTTTTTCGTATTAACTTGTTTCCAATGGCACACTGAAGACATTTCTTCGTGTCACAATAATTAGTCTTCAATTCTAAAAGTGCCTGGCTCTCCATAAGGTCGTCGGCGCATACTTCAATCTCCCTAAATTTACGAATAATGGTATTATCTTCAGCTTTCAGGGATCGCGACGCTATGATTATCTCTTCATCATTATATAATCCGTTCTCTCTCAAATAAAAGAATTTTAAAGGTAATACCACATTAATTAGAAGCAGATCTATAAATGTTGAATGAATACGTTTTGATTTATTCCCGGCCTGCTTACCAAAACTGTAATGTGTATCCCAGTAAATACTCGCACCACACTGGAAAATCTTATAATAATCTGCCTTACTTTCTGCCTCCAGCACATGTGAAAATAGATGAGGATTGGCTGTGTATATTGAAGCTAATTGTGATAACCTGATGGTTGGGAAATTATTTGGGCGCAACCGAAAGAACTTAGGTGAAATAATATGTTCATTGTGTATAGCGTATTTT
>QQUG01000191.1 GCA_008501705.1 Flavobacterium sp.
TTGCTCGTCAGATTTCATAAGTCGCAATGCTTTGCGATAGCCTGCCGGGTTTGCCATACCAAAATTCCTGTACTGCCTTGTTTTGGTATTGAATCCCTTTTGCTGCCCAATGAACATATAACTCTGGTCCCCTATCTTACCCAGGCCGCCTATCATTGCTTTATCGTCCTTGAAGGCGCGATCGCCGTGAAGTTCTAAAAAAGAATCCCCACAAATGGCTTTTATATAATCCAAAGTGTAGGGACGATTAGGGTGACGTGATAACTGAACACGCTGCCAGGGGGTAAGGTTTTTATAAATCTCCTTTTTGGTCTCTTCAAGTTTAAGCTCGATCTGTTTGCAAGTATTACTCACATCGACATCACTTTCCTCACCGATCTTACAAGCCTTTTCATACTGCTCCTGAAGCTCCTTAATAGGTAATTCGAATTCAAGATATTCCATAGTATCGCGCTACTGCATTTTTTGCTTAGCTTACAAAGATAAAACTTTGTATTTAGTTAGACTCCTTCGCTTGTTTTTTTATTGTTTTTCTCGTCTTCACCACGCCATTAGCCAATACTGTCACCAGGATGATCAATGCACCGTAATAGAACTGCGGACTCATATTCTCTGAATCTCCCAGGACCAATAAGGCCAACAGTATCCCGTAAACCGGCTCCAGGTTTATGGTAAGCATCACGGTATAAGGACTGAGCCATTTCATTACATGAATTGAAGCGATAAAGGCATAGGCTGTACATACAGTGGCAAGGATTAACAGATAGATCCAATCGTTCGTGCTAAGCTGGAAGAATTCTGAAGTAAAATCTCCATTAAACAATAGGAAAATCGAGATACAGAGGGTTCCGAAGAACAATTCGTAAAAAGAGATGACCGAGGCCCGATGGCGCTTCGCCATTTTACCATTAATCACCGAGAAGAGAGATCCCAGAAATGATGAGCACAGGGCCAGTAGTATACCCATGGCATAGCCGGTCTCAAACTGAAAGATGATGTATAAGCCCACCACCACCAATAACCCAAACAACACTTCATAGCCAATAATTCTTCTACGATAGTATAAGGGTTCCAGAAAGGAAGTAAAAAATGCCCCGGTAGACATTACTGCCAGGGTCACCGATACATTGGATACTTTGATCGCACCAAAAAATGCCAGCCAGTGCAATGCAATGAGCACGCCTGCGATAAAAAAACCGGCTAGAGCTTTTTTGGTGTGGCGCGTACTAATCTTTCTAAACTTCAGAAAGAATAAAATAAAGGCAGTGGCCAGGAGCATACGGAACCAAACCAACGGTATGGCATCTATAGAGATAAGTGCTCCCAGTACAGCAGTAAAGCCCCAGATGAATACAATGAGATGTAAATGCAGGTAATTAAGGAGCCTAGCGTTTTGCATTTCGTAACAGATATACTGCTAAAATACCAAATACAAAATTAGGGAACCAGGTAGCTATAAAGGGTGAAAAAGTACTTTGTTCGGCCATGGTGCCAAAGATCTTATCGAAGAAAATATACACCATTCCGATGGCGATCCCTATAGCCAGGTTAACTCCCATACCACCGCGCCGCTTCATGGAGGAAACAGCCACTGCGATTATAGTTAGGATATAAGCCGAAACAGGTAAACTCCAGCGTTTGTACCGCACTACCTCATACCGGTTTATATAAGAGGAGCCTCGTGCTTTTTCTCTGCGGATAAAATCATTTAATTCTGTATAATTGAGGGTCTCCGCGATATATTCTACAGGAGTAAGATCCTCCAGTTCGAAAGTGAAAGTAGTGTCTACCTTGCTGCGCCTTTCCAGGATATCCTCATTTTCACCAATGACCCTTTTCTTGAAATTGAACAACGAATAACTGCTGTCCTTTTCGTTGTATTTGATCCGGCTGGCAGAGATCTTATACGTCATTCGATTGCCTTCAATATGTTCGAGTGTAAAATTATTACCCGATTTCTCTTTCACATTGAAATAACTCACATAGATATATTCGTTCTCGTTGATCTGGCGATATACATTAGACTGATTTCTTGCCCGTTTTCCTTTTTTAAGGTAGTTATACGTGAACTCGTTAAAACCTTTACTTGCCATGGGAGCGAGGTACATTCCCATAATAAATGCACCAATACAAACGATAGTAGCTCCTATAATATAAGGTCGCAGGAAACGATAATAAGAAACCCCGCTACTCAAAAATGCGATCACCTCGGTGTTGTTCGCCAGTTTTGAGGTAAACCAGATGACCGAGAGAAATAGAAATAGTGGGAAAAGTAAATTTGCAAAATAGACGGTAAAATCGAGGTAATACTTAGCCACTTCAATAAAGGGTACTTCATTGGCTAAGATCTTATCGATCTTTTCGGCAAGGTTTACGGTAATCCCAATAGGTATAAATAGTAAAAGCAAGAGGATAAATGTCCCCAGATATTTTTTCAGTATATACCTATCCAGTATGCTTAACATTATAAGCGTTTATCCATTTGTTTCACCATCTTATCTTTCCACGATCTAAAATCTCCGTCTAAGATATGTTTTCTGGCTTCACGAACCAACCACATATAAAATCCCAGGTTATGAATAGTAGCGATCTGTCTTCCTAACATTTCATTTACAGTAAACAGATGTCGCAAATAGGCTTTATTATAAGCCGTGTCTACCCAGGTGATAGCCATCTCATCTATGGCAGAAAAATCGTCCTCCCATTTCTTATTCTTGATATTTATGGTGCCATGGGCGGTAAAAAGCATTCCGTTTCTACCATTGCGGGTAGGCATCACACAATCGAACATATCGATCCCCAGGGCTATGTTCTCTAAAATATTGATAGGAGTTCCCACACCCATTAGATAACGCGGTTTATCCTCTGGCAGTATATTGGTTACTACGGCCGTCATCTCGTACATTTCCTCTGCCGGTTCTCCCACCGAAAGTCCTCCAATAGCATTTCCTACCGCTCCTGCGTTCGCGATATATTCAGCAGACTGTTCCCGCAGATCCTTATACGTACTGCCTTGAACTATAGGAAAGAAAGCCTGCTCGTAATCGTACTTTAAGGGGGTTTTCTCCAAATGAGTAAGGCAACGGTCCAGCCACCGGTGCGTCATATGCATGGATCGCTTCGCATAATTATAATCGCAGGGATAAGGTGTACATTCATCGAAAGCCATGATGATATCGGCACCTATGGCTCTTTGTATCTCCATAACATTTTCGGGGGTGAAAACATGGAAACTACCGTCTATATGCGACTTAAATTTAACGCCTTCCTCTTTTATCTTTCTGTTTGCTGAAAGGGAATACACCTGATAGCCACCACTGTCGGTAAGGATATTTCGGTCCCAATTCATGAATTTATGTAATCCCCCTGCTTTTTCGAGGATATGAGTTTGAGGCCTTAAGTAAAGATGGTAGGTGTTTCCAAGTATGATATCCGGATTTATATCTTCTGAAAGTTCGCGCTGATGCACCCCTTTTACAGTCCCTACGGTACCCACAGGCATGAAAATAGGGGTTTCAATGCTACCATGATCCGTTACTATTGTACCCGCCCTGGCAGACGATTGTACATCTTTCCCTTCAAGTTTGAAGTGCATTTTCGAAGTTTAAATGGCAAAGGCCATGAATTGGCTGCAAAGATATAATGATTTATGAGTTTACCATCCCAAATTAATGTTAGAACCACTCAGATGATAGTTCGTTTAGATTATGTTAACTAAAAACCTGAAATCGTTAATAACTGCCCGATTTTACTCTTTGTTCCACTTGAGGAATACGTTACTTTTGACACTGAAAATTTCAATACTATGCCGGATATTTCATATCTCAACGATTTAATAATACAAGTACGTAGAGACATATTAAGACAAGTACATCGGGTGAATTCTGGGCATCCCGGAGGATCCTTAGGCTGCACCGAATTCTTCGTAGCACTTTTCCAGGTACTCATGGAACGAAAAGATGGATTTGATATGGACGGGAAAGGTGAAGATATCTTCTTTCTGTCCAATGGCCACATCTCCCCTGTTTTTTACAGCGTATTGTCAAGATCCGGTTATTTTCCGGTAGAAGAGCTTAACACCTTTAGACACATAAACTCCAGGCTGCAGGGACATCCCACAACCCACGAAGGACTTCCGGGTGTTCGGGTTGCATCGGGGTCACTTGGCCAGGGAATCTCTGTTTCCATAGGCGCAGCCGAAACTAAAAAATTAAACAACGATGATCACCTGGTCTATACGCTTTGTGGTGATGGAGAACTACAGGAGGGCCAGAACTGGGAAGCCATCATGTACGCAGCTGGCAATAAAGTTGACAACCTTATCGTAACAGTGGATTATAACGGCCAGCAGATCGACGGGGCTACAGAGAATGTATTACCCCTTGGTAACCTGAATGCAAAATTTAAAGCCTTCGGATGGGATGTATTGGAGATAGGTGATGGTAATGATCTAAATGAAGTCATTGCAGGTATGAAGGAAGCCAAAAGTAGGACAGGTAATGGAAAACCCGTGTGCGTCCTTATGAAAACCGTCATGGGTAACGGAGTGGATTTTATGATGCACACCCACGCATGGCACGGAAAAGCGCCTAACGATGAACAACTTGAGATCGCACTAGCGCAGAATCCTGAAACCTTAGGTGACTACTAAAATGAAATATATACTTACCCTACTGGCATTAATTGTACTCGCTGAAAACCAGGCGCAGGAATTAACGGTGAAACTAGATTATAAGGTAGTCTACGAGATCCCGGCACCGGCTCGTAACACAATGGATACAATCGCTATTAGTTTCGATAAGGCTGGTAAGTATTTATATTCTGATGCTAAAATTTTGGGGGAGGATTTCGGGAGAACCGTTTTCGAAAACCCAAATCTCGATCTGTCGGCAGCCCGTTCATCCTTTATACTGGATACCGAGAAGATGGAGATCTACTTCAATTTCAGTTTCGATAAAAATATGATGTACTTCAAAATGGATCTGGAAACCCTCATCCCTATTGAATCGGATCCTTTTGAAGGAAATATGGAACTCAT
>QQUG01000240.1 GCA_008501705.1 Flavobacterium sp.
TGTATTATCGTCGTTCAAACCAAGGCTTTGGCCGTATAAATACTGTAAATAGATGCTGCTGGTATCCGTAAGTGGATAGCTTAAGCCCGCACCTCCACGGAAGAAAATAGCATTGTCATCAAATTCTTCGATATCGGTTAAATTGATCACCTGGTTATTGGTAGTCTGTGTTCCTTGTAACATAAACTCCAGTGAGGCAGTTGCTTTTAAATAAAATACCAGCTTGTCGATGTCGAACAAGGCATAATCGAAACCAAGCACGATCCCCAGATAATCCGCATCCCATTCGAAAAAATTGTTCAGGGAATTGTCGCTGCCCACAGACCCATAGCTGTTATAGTTGAGGCCTAATGCCACATTAAATCCTTCTGTAAATACCTGTCGGCGATAACCTGCCTCCATATAATTTTGTGTGGTATGCTGCAGGTTGGCGAGTTCTTCTCCTTGTGAATTGGTGAATTTGAAATTCGAATCTACCTTTCCTACCTCAACGTAAAGACCTTGAGAATGGGCTGTAAAACCTAAAAACAGAACGAATATTAGTGCGATTTTTTTCATGGATTAATTTTTCAAGATGTTAGCCTTAAATTGTCTTTTTTCTGAAGTAAGGAGCAGTACATATTGTGCACTGGCCAAAAACGAAAGATTGACGTTTATCTCCTTCGTCGCCCGGGTGTTCATAGTATGTACAGTCCTTCCTAACATATCATAAATGGTGATCTCTATTGAACCTTCCAGCGTCTCATTGAAGACGATTCGGATGTCACTGGCAAAGGGGTTTGGGTATAAGACCGCATCGATTGGATTATCGTTGTCACTTCCGGTGCTTAATATTTTTATGGGTGGCTGGATAAATCCCTGCCTTACCGCCAGACTGTTGGCCGTATAGAGCCCAATTACGCTCGACTGTCCAACACTTTGCTGAATAGTATAGGTTTTATCCCCACTTTTTACCTGGGAGGAAGTACCCGATACGCCAACCGTGGAACGTACCAGTTCCTGAGCGTTAAGACCCGTTACTATAAAGCAGTACATTACTATTAATACAGATCGTTTCATAATTTTTTCTGAATAATCATTCTTTTATAAATTGTTTTGTCACCAGGCCAAACTCCGTTCTAATAAGCAACAGGTAAACGTTGCTGGCCACTTCCGAAATATCCAGTTCCTGGCTATCTGCTCCCGGTAGCACCGGAAACTCCTTTACAAGTCGGCCTGTGAGATCGTAAAGTGAAATGTTTTCAATTCCTATTGCGCCAATTTTACTAAGCTTGATACTACTCATGGCCGGATTGGGATATAACTCTATGTTCTCTGCTTCCGGGTCGTGCAAGCCTAGGTCGAAACCTACAGAAAGTTCAAAATTGCAGCTATCGCTGTTGCCATTGTCGTCTTCCACCGTTACCGAAATAGTATAGGTTCCAGGATCCAGTAAGGTTCCGGGGGCGGGATTCTGACTCCATACCGAAATGGCTGAAGTACAATTGTCGCTGGCCGTGGCCATCCCGCTGGTAAAATAATCCGGCAGGGTATAGGTGCTTCCATTTGGGATGGAAACAAATTGATTTGATGGACAATTGATCAAGGGATCGACGGTATCTACCACCGTTACCACGGCAACACAGCTGTTTGAATTTCCGTTTACATCGGTTACAGTTAGTGTTACGTTATTCATCCCTATATCACTACAATCAAATGAATTAACATCAATATTGATGGTAGCGATCCCGCAGGCATCAGAGCTACCACTGTTTACATTACTAGGGTTGATAAATACTGTTCCTGAAGCATCGAGCTGCACCGTTATATCCTGACAAGAAACACTGGGAGCCACATTATCCTCTACGGTTACAATAGCGTTACACGAACTACTGTTTCCACTGGTGTCTGTAACAGTTAGAACAACACTGTTGGCCCCAATAGAATTACAGTTAAAGAAGTTATTACTTATAGCGTAGGTGGCAATTCCACAGGCATCTGTACTACCATCATCCAGATCGGTGGGGTTTATGGTAACCGTTCCCGAAGCATCCAACTGAACGGTTATATTCTGGCAGATCACATTTGGTGGCGTTACGTCTTCAACGGTAACCACAGCCGTACAGCTGTCCATATTTCCGCTGCCATCCATTACGGTAAGCTGGACCGCGTTGGCTCCCAGGTTACTACAATCGAAAGAAGAAACATCAATACTGCGCGAGACAATTCCGCAGAAATCACTACTACCACCATCAACCTGCATAGCTGAAATCGTTGCCATTCCGAAGGCATCTAAAGGTAAGGTGATGTTTTGACAGACCGCAATAGGTGCTATCGTGTCCTGAACCGTAACAACGGCCGTACAACTGGCCGAATTTCCGTTAGCGTCTGTAACAGTAAGCGTAACATTATTAGGGCCTATATTGGAGCAGTTGAAGGTACTTACATCCAGAGATCGGGTGGCGATCCCACACACGTCTGTACTTCCATTATCTATATCATCTACGGTAATGGAAGCAGAACCGCTATTATCCAGCTGAATGGTAATATCTGTACAAACAACAGTAGGTGCAACCATATCGGTAACCGTGACTACGGCCGTACAATTACTAGTTAAACCACTGGCATTCGTTACGGTAGCACTACATTGTTGGCGCCAATATCTGCACAACTAAAAGTGCTTCTATCTATACTTAAGCTGGCGTTACCACATGAAACCGTACTTCCGCCGTCCACATCGGCAGGGGTGATACTCGCATTTCCGCTGGGGTCTAATTGCAGGGTGATATCCTGGCAGTTCGCCACAGGTGACTGAACATCTTCCACAGTTACCATTACTGTATCTGTGGCCGAATTTCCGGAGGCATCTGTAACAGTAAATGTTACCGGAACCGGAGCCCCAACATCGGCACAACTAAAGGTATCCGGATTGGCAGAAAAGGAGAGTGAATTACAATTATCTGTAGAACCATTGTCTAACATACTACCAGAGATCACCGCATTCCCGGTATTGTCCAATTGAACCGTGATATCCATTCCAATCGCCACCGGGGCTATGTTGTCCTGGATGGTGACTATGGCTGTACATGTGCTGGAATTCCCGTTATTATCGGTTACCGTGAGCACTACCGTGTTATCTCCCAGATTCGAACAATCGAAACTGCTGATATCTGCTGCCAGGGAGGAAATTCCGCAGGCGGCATTGCTTCCGCCGTCTATATCGGCTGCAGCTATGCTGGCCATTCCCGAAGCATCGAGTTGTACTGTGATATTCTGGCATAAAGCATCTGGCGGGATAGTATCCTCCACCGTAACTGTAGCGGTACATGTATTCGAATTTCCGTTATTATCTGTTACAGTAAGTGTAACCGTGTTTGGGCCTATATCTGCACAGCTAAACGAACTAATGTCCAGGGTTCGGCTGGCGATTCCACAGGCATCCGAACTTCCGTTATCTATATCATCCACTGTGATGGATGCATTTCCGTTTACATCCAGTGGTACAGTAATGTCCTGACACATCATCTGCGGTGCAATGTTGTCTTCTACGGTTACCTGGGCAGATGAGCACACAGCCTGATTTCCGAAGCTATCCGTAACGGTCACCACTATGTTATTTACTCCAATATCGGCACAAAAGAAAGCACTGGGTTCTGCCGTATAAGTGGCCACGCTGCAATTGTCTGTTGAGGCGCCGGCTATAAGTTCTATATAAGTGGGTGATGAAGGATTAGATGGATCGGTAAGCTGATCCAGAAAGAATTCCCCCATACTGTTTAGTTGCACAGTGATGTTTTGGCAGATTGCGGTGGGCGCTATATTATCTTCAACAGTTACATTGGCCACGCAGGAATCGCTATCTCCATTCCCATCTGTAACGGTGAGTGTTACAGCAATAGGCATAGCTGTCCCCGAAGGGGTATAAGCGTAATTGCCAACCGGCATTGGAATTAAAGCAGTGGCATTTGAAGTTTCACCATCCAGGACGTTTATGCCGCTAAAGAACCAGTCGTTAATCTGAAATGAAGCGCCATTGGGTCCGGTATTATTCTTTCGGTATGCCCATCCATCTAAATATTCCCAGGGCGAAGCTGATCCGCTGGCATTAATATCGCCAAAGACATCGATAACCGCCCCGTTGTAAAATAATTCGACCGCATCATTTCCATCCACATCGATGGTCGCATCTGTGTAGTCCGGCAGAAATCCAAAAAAGTTACTGAAATTGGTACTTTCCGAAGCAATATAAAGATAACTCCCGGCAGTAGCTGTTCCTGCCGAAAAGGTAAATTCCTGTCCGTCTGTTCCCCCGCCATCATTCGCAACTCCAAGGCCAAAGAAGCTTAGGTTAGGTATATTTTCTGTAACATAAACCTCTATTGCTTTGGGCGTACCTCCGGCCAAAGGCCCGTCAATTATACCAGTAATGATCATACTGGCCAGGGGTGGATTATACACATCATTACAATCGAAAGTTGTTTGGGAAGCCGTAAAGGTCATATTCCCACAATTATCTGTGGAGCCTCCATCCAGCATATCGGCTGTAATGGTTATCATTCCTGTTGCATCCAGTTGAACGGTGATATCCTGACAAACAGCTACGGGTGGATAACTATCTGTATCTTCAACTGTAACCGTTGCCACACAACTACTGCTATTCCCACTAGTGTCGGTTACTGTTAAGGTTACACTATTAGCACCCAGGTTACTGCAATTGAATGTGTTCGGACTAGCACTTAGTGTCGCTATCGCACAATTATCTGCGGAACCATTATCCACATCCAGTGCAGTGATGGAAGCATTTCCATTACCATCCAGTTGTATCGTTATATCTTGACAGAGAGCTGTGGGCGCCGTAGTATCAACCACAGTTACAGTAGCCGTACACGTATCCGTTTGGCCTATAGAATCTGTGACCGTTAGGGTGACTGTATTGGGGCCTAGATCGGCACAACTGAAAGTATCTGGTGCCACCGAAAGGGTGATCGTTCCCATATCGTCTGAAGATCCTCCGTCCACATCACTTCCTACAATTGTTGCCATACCGGAGCCATCCAAAACCAGGGAAGGCATATCCATGCACACCGCCACCGGTGGATCATCCTGGCTATAAACGGTAAGCGTAATGAAGCAGAATAGTAAAAATAAGCTGGCCTTCATATTACATTTAATTGGTTATGGTAAATATATAGGCGCAGCAAATACCAGTAAATACGTACGTAATGTCTAAAACTAAGTAGGGGTACTTATGTAATTTTCTTACAGGGAAAGAATGAGCTCCTTATTCTCTTCGGTCCATTGGGTAAGGGCGTCCATCCCTGAAGGCAGGTCGAGTTTCTGGATAATATTTGCCCGATGTTTCTGAACCGTACGATAGGATATACTAAGCAGTTCTCCTATCTCTTTTGAAGTCTTTTCCTGGGCGATGAGTCTCACGATAGTTCGCTCTGAAGGGGATAGGAATTTTATTTTGGCTAGTTCTGGGGAAATCTGTGTATTGAATATTTCATCAAATTCCCGACTAAAATAATTTTCGCCTCTTACCACCGCTTGTATGCAGGCATCAATTTCTTTAAAAGGTTCGTCCTTGAGCAGATAGCCGGATATATTGAGTTTCTTTGCCTTATGAACAAAAGCTTTTTCCTTGTGGGAAGTTAATATGATGAAGCGGGTCTTAAGATCTTCTTCAAGGCATTTTTTTATTACTTCAAAGCCCGATAATATTGGCATTTCAATATCCAGGATCGCAATTTGAGGAGATTTTTCAAGGATGATCTCCAATGCCTGGGCACCATTTATAGCGCCTTCAAGCACCTCGTAACCGTTTTTAGACAATTCATCGGTTAACCCTTTTAAAAGCATAGGATGATCATCAGCGACAAGAATTTTTAAGTTACTCATGGGTTATTTTATATCTGCTATAATTTGTGTTCCTCCACCAGGTGCACTTTCCAGTGTTAAAGTCCCACCCAAGATACGAATGCGTTCGGATAAAGTCTTTAGTCCAAGGCTATTTTGTTTCTCTTTTTCTGAAACTGAAAACCCGATCCCATTATCCTCGATCCTGGCAGTAAATCCTTTTGGATTTCGCTTCACTATCACGTCCACCGCTGTTGCCTTAGAATGTTTTACGATATTGTTGAAACTTTCCTGCATGAACCTATAAAAGTTTAACGCCTTTTTCTCATTTAATAAATCGTCTATATTGTCGATATCGGACGAAAAGAACATATCGGTTTCCTCATCCAGGTCGTATATCAATTGCTCAATACTCTCTGTGAGGCCTAGTTGTTTTAAAACAGCCGGGTATAATCCCCGGGAAATACCTCTCACTTCTTCAAGTGCGTTATGGGTAAGGGCCGAGATCTCGTCCTGATCTGCATTTTGTGCCTTTTTCTTGATGAGGGTTAATTGCTGTCCCACGCTGTCGTGTAATTCCCCGGCAATCCGGGTGCGTTCCTGCTCCTGCGAGAACATCAATGCTTCCGAGAATCTTTGCTGAAGGCGACCCTTCAAGCTCGCTTGTTTCAGCAGATAAAAGAACAAAACCGACGCAAGCAAAAGTACCAGCAAATAGAACCACCAGGTTTTATAGAAAAAATCCTTAGAGATTATAGGTATTACCAGGGACTCTCCTATTTTGTTACCCGAAAAATCCAGGGCTTCGATCTCCAGCTTAAATCTCCCCGTTGCAAAATTAGCAAAACGAAGGGAGGACTGTGTCCCGAGATCTGTCCACGGATCATTGTCCAGTCTGTAACGATAGGCAATCGGCACGGCATTGATATTATGGGTAATGGAATAATCGATCTCAAAAGATTTATTTTCGGCGGTAAGTACGATCCCCTCGTCATTATCGAGCGTCAACCGGTTAAAATTGTCTACAATTATCCCTAATTCGCCATCGTAATTTCTCACTTTCAATAAAACTAAATTGGCCTCGATCTTCCGTGGTTTTAGCTCAGAAGGTCGAAAATAGTTCAGTCCGTTAATGGTGCCCAGCAGCATCTCATCACCCCGTTTTAAAGCACTATATCTGTTGGCCTCATTATCACTTAAACCGTCCTTTTTGGAGTATCTAACGCTGGTTTTACTAATGGTATCATAGACTACGAGCCCGTTAAAGGTATTGATCCAATAGTTATCTTCATCACTCGTTACAGTTGCGATCCCCGCTTTTAAGGGGTCTTCATAAACGGTTTCAAATGTTTGGGAAGTAGCATCAAATCGAATTAACTTCCCGGAACGTGTCCCTAATAGAAATTCGGAATCCTTTACCCGGTCCACCATCAAGATAAATTCGTCTGTAAAACCGGAAGATGACTTGAGTAAGCTGGCATCCGATGTGTTAGCGTTAAACACTAATAGGCCTCTATCTGTCCCGCCGATGATAAATTCCTTGTTGACGGAAACAGAAATATCGTATACTTCCAGCGAATCTGTAGAAGCCAGTTCGCGGTGAGTCTTTGTACGAGTATTAAAGCTCATCAATTTATATCCTTTCGTCCCATAGACCAGCAAAGAATCGTTAAATCTCTCCAAACAGAGAATGGGAAAATGCTTAAAACTAATAGATTCACCTGTAGTAATATTTACCCTTATTACACTTCCGCCATGATTACTCCACAGGCTGTCCCCTTTGGGTATCATATTTCGGGCAGAGTTGGGCATAAATAACTTATTATCCTCCTTCAAGGGGAATGGTAATTGCTCTTGAGTTTCGGTATTTATTTTATACCAACCATCAGCTTCGGTTGCAATCAAATAATCAGGCCCGTCCAGATGATGTATCGCCCGTATGGAGGAACCCATGAGAAAGTTCCTGATCTTTTCAGAAGGAAACTTAAAATGGTGTAATTCATTGCTGGTGGTCCCTATCCAAAGATCTTTTTTTAGATCTTGTGAAATGAGTTTAACAGCGGGGTTTCCATCGAAGGCGGCCGCCCGATATTTTAATTTAAGACCATTTTCTGAAGCTTCGTGAAAGCTAATTATACCATCATCACTCACTGAAACGATCAAGTGATCCCCTTGTGCATCCTGTATGGTATTAATGTTTTCATCCTCCGACACAAACTCATTTTCAGGCCGGATCGTTTGCGAATCAATGTTGATACTGTGTAGCTGTTGGCTTTGATAAGGGAAGGTATATTGTTTATTTCCGTAGGTGAAAATTTCCTTCAGCCAAAATTTTGACACATTCGAACCGCGGTCCTTCTTAAAGGTTTCTGGTTTAAATTCTTTGAGCACCTTGCCCTCCCAATCCAAAAGGGTAAGCGGGAAATTGTCGTCGCCAATAAGGCAGAAATCTTCAAACGGAATAAATTTGGTGGAAGACTCTAAGAGGAATCTGTGTTCTTTATTCTGAAAGCTGAACTGCGGAACTAAAACAGCATCTTCGGTAAGGATATTGAGGGTAATTGTTGAGGCCTCCTGGGTAAGCAGGTAATTATTTTCTTTATATCTGAATACGTTGGAGCAGCTTACCAGTCCTTTATTAGCATCTCCCATTTCAATTTCAGAAAATTCGAGACTGAGCGGATCGAACAGGAATAAATGCTCTTCATCCGACTGTGCCACCACATAGAACAATCCGTCCTCTCTTTTATATATATGACTCACCACGTTTAAAGGCGGCTGCACTGCGGGTAACGGAATGGTGTGAAATGTACTTCCATTAAAGCGTTGAAGCGCAAGTTCTTTATCGTTTAGGATTATTTTTCGAACATCCTGGTTCGTTCCTCCCAGCCAGAGAAAACCATCATTATCAAATTCCATAGCCAATATCCTATCCAACTCCAGGCCATCATTCTGGCTAAATACGGTATGATCTATTTTAGAAGGTTGGGATAAGCCGGGGAGGGTAATTAGAAGCAGAAATAAAGTAAGGTATTTCATTCGGGGTTAACGGAAAAATATTTTGTGCTTCTGAAAGATAGGGATTTTTATCGCTATTTTTGCTGAAGGTACTATGGCTAAAACTAAAACTACTTTTTTCTGTCAGAATTGCGGGTCTCAATACGCCAAATGGCAAGGGCAGTGCACCTCGTGTAAAGAGTGGAATACCATAGCTGAAGAGGTGATCCAAAAAGCCGAAAAAAGCAGTTGGAAACCTGAAGAGAATACAGGCGTAAAGCGAATTTCTAAACCCCAGAAAATAGCCGAGATTTCAGCTAATTCGGAGATGCGCATGCATACGGCAAACAACGAACTGGATCGTGTGCTTGGTGGCGGGCTTGTACCCGGATCCTTAACACTTCTGGGAGGTGAGCCCGGCATAGGTAAGAGCACGCTCATGTTACAGGTCGCTTTGGCATTGCCTTATAAAACACTATATGTTTCAGGAGAAGAAAGTGCGCAGCAGATCAAAATGCGGGCAGAACGTATTAATCCGGGTTCGGAGAGCTGTTTTATTCTTACTGAAACCAAAACTCAAAATATATTCAGACAAATAGCCGAGATCGAACCGGATATTGTTGTAGTAGATTCTATCCAAACCCTGCACACCGATTATATAGAAAGTAGCGCCGGAAGTATTTCACAGATCCGCGAAAGTACCACCGAACTTATAAAATTTGCGAAAGAAACAGCTACCCCTGTGATCCTTATTGGTCATATTACAAAGGATGGTAATATTGCCGGGCCCAAGATATTAGAGCATATGGTGGATACGGTGCTTCAGTTTGAAGGAGATAGAAATCACGTTTATCGAATTTTACGGGCCAATAAAAACCGTTTTGGCAGTACCAACGAATTAGGCATATATGAAATGCAGGGAAGTGGCCTGAGGGAGGTAGACAACCCCTCGGAGATCCTTATCTCCAGGAATGAAGAGAATCTAAGCGGAACTGCTATTTCAGCCACTCTTGAAGGGATGAGACCCCTGATGATAGAGATTCAGGCCCTTGTTAGCTCCGCAGTATACGGCACACCGCAACGATCGGCTACCGGCTTCAATGTGAAACGACTCAATATGCTGCTGGCCGTACTGGAGAAAAGAGCCGGTTTTAAATTGGGAGCTAAAGATGTCTTCTTAAATATTACCGGTGGGATCACTGTGGATGATCCGGCGATAGACCTGGCGGTTATAGCCGCAGTACTTTCTTCCAATGTTGACATCGCTATCGATAAAACAGTTTGTTTCGCTGCAGAAGTTGGGCTTGCAGGAGAAGTAAGACCTGTCACCCGCGTAGATCAGCGAATCCATGAAGCCGAAAAGCTAGGCTTCGGAAGCATAGTAATATCTAAATACTGTAAACTTCCGAAGGATAGCTATACTATTAATATCATCAGGGTTACCAAAGTTAACGATGTGGTCCATCATCTTTTTGGATAACCTATTCTTTTACGATCTGTTTTACAATTCTCTCTTTCCCGGCATAAATTACAAACAGATAGTTTCCGCTGGATAATTCAGAAACATCAATAGTCTTCTCAATTACCGATTGCTTTAAACTAATCGTTTTTATTAATTGTCCCTGAACATTAAAGATCTCTAGTTTATCCAGTGCGATCTGTTCTGGGTTGCTCAAGATCACGTAATCTTTCGCAGGATTGAGGTAAAGCACGATAGACCCCGGGTTTATTTGTCCTTCAATACCCAAGGTTGGATCGACCGTTAACTGGAAACTACATGTTCCGGTATTACCAGTTGTATCTGTTGCCATAATAGTTACTGTATAAACCCCTGGACTTAACATTGTCCCTGCGGCAGGGCTTTGAGATGTGTTTGTTAACGGACTCGTACAATTATCGCTTGCCGTGGCCTGGGCCGTGGCAAGATAATCGGGCACTAAATAGGTGTTACCTGCTCCCGCATTTACCGTCTGATCTGCAGGGCAAACCACAACAGGGTTTTCATTATCATTTACGGTCACATCAAAAGAACAAGAAGAAACATTCCCGCAATCATCGGTAACTATAAAGGCATTGGTGGTTGTTCCTACTGGGAATAAACTACCAGATGAGAAGCCAGCGGTCTGGGTAACAGTTACCCCTCCACAGCCGTCAGTACCTGTAGGTGTGGTATAATTCACTACGGCTTCGCATACGCCAGGGTCATTATTCACCACGATATCCGGTGGGCAACTAATAGTTGGATTTGTAGTATCTACCACTGTGATCACCTGCGTACAAACTGCAGCATTACCAGAGGCATCTGTAGCTGTCCAGGTACGTGTAATAACTTCTGTTAAACCACATCCCGGCGCTGAACTGTCGCTAAAGGTGACCGATGGACTAGGGTCACAATTGTCTGCCGCTGTAGCTGTACCTGTACTAGTGGGAGAAGTATCGTTTCCACATTCCACATTCACGTCTGCCGGACAACTAATTGCAGGAGCAATTCCATCGGTTCCTGCCGCTACTACTACAGGATTGTTCACGTAGGTGTCGTTACAACTAGAATCTACGGTATCCTCCACAGTTACGTTGTAGGAGTTGGCTGGTAAATTAGTAAATACTCCGTTACCAACCTGGACGATAGGTGGCCCGGGTGGCGAAGTAGGCGTAATGGTATATTGAATACTACCGCAGGTTGTGCATGACGCAGTAACGGTTAACGTACCGTCACTTCCACCGGGACAGGAAGGTGGTGTGGTGGACGCATTAGCAGCAGCTATATCACATACTGCAGCACCAAAAAGCGGTGATTCCCATAATCCCCTGCCGTATGATCCGGCTCTTATTTTTGAATTGGTATGATTTATTTCGAGATCGTAAACCGGAACATTTGGTAAGCCGGTATTATAAGCCGTCCAGGCAGTCGAATCGGAGCGGTAATAAACCCCCACAGACATTCCTACGTAAATGGCATCCATAGGCGAACCACCGGTATTTTCGTAAGCAATGCTTAGCGCCGGTGCATTGGGAAGACCTGCGGATATATTGGTCCAGTTGGCTCCGGCATCGGTAGATTCGTATACTTTTTGACCGGCTGTAAATCCTCCGAATGTTACCCATACCCTCGAGGCATTTGCCGGATCTACCGTTATCGAAGTGATAGTTATTGCGGGAAGAGCTCCCGATATCGTTGTCCAGGAACCTCCCGTATTGGCAGATGTCTGTAAGGTACTTCCGTTAGCGGCGTATAGTCTGGAACCATCGTTAATTCCAACTGCGATAGCGCCGCGGCCATCCGATCCTAAATTTGTCCAGGAAGTACCCATATTCGTACTTCTGTACACATCGCTATAGCCACCATAAATAATACTGGGATTGGTAGCATCCATGGCATAGGGAGTAACCCAGGCTCCTGTAGACCCCCCCGGCTGAATACCTACAGAGCTCGTACCACCATTGGTCGATCTTTGAAGACCTCCATTTTGAAAACTGTAATAAAGATTGTTATTGTTATTATAATCGATCATATTATCCATACCATCGCCCCCCAGAATATGCTCTATGGTTGTGGAACCGGTATATTTATTGGAGCCATTATCCTGGGCTCCGCCTAGCAGCAGGTTCTGATTCGCCTCTACTCCGGAGATCTTATAGAATTGCATGATCTGAAGACCGTTCCATATATTGGTCCATGTAACCCCGTGGTCTGAACTAACCGATATACCACCGTCACTACCGCAATACAATTTGTTGTCGACCGGGTTATATGCCAGATCGTGAATATCGGCATGAACATATTGACTAGCACCCGGTGAATACCAATACGCTATCAGTGAATTGGAAGCACCGCCATCTGTAGACCTCCAGACATTCACACCTCCGGTTATTGTGTTGTTGGCGTCGGTAGGATTAACCGCTATGGCAAGATCGTACCACGACTGATCTGAGGTGCCTGCCCCATTAATGTCGTTACCTAGTATATTAGGCGTAGTAGACATGGTTGAAAAAGTAGCCCCCGAATCGGTAGAGCGATACATCCCTTTATAGGTTCCGCCACCTCCGGATCCTCCCGGGCCGGCGAGATAATACACATAATTGCTATTGGCAGGGCTAACTGCAAGCGCAATCCTGTTCTCGCCACTTGGCAGGCCTGTACCGGTCGCTGCCCAGCTGGCACCTGTATCGGTAGACTTGTAAAATGTATTGGTAGTTACGGCATAAACAGTGGCTGGGCTTCCTGGTTTAAATTCTATATCCCTGAAACTTCCCCCCTGAACATTGCTGGAAGTAGCCCATCCATCGGTAGTTCTGTATATCCCGGCATTAGTAACGGCCATCATGATATTACTATTGGTAGGATGCATAATTAGCTTATACCCTCTCACAAAATTGGTTACCCCCCAGCTTAGTCCGGTCGTATTCCAGGTTGCTCCTCCATCTGTTGATTTCATGATCCCTATGGAATAGGTATCGGCACCATCACCATCACCGGTGAGTATGTAAACTGTATTTGGATTGGCGTGATCTACCGCAATACCGGAAACTCCAATACTTGCCAGGGTATCAGACATTGGGGTCCATGTAGATCCCCCATCCGTTGTTTTCCAGACTCCCCCGGCTGGAACTCCAATGTAAATGATGTTGGCATTCGTGGGGTGAAACGCCACCACATTTACACGCCCCAAACCTCCGTTATAGCCACTATTTCCATTAGAATAACTTACCGGCCCGATCGGGGTCCAGTTTGCCGGCATCATATTTTCGGGAGTAGGCATGGATTCCAACTGCTGAATCGCATCATAGGCGAGCCTACTAAAATTTTTCAAACGGCCGTCAGAGTTGACCATCCGCTGGGTGTGATATTCCCAACGTTTGTACTGTTTGTATCCACTTCCGCGGCCTCTGTCCCTATTTTCAAAATAGGCATTGGCTAGCTGCTGAACCTCTTCTAAAGTGGTTGTTTCGGTTGGATTGTGAATAAGATCTAAATACTCCTGAGAATGAAGTTGCGTTAAACTACATCCAATAAAGATGAGTATAAAAATGTAAAGATTTTTCATAACTGTCTGATTTGGTGGCTACTAAAGTTAAAGGTAAGTGAAAATTCTGAATTCTATCTGAATCCATAGCAATTTTTTAATGCTAAATTATTTTTTTGATTTCTGAATATATCTACCAATCCACACCTTAAGGTGCAGGATTTGGCATTTCCTTATGCACTTTGTCTATTTCCTTTAGAATTTCTTCCGAAAGTGTTACCTCTATGCTCGCTATATTCTCCTTTAGCTGATCGAGACTGGTAGCACCAATAATATTAGAAGTTACAAAAGGCCTTCCCGTGACAAAAGCGAGCGCCATTTGAGCCAGGCTTAAACCATGTTTTTGTGCAATAGCCTGATATTTTTCGGTGGCTTTTAAAGAACCGCTACTGCTGTACCGATTGTAATTTGGAAAAAGCGTCACCCTGGCATTCTCGGGTCTTGCCGCGTTCAGATATTTTCCGCTCAGCACTCCAAAGGCCAGTGGGGAATATGCCAAATAACCAATATTCTCCATTTGAAGCACTTCGGTTAGGCCAATTTCATCTCGCCTCTGCAACAGGTTATAAGAGTTTTGCGTGGACACCATTTTTAGTTTCCCTTTCCTGTGTTCTTCCATATAACGCATTAATCCGAATGGGGTTTCGTTAGACAATCCCACATAACGAATCTTGCCGTCCTTTACAAAAGTTTCCAGGCTGTCCAGGATAGTACCAATATTATCCTCCCACTCCGTATTACCACTGTGATCATAATCGCGTTGACCAAAAACATTCACTTTTCGTTCCGGCCAGTGAAGCTGGTAAAGGTCGAGATAATCTGTTTGCAAGCGTTTTAAACTCTTATAAAGCGCGTCATCCAGTGCCTCTTTACTAAAATTTAGAGGGTTACGGATAAACTTGAAACCGCGTGACGGGCCGGCGATCTTGGAAGTGAGTACGATCTTATCCCTTTTACCGGATCTGGACAGCCAGCTTCCAATAATCCGTTCAGTACTGCCCTGAGTCTCATCCGAATAAGGCACCGCATACATTTCGGCAGTATCGATAAAGTTTATTCCCTTATCAAGGGCATAATCCAATTGTGTGTGACCTTCGGCTTCGGTATTTTGACGGCCCCAGGTCATGCTACCTAAACATAGTTTGCTAACCTTAAGGTCGGTATTGGGTAGGTTGGTATATTTCATAGATAGAGTTTCCTTACTTTTTTCAGGAATCGGGCCTGCTAAATTTCGTTCAGTAATTTTGCGATCTCATCCAACTTAGGCGTAAGGATAACCTCTATACGTCGGTTTTTGGACCTCCCTTCCGAAGTAGTATTAGGAGCAACAGGTGCATATTCTCCTCTCCCGGCTGCAGTTAAATTATCTTTTGGAATTCCCGAATTCTGAGTTAGAATAGAAACGATTGCGGTAGCACGTTTTGTAGACAGATCCCAGTTATCTTTAATATTTCCACTACCACCATAAGGTACATTATCTGTATGGCCTTCAATTAAAACTGCTATTTCTTTATTCTGGGCCAATACCTTGCCAAGCTGTACAACGGCTTCACGGCCCCGGCTGTTAACCGCCCAACTTCCGCTGTCGAACAATAGTTTGTTTTCCATGGAAACATAAACCTTCCCGTCACGTTGTTCCACAGTAAGGCCATTGCCTTCAAAATTCACTAATGCGGCCGAAATAGCTTCTTTCAGGGCACGCATCTTCGCATCCTTTGCCGCAATGATCCCTTCCAGTTCATCTACTCTTGCCGATCGGTCCGCTAATTGTTTCTGAAGCTGTTTTAACCTCGTCTCTTCTTCAGAAAGTCGCTTCTCCTTGGCTTCCAGTTCTTCCAGCAGCTTCCTATTGCGTTCCAGGTTCTCTGTGAGGGCCGATGAACTATTAGCTTCAAGAGCATCGTAAGAGGACTGCAGGCGCTCCAGGCTGTTTTCTATGGCTGCCAGCTCCATTTTTAGTCTGCTGTTCTCGGCATTCAACCGGTCGATCTCCATCCTTAATTTTTTTTCTGAATAAGCCTCTCCATTACCGCTTTGTGCATCCAGGCGGGACATCAGGGATTCATTTTCAGCTTTTAGCGCATCATATCGCGCCTGAAGGTCTTCGTATATCTTCGAAGAGACACAAGAAGCAGTTAACGAGATCAGAATAATTCCGAAGAAAATCTTTTTAATCATAGCAAATAAAATTTAGGACAATTATAGCGATAACTCTACCAAATGCGGGCAGTGGTCGCTGTGGTACGCGTCAGCTAATATAACGGCGCGTTTCATTTTTTCTTGTAAGGGTTGAGCCACCATGTTGTAGTCGATACGCCAGCCTTTATTATTTGCCCTGGCATTGGCCCGGTAACTCCACCAGGTATAGTTATGGGGCTCTTTATTGAAGTAACGGAAGGAATCTATAAATCCACTATCGATAAAGTTGCCTATCCATTCACGCTCCACGGGAAGGAAACCGGAAACATTCTTATTCCTTATCGGGTCATGTATGTCGATGGCTTCATGACAAATATTATAATCGCCACAGATTACGAGATTAGGGACTTCTTTTCGCAATTCATCCACATAAGTCTGAAAATCGGCCATATACATTAATTTATGGTCCAACCTGGCCAAATTGGTGCCACTAGGTAAATACAGGCTCATAATGGAAACCCCCTCATAATCCACTCTCAGGTTTCTACCTTCCGCATCCATATAGTCTATCCCGGTTCCGTAAACTACCTGTTCGGGCTGTTTCTTACAAAATATAGCCACCCCGCTGTATCCTTTCTTCTGGGCACTATACCAATAATGATAAGGATAGCCGGCTGCTTCGATCTCGGCAATTTCCACCTGATCTTCCATCGCTTTTGTCTCCTGTATACAAAACACATCGGGGTTTGCTGCTTTCAACCAGTCCATTAGCCCCTTGCGCATCGCCGCACGGATTCCGTTCACATTATAGGATATTATTTTCATAAGGATTGTTTTACTCTCGTTACGGAAGCACTAAAGTAAATAACATCGTATTTTTACCATAACAACTACACGAAAGGTTTTCAAAAAAGAATCAACAAAATAAAAAGCCTTCGCCAAAGTTGTATACATGATGAAGTACATCCCGTTCATTCTACTGCTATTCGCAACTTTCTTCGGAAATGCACAGGACATTTCATCAAACTATAATACAAAACGTGTAGCTGTTTCCGATACCATACGCATAGATACCGTTGCCCTTAATCCATCGCGATTTGAAGTTTTAGGAAAAGAGGGCATAAAACTGGATTCGGTAGCGTATCGAATGGATTTCAATTCGGGGGTTTTGATCCTGTCGGATTCGGTCATTCCGCAGCATGATAGCCTTACCATAAATTATCTTCGCTATCCCGACTATCTCACTCGCGATTACTATGTTTTCGACCCTAAGAGTATTATAGAAAGTACAGGTTCTATAGAGAAGTTGTATTCTTTGCAACAAACAAACACCGGCAATAAATTTACCCCTTTCGAAGGTTTAAATACAACCGGAAGCATTTCCAGGGGCGTTACGGTAGGAAATAACCAAAACGCGGTGGTAAATAGTGAACTGGACCTGCAGATCACCGGAAGGCTGAGTGATAAAGTTTCCATAAGGGCTTCTATTCAGGATGCAAACATACCAACCCAGGAAGGGGGGTATTCGCAAAGCCTGGACGAATTCGACCAGATCTTTATCGAACTTTTTAGCGACAACTGGAATATCAGGGCCGGGGATGTGGATCTGCAAAATAACAACAGTTATTTTGGCAGGTTCTCTAAAAAAGTACAGGGGATCTCACTTGCAGGGAAATTGAATCACGAGAGTGGAGCGAGCACCAGTGCTTACGCCTCAGGAGCACTGGTGAGAGGTGTTTTTCAACGCAGTACATTCACCGGTCAGGAAGGTAACCAAGGGCCGTATAAACTGGTTGGTCCCAATGGGGAATTATTTATACTTATAGTTTCGGGAAGCGAGCGTGTATATGTAAATGGTTTAATTCTGAAGCGTGGTGAAAACGCCGATTATGTGATCGACTACAATGCAGGAGAGATAAAATTCAATCCTACATATCCCATCACCGCCAATATGCGAATTGTAGTGGAATACCAATTTACAGACCGAAACTATTCACGATTCATTGGGTATGGAGGTGGTAATTATAACAGTGAAACTTTGGACCTGGGCGTTTATGTCTATTCAGAAAATGATGCTAAGAACCAGCCTTTACAGCAAAATCTTTCGGAAGAGCAGGTTGATATTTTACAGGCTGCAGGAGATAATATGGATGCGATGAATGCTCCCTCAGCAGTACCCGATACGTTTTCAGAAAATAAGATCCTGTATAAAAAGGAGATGATAGACGGGATAGAGATCTTCGTTTTTTCTACAAATCCGGAAGATGAGTTATTTAGTGTTCGTTTTAGCCTGTTAGGGCCAAACCAGGGAAATTATGTGTTGAGCGATCAAAGTGCCATAAACCGAATCTTCGAATATGTCTCTCCCATTAACGGCGTGCCCCAGGGTAATTATGAACCTGTAATTAGATTGAATGCCCCGGTGAAATTACAGATAGCCGGAGTAACGGGTAGCTATCACCCTTCCGAAAAGACCAGAGCCGATTTCGAAATTTCCGCTAGTCAAAATGATCTCAACTTATTCTCTGATCTCGACGATGAAGATAACGACGGATTTGCCGCAAGACTGGCTGTAAAGCAAAACCTGTACACCACTTCAGACAGCTTAGCAATAAACACCTACGGCTCCCTGGATTTCATAAATAAAGATTTTAGAACTATTGAAAGATTGTACAATATCGAGTTTGCCAGAGACTGGAATCTCATAGACCCTATGGGAGATCAACGTTTCGTGATAGGAGGTGTGGAAATATCGCAACCCGGCCTGAGTGGGGGTAGTTACGAATATCAGAATCTCGATTTTTCGGAAAATTTCAAAGGGAACCGCCATGTGATGAACGTTGCTTTTAGGCCGGGAAAATTCCGGCTGAACGGATCGGGGAGTTATTTAAAAAGTAAAAGTGATTCTCTCGACTCTAAATTTGTACGGTCCTTTACACATGCCATTTACGACATGAACAAATCCTGGGTAGGGGGCAAGTTTAACATGGAGGATAATCAGATTTCCACTGTGGAAAATGACAGCCTAACAGGGGTGAGTCAGCGTTTTAGCTCTTATGAAGCCTATGTGGGTATTGGAGACAGTACGCAAGTCTTTGCGGAGGTAGGATATCAGTACCGGGTGAACGATAGTGTTAGAAATTCGATGCTTACCCGGGTAAATTCGTCCAATACCTATTATTTGAAATCCAGGGTTATAAATAATGCGCAATCTCAATTATCGATCTATGCTAATTACCGAGACCTGAAGGATGAGGAGGGAGGAGATGATGACGAACGTTCTCTCACTTCCCGAATTCAGTATAATCAGCGAATTCTAGACGGAGGTATTCGCTGGAATACGGTGCTGGAATCCAATAGTGGGGTAATTGCACAGCAGGAATTTACCTATCTTAAAGTAGAGCCCGGACAGGGGGTCTATACCTGGAAGGATTACAACAATAATGGAGTTCAGGAGCTGGACGAATTCGAGATCGCTCAATTTCAGGATGAAGCCGAGTATATTAGGGTGTTGTTACCCAACCAGGTTTTTGTAAAGATCAGGGAGAATAAATTTAGCCAGTTACTCACTTTGAATCCCCAGGCATGGACTTCGGAGGAAGGGTTTAAAAAATTCCTTTCCCGGTTTCATAATCAAACCTCTTATCTCATAAGTAGAAAGACCCGCCGTACGAACGACGATTTTGAGATCAATCCCTTCAAGGATGGGGGAGACGACGAGCTGGGGCTTACCCTTAATTTCAGAAATGTGCTTTTTTTCAATCGAGGAAAACAGCACTACACCACCAGTTATACCTATATCGCCAGTAGCGCCAATAATCTGCTCTCGGTAGGCCTTCAGCAGAATGATCTTGAGAGCCACCAATTTAATTTCAATCACACAGTCTGGACCGATTGGTTGGTTACTTTAAAGGGTTCTTTCGGAAGTAATAGTAGTACTTCAGAAAATTTCCCTTCCAGAAATTTCGATTTGGATAACTATACATTGAACCCAAAGTTGTCCTATCTACTGAATAAACAAACTCGTTTTGATGTATTCTACGAATATGGGAACGAAGAAAATCTTCTGGGAGATATGGAACAACTTAGCAGACAGAAAACCGGAGTGGCCTTCGCGTACACCAATGCACAAAAGATATCTATAAACGGTGAATTTAACTACATTAATAATGATTTTCGGGGGGGTGAATTTTCGCCGGGGGCTACCCAAATCCTGGAAGGATTGCAACCGGGAACCAATTTTACCTGGAATATGTTATTTCAGAAAAAAATCACCAAATACTTGAATGCAAACCTTCCATATAGATGGAAAGAGACAACGCCTA
>QQUG01000073.1 GCA_008501705.1 Flavobacterium sp.
TTTCCGTACCCAACGATCCATTCCACTTCGATAATCCTTCCCAGAAAAACGTGCGCCAGGATTAACTCGCATCCGCTCGTTGGACCTGCCGCAAATGTTTCCGTACCCAACGATCCATTCCACTTCGATAATCCTTCCCAGAAAAACGTGCGCCAGGATTAACTCGCATCCGCTCGTTGGACCTGCCGCAAATGTTTCCGTACCCAACGATCCATTCCACTTCGTGGATATTTTCTTTTTCCAGATAAATTACTGAGCAAGCTCAGATTTACCAGAAAAAGAAAATCCCGCTTACGCGGGAATGGATCGTTGTAGCCCCGCCAGGACTCGAACCTGGATCTAAAGTTTAGGAAACTTCTATTCTATCCCTTGAACTACGGGGCCGAAAAAATAAGAGTGTAAAATTACTATTTTATTTATTTCAGAAAGGAAAAAGCCTTAGTCGTTGATAAATTCAACATGAGTGTTTTCAATAATGGAAAGTAATTCCAGCTTATGCTTTTCGAACAGCCCGGGCAAACTATCCAGGGAGATATCCAGAGTGGGAGGTTTATAATTGCGATAATCCTGAACCATAATACCATCCAGCCTTCGTTTGTTGTAGGCTTCCCTGAATCTGATACCCCCACCATCGGTGAGATACGAATAGGCAAGGTAATCGATCTCCTTGGTCGCTGTATTGATCCAATACCTGAATTCATCTTCAAAGTCTTCACCACCGCTTTCCTGTGCAAAAGTGACTTTAATCGAATGGTATTCGGAATCTTTAATAATACGGGTTCCTAAATATTCCTTTCTAACTGCAGGGTCGTTCAAGACTAAAGGCAACTGAAAAAAATACAACACCGAATTAACCGAAGAGCTGTACTTCACGGCCATGGAATCGGCCAGCTGAACAGGTTTTCCATATTTGAACCGGCTAAATCCTTCCGTACTATGAAGCACGTCTTCGATGCTATCGCCTGTAATTCTGGTATAAACATAGGTCAGGCTATCCCGGTATAAACGGTATTCCCTGTCCCGAAATTTAAACTGAATTTCTTTTCCGAAGATCTTATCCATCCCATGAGCCACAATGCTTTTATTCACAAGAATTTCAGGGTCAGGATGCTGTTCGTCCGTACAGCCTGTTACAGCTATGGAGACACTAATAAGCAAAATAAAAAGGTAGTAGGAATTAGAAGTAAAATCTCTCATTAGATTATTTTATAGGCAGCTTTTATAAGAAAAGTTTTAGTCGGAAATAAAGATAAATCTTTACTTAAAACTTCCATTGATGTATGCTCTAATAATTGAGCATGGTGATGAAATTATCGAAATTGAAATATCAAACTCAGTTTTAAAATACCTAATTTTAAGAAATCATAAATCAATTTTTCACATGAGTTCCCGGAGAGATTTTGTAAAACAAACTACCTTAATAGGTGCCGGTCTAACTCTGGCTCCCAGCCTTACCTTTAGCGCTGTAAACACCCCACAGAACAAACTAAATGTAGGTCTTATAGGAGTTGGATTAAGAGGCACCAATCATTTAACCAACCTGCTCCAGCGAAAAGATGTGGCAGTGACCACCATCTGCGATATCGATCCTGCCAGAATAACGATCGCTAAAGATCATATTGCCAAAGCGGGCCAGCCCACACCTAAAGTTTTTGGTGAGGATGAATACGACTACCGAAATCTCCTGCAAGAAAAAAACGTGGATGCTGTGATCATCTCTACGCCCTGGTTGTGGCATACCCGAATGGCTAAGGATGCCATGAAAGCCGGAAAATACACCGGAGTTGAAGTTTCTGCTGCCAATACAATGGAAGAATGCTGGGATCTCGTCAACACACACGAAGCTACCGGTTCGCATCTCATGATACTTGAAAATGTGAACTATCGCCGCGATATCATGGCCGTGCTACATATGGTGCGTAATAATGTGTTTGGCGAACTTTTGCATTTCAGGTGTGGATATCAGCACGATCTAAGGTTTGTAAAACTAAATGATGGGAAAACGCCCTATGGAAAAGGGGTGGAATTTGGCGAGAAAGGTATTTCAGAATCTAAATGGCGCACACAACATTCATTACTACGCAACGGGGACGTATATCCAACTCACGGGGTGGGCCCCATCGCTACCATGTGTGATATTAACAGGGGAAACCGTTTTGTTTCTATGACCTCTCATGCAACCAAGGCCATCGGCCTGAATAAATATATAGTGGATAATGCAGGCCCGGATCACCCCAATGCCGGGTTAAACTGGCAGCAAGGAGATATAATTACATCAACGATCAACACTGCCAGAGGTGAGACCATCATGGTTACACATGATTGTAATTCGCCGCGGCCTTATTCTCTCGGGTTCCGGGTTCAGGGAAGTGAAGGACTGTGGGAAGTAGACGGAAACCGCATCTATATAGAAGGTAAAAGTAAGCCCCATCACTGGGACGATGCCAAACCCTGGCTCGAGGAATACGATCACCCATTATGGAAAAAATTTGGGGAATACGCCACCGGCTCCGGGCATGGTGGAATGGACTTCTTTGTGCTGAATGCTTTTGTTGAAAGCGCCAAGAGAAATATCGCCCCTCCCCTGGACGCTTACGATGCTGCCGCCTGGAGCGCCATAACACCTCTGTCTGAAGCTTCTATTGCCAACAACGGAGAACCTCAGGATTTCCCCGATTTCACCCGGGGATTATGGGTAAGCCGCAAACCGTACAATTGGATGAAAGACGATTATTAATGGCTGCTATCGTATCTAAAGCGCCGGGACGTATTTGTCTCTTTGGAGATCATCAGGATTATCTGGGTTTACCGGTGATCGCCTGTGCGATAGATCGTTATGTTTGGGTAAAAGGAGCACCTAACAACAAATCTCACTTTAAGATCGCTATGCCCGATCTGGACGAAACTCTTATTATTGAGTGTGAACATCAGCAGCATGGTGTAAAAAAAGGAGAACACCTTAAAGCGGCCTTGGAAGTGGCAAAACGATATGGATGTGATCCCCGTTCAGGTTTCGATGTTATTATTCAGGGGGATGTCCCAATAAACGCAGGGCTCTCCAGTTCGTCTGCCATGGTGGTTGCATGGATGCAGTGGTTGTTCACCACTTTTGGTTGCGAACATGAAGTAACGCCGGCCTTTCTGGGGCAGGTAGCCTACGAAGCCGAAGTGGTGGAACAAAATTCACCGGGAGGAAAGATGGACCAATTTACAAGTGCATTAGGAGAGATCATTTACCTTGAAACTGCCGGCAATGAATCTTTTCTGAAGTTGCAGGCGGACCTCGGCCGTCTTATAATAGGCGAATCAGGGATCCCAAAAGATACGCTGGGTTTGTTAGAGGATCTGAAATGTTACGCTCAAAAAGCTATATCCATTATTGGAGAGCATCATCCCGAATTTGATATTCTGAAATGCGGATTGGAAGCTTATGAAATGTTTAAGGAACTACTTCCGGAAAACCTAAGGCCGTATTTCTTTGCAGCCTTAAAGAATTATTCGATCACAAGGGAAGCATATACCGAATTCCAAAAAGCGCAACCGGAGTTGAAAAAGATAGGAGAATTGATGAATGCGCATCACAAGGTGTTACGTGATATACTTCAAACGACCGTTCCCCTTATCGATAAAATGGTAGACGCTGCTCTGCTGGCCGGTGCTTTCGGAGTAAAAATTGTTGGGTCCGGTGGCGGCGGAAGTATAGTGGCATTGGCACAAGATCAAAATGAAAAGGAAATTATTGAAGCAATTAAAAGGGCGGGTGCGTTAAAGGCCTATAGTGTTAATATATCTCCTGGAGCCCATATAAAAAATGACTAGTACGCTGATCATATTGGCAGCGGGTGCTTCATCCAGAATGAAGCAGGCATCCCGTGGTTTACTTTCGGAAGCCGAACTAAAAGACGCCAATTCGGGTAGTAAATCCCTCATCCGTCTTAATAACCGACCGATGCTGGATTACATCTTGTACAATGCTAAAAAAACTGGTTTTAAAACGATTGTAATTGTAACCGGGAATGAGAATTCTAAATTCAGGTCGTACTATGGAGAAAATGATCTTAATAACGATTTTCACGGACTGAAGATATCGTTTGCTATTCAGCATATTCCATCAGACAGGGTGAAACCTTTTGGTACAGCCGATGCTCTTCAGCAGGCGATAGATCAGTTTCCAGCATTGCTTCAGGAATCGTTCGTGGTGTGCAATGGAGATAACCTCTATAGTGAAAAGGCCTTCAGGCTACTTTCAGAAATAAATTCTGAAAATGCCTTTATTAATTACGATCGTGATGCACTGCAATTCCCTGTTGAAAGGATCGCGCAATTTGCCATCACCAATACAGATTCAGAAGGATTTTTGAAAGAAATAATTGAAAAACCGAAGAAATTGGAGTTGAAGTCGGAAAAATCTCCACAAACTGCGTATCGCGTAAGTATGAATCTCTGGAAACTGAACGGTAGCATGATCTATTCCTACCTGAAGAATTGTAAGGTTTCACCGGAGCGCGACGAGAAAGAACTTCCTGTAGCCATATTATCTATGATACAAGATCATCCTCACTCCATGAAGGCTATCCCTCTGGCCGAACATGTTCCCGATCTAACCGGAAAGGATGATATTGCCGTATTGAATGATTATCTTTCTACCCATTATTCTAAATTGAACTGGACAACCTAGACTAAAACCCTATGATCGAATTATCCACCTTAGATTTTGTAATTATCATCGCTCTCTTCGTATTGATCTTATTTATTGGTATTTACGTTGGTAAAACCTCCGGTAAGAACAGTTCTCAATATTTCCTTTCCGGGCGAAACATGCCCTGGTGGTTATTAGGGCTTTCGATGGTTGCCACCACTTTTTCTACAGATACCCCTAATCTGGTTACAGATATTGTACGAACCAACGGGGTGTCTGGTAACTGGGTGTGGTGGGCCTTTCTGGTGACCGGCCTGCTCACTGTGTTTGTTTATGCCAAGCTCTGGCGCAAATCGGAAGTAAAAACTGACATCGAATTTTACGAATTGCGTTACGGCGGAAAACCAGCGCGGTTTCTACGTGGCTTTCGTGCCATCTATCTTGGCATACTCTTTAATGTGCTTGCCATGGCAGGGGTTACTCTGGCAGCCATTAAAATTGGCGAGGTTATGTTGGGGCTAGACCCTTTAACCACTGTCGTGATCGCCGGACTGATAACGGCAATCTTTAGTGCCATTGGAGGCTTTAAAGGGGTAGTATATACAGATTTTATTCTGTTTTTCGTGGCTATGGCAGGTGCTTTTGGGGCGGCATATTATATTGTTGGCCTTCCTGAAATTGGTGGTCTAGACGCCCTGATCCATCATGAAAATGTAAGTGATAAACTCAATATCCTACCCGATTTTGGCAATACCGAAATGCTGGTAGCCTTATTGATCATTCCCCTGGCGGTCCAATGGTGGAGCTCCTGGTATCCCGGTTCGGAGCCGGGTGGAGGCGGCTATGTGGCACAACGTATGTTGGCCGCGAAAAATGAAAATCACGCCATAGGTGCCACTTTCTTTTACAATATTATGCACTACGCCTTACGTCCGTGGCCTTGGATCGTAGTTGCTCTGGCATCGCTAATTGTATTTCCCGATCTGGCGAGTATACAGGACGCTTTCCCCAATGTTTCTGAAGATAAATTAGGACATGACCTGGCGTATTCGGCAATGCTCACTATGCTCCCTAGCGGACTCTTAGGCCTTGTCCTGGCATCCTTATCGGCAGCGTATATGAGTACCATAAGCACCCACCTGAATTGGGGAGCCTCCTATGTGGTGAACGATTTTTACGCCCAACAAGTGAAGCCATCAGCTTCGGAAAAAGAACTTGTAAGGGTGGGAAGGATTACCACTGTAGTTCTGATGGTAATTAGTGCTTCCATCGCCTTATTGCTTACCAATGCACTCCAGCTATTTGATATCATTTTAATGTTTGGAGCCGGAACTGGCCTCATTTTTATCTTACGCTGGTTCTGGTGGCGGATCAATGCCTGGACCGAGATCAGTGCGATGGTCGCCTCTGGGTTAATCTCCATTTTAATCGCCTTTACACCGCTTGGAGACTTTCTGTTTGGAGAAGCCGGTGTGATGCCCGCCTATTTAAGATTTCCCTTCGTAGTTTTTAGTTCGATGGCAATTTGGCTTACCGTTACATTCCTTACCAAACCCGAATCGAAGGCCGTTCTGTACCGCTTCTATCGCAAAACTCAACCCGGAGGTCCCGGATGGAGGAAGGTCATTTCAGAAGCCAGATCGGAAAACGAAACACTTGTTCATACCAGTGAAGCCTGGAGTGTTCCGTCCGGAATATTGGCCATGTTGCTCGGCATTGCCTTAATCTATAGTGCGATGTTTGCCACTGGTTATTTTATTTATGGAGAATATCCAAAAGCGTTGAGCTTTATGGCAATAAGTATTATTTCCGGGCTCTTTCTTATTAAAATCTGGAACCGTATTAAAGGCAAAGTATTGTAATTGGTTATTTGAAAATAAGCAGCCACTGAATTTTTTCTTCTGAATTGTATGTCTAAGCCATTCCATTAGGTTTAAATATGTGCTGAATTGCAATAAATTGACGTTTTTAAGCGATTTTTAGGTAAAATCCTCACGTTTTTAGGTTAAAATCGGCGATTTTTAATACTTCTGAATTATCAATCCTGTATTTCAAGCAGCAGAAATCGACAGAAAAATATGGTATTGGCAATTATCCCACCTCTATTTTCAGGATATCATAAGCTCAGTCAATTAAATAAAAATTCTATGGTTGAAATCGATTAAAAAGCGGATTTTTATCCACTAAATTTTCATATATGATACGAGCATTTATCAAAGGAACCGGTTCTTATGTTCCTAATAATATCGTAAAAAATGATTTCTTCGAATCTGTAGGGTCATCGGACGAATGGATCTATAAAAATTTAGGAATAAAAGAAAGACGCATAGCGAAAGGAGAGGTTACCAGCGATCTCGCAGCAAAGGCCGGAATGCGTGCCATCGAGAATGCAGGCTTAACACCTATGGACATCGATCTTATAATAGTGGCAACTGCAACTGCAGACAGACAGGCTCCTTCCTGTGCATGTTTTGTTCAGGAAAAGTTGGAGGCTAAGAATGCTGTTGCATTCGACCTTTCTGCGGTATGTTCGGGGGCCTTATTTGCAACCTCCACAGGAGTGCAGTTCATTACCTCCGGTATGTATGAAAACGTTCTGGTGATTGGGGCAGACACCTTTTCCAATATCACAGACTGGACCCGAAGGGACGCCGTCTTTTTTGGTGACGGAGCCGGCGCAATGGTACTATCCAGAACTAATGAAGATAAGGGATTTATGGACTTCCTTTTATACACCGATGGTACAGGTAAGGATCATTTCACAATTCCGGCCGGAGGATCTGAACAGCCTGCTAACGAAAATAGTATAAAATCCGGGCAGCATTTCTTTCAGATGAATGGCCCCGAGGTATATAAAACAGCAATTGATGTAGTGCCGAAATGCATCAAGAAATTGCTGGAACGAAACAGGGTGACCATCGATCAGATAAAATGTTTACTCCCCCATCAACCAAGTATTAAAATATTACAGGAAGTTGCGAGAAGGGTCGAGATGCCCTTTCAGAAAGTAAAGACCAATATGGACAAATACGCCAATACATCCGGTGGTACCATTCCAATCATTCTGGATGAAGTCCACAGAAGCGATGAATTTAAGAGGGGCGACCTGGTATTGTTTGCGGCTGTGGGAGCCGGCTGGACCTGGGGTTCTGCCTTATATAAGTGGTAATCTTCAATTAAGTTTCATATTTATATCAGCCTATGTTAAAAGACAAGACATTTTTAATTACCGGAATTGCCGATGAACGATCCCTGGCAACCTATGCAGCAAAGGAAATAATAAAGCAAGGCGGTAGTGTGATCTGTACCGGATTAGGCGTGAGTCCTTTCCATAAGGATCTGTCCGAAAAAGCGAAAGCCTTCCTAAATAAGAATTTCGAAGATTTTAAAGAAGCCGTACACAGCTCCCTGGGAAATTCCAGGGTGGAGGTACTGGATATTACGCTGGAAGAGAACCTGGATTCGTTATCGCGAAAACTGAGGGATGAGGGCGTTCAACTTAATGGATTACTACACGCCATTGCCATGGACAAGACCATTCGGAATAAAAAAGTAAAACCCTTACTGGAAGTGACTAAGGAAGAATTTTGCGACACCATGGATGTGTCTGCTTATTCCCTTATCCGGTTGACGAGGTATTTACTGAAATACGGAGTGTTACAGGATGATGCTTCCATATGTTCATTAAGTTATATTGCTGCAGCCAAAGTGACCTTCCATCCCTATAGAAATATAAGTATTGCCAAGGCCGCCCTGGAGCGCATAACCATCGAACTGGCCGATGAGTTGGGCAGGAGTCATGGAATTCGGGTGAATGCTGTTCGGTTCTCACCCTTTATGGGTAGTAAAGCCGGGAACGCCACCTTGAACGAAGAGGATATAGAGATCTCGAACAGGATGAGTCCCTTAGGAAATGCGGCCCCTCAGGATCTTGCTAATGAGATCGTACACCTTATGCGGCCAAAAAGTAGAATCACCGGGGAGATCCGTCATGTTGATGGCGGTTATCATATTACGGGTTGAGAATTCCCTAAATTCCGAAAGTAGTAATTAGAATTTTATCCGATTTTTAGTCCTTTCAAAAGCTGCCTAATTCTTCGATCTAATGCTAACTCATCAATCGAGCTTGTAGTATTTCAGAATAAAAAAGATTATTCCCTGAATGAGAATGAGTATTCGCTGTAAACTTTGGTTGTTTCGCAGAAAACGCTATCTCTTCATTCAACCATTTCCTCCTGTACGAGTCATAGATACGAATAGAAACAAAAAGTGTTTAGGTTGATGGTGCGTGAATGTTTTAAAACCTCGTGAGAAATTGCGGGGTTTTAATTTCACTTTTTAAAATTGAAACTTATGAGAACACACAAGAAAATGCTGTATTTAGGAATTAGCATAGTCGCTCTAGCAGGCTGCAATAATATACCTGCATCTTTAACACATATACATGGTGAAAGCAGGCATACTCATCATGAGGATATCTCCAAAGACGATCCCATCGATTATTTTGGCTCTTACACTCTGGAGGACGAGCAATATGGAACCAGGACCGTGGTCACAGTGAAGGACGGTAAGCGTAATATTGAAACCAATGCTTTACCCAATCATCAAACGGGGACATTTCCTAACGAAGGCAACCCAAACACTATAAAACCTCAAAACAGAACTTATTCTCTACCTCTGAATCCCAAATATACGGGAGAAGCAAAATGGGTGCGAGAGCCAGGCGTGGCATTAAACGGGATCAAATTTGAACCCGAGACGGCAGAAGTTGTGGCTTGTGAAAGTGGGGAACGATATCGTGTTGAGGCCAAACAGGAGTTAATTAATATGGGGCTTGATTTTAACAATGCGCATGTACAACCAACAGGCGCCTATCATTATCACGGTAGTCCAACCTCAATGATAGAACTATTTGATACAGGGAGCGACCTGGTACATATAGGATTTGCTAAAGATGGCTTTGCCATTTACTATTCGAAAAGTGGTGCGTATTCTCCCAGCTACAGACTCTACGACGAGGAAAGGGAAGGCGAAGAATGTTCGTATAACAGGCCTGGATATCAATTAGATGTTGCAATTGAAGAAAGTGATCCAGACGGAACTTTTGTTTCAGACTGGGAATACGTAGAAGGCCTTGGCGATCTGGATGCTTGTAACGGCACCGTGATCGATGGCACCTATGCCTATATTGTAACAGACACTTATCCTTATGTGGGCCGCTGTTTAATGGGAGAGTTTGAAGAAGAAAGGCATGGCCCGCCACCAAATCAAGGCTTTTCCGGCAGCAACAGAAATATCAGGCAAAACCGCGGTTAAACGCCACCATAATATGCTTCTTTATAGTTGCCTAAAGTAAAAGGTCTCTTTCACTTTGCAGTACATAAACACAATAAGGTAGTATCATAATTAAACACAAAAAACCCATACCGTAATGGCATGGGTTTTAAATCCGAATCGTAGTAAAATAGAATTTCTTTCACTTCACTGCGATAAAGTGAGCTCTGCTCTACTTTATCGCTCCTCCAGCTGGACCTGCCTGCGGCAGGCAGGCTCGAACCGGACCGAATGTCTTCGTAGAAGTTGAAAGGTCCTGCGGACCTTTTAAAATGAGGTGCCAGATGGTGCGCTGGTTCATGGAGGGTTTTTCATCTTCTAGTTTCACGCCTTGGGAGATACATTCACTGTCTATTCGATCTTCACTTCCAACGTGGACTATCTTTCCTTGTCGAATTTTCACTTCCAGGTGCTGGGATTGTTTCCATTGCTCATTCTTATTACAATGGCAGCTACCAGTCATGATTTCTTACTGGCGAACCTGTCTGGCGTTACGTGGAAACGACGTCACATGCTGGTTTATGTTGCCTATGTTCTGATCCTACTTCACGTATTCCTGGGTGCATTTCACTAGGAAACATTCCTGTTCACAATTTCAGTACTTGGTTTTGGTTTCGTATTAGTGGTATTGCATCACTTGCTTTCTGCCAGACAGGAATTGAGAACGGATAAAATTCAAAGTATTGAAACGGAAGGCTGGTTTCGAGTGTGCGAAGTTGATGAAATAGAAGATGAACGCGCCAAGATCTTCACTTTGACTAAGGAGGGGGTGGCCATTGTCAAATACGAAAACAAGCTATCAGCCATACACAATGTCTGCAAACATCAAGGTGGGGCCATTAGGCGAAGGAAAGATCATTTACGTGTGTATTACTTGCCCGTGGCATGATTACCAATACTTGCCGAACAATGGCCAGTCACCGCCTCCTCATACCGAAAAAGTTGCCCCCTACAATCTCAAACTTGTTGGCCGCACAATTTTCATCGATCCTAACGCTCATGCCAAAGGAACTGAAGTAAACCTCTATTCATAACATTATTAAAAAACAGGACGAATTCTTTGTGTTTTATATAAGCGAAAGTTTAGGCAGCAATACAAAAAAGACGAATGTTCTTAGTGTGAAAACGCTTCGTCACTACTTCATAAATTAAAGTCTAGTAATTAAGTTCTACTGAATACTTTGGATTGCTTGGTAGATAAACGTATAGAATTTGCTAACGGGAAGTTGCTAAATTATTTTTTTAGTCCTAGAAAATTATCCATTTATATACGAAAATTGTCCATTTTATAAAGCTAACCGTGTTATTAAACTTGTACTGTCAATAATGACGTACAATTTTAATAGTATTAAAATGGAAAATATAAAAAAAATTAATTTTAATGTTCCAACTACGAATGAAGTTGGTCCTGTGAATCAGGAAATTTTTGACGGATTAAACAAAGCTTTGGGCTTTGTTCCTAATCTTTATGCAACAATAGCCTATTCAAACAATGGCTTAAAGCGTTATTTAGACTTTCAAAATGCCAAAACATCATTGTCTAACAAGGAAAAAGAAGCTGTAAACCTAATTGTTAGTCAGGTCAACGATTGTATTTATTGCCAAAGTGCACATCTTGTATTAGGGAAAATGAATGGTTTTAATGATGCACAGCTATTAGATATCAGAAAAGGCAAAAGCGAAAATGCCAAATTAAATGCCTTGGTGAAATTGGCTGCAGACATTACCAAAAATAGAGGGAATGTAAAGAAAACTAATGTAGAAGATTTCTTTGCCCAAGGTTATACCAAGGAAAATCTAGTGGATCTAATACTTCAGGTGAGTGATAAAACCGCAATGAACTATCTGCACAACCTAACAAAAGTACCTGTCGACTTTCCTATAGCAGAAAGTTTATAAATCAAGATAATTTAAAGTGTCAAACATGACTTTTCAAGTATACAACTTCAATTCTAAAAAATAACAAAAATGAAAACAATTAACTATATACTATTAGTAATCGCCATTTCAATTACATCTCATTCAATAGCACAAATTGCGCCTGTGGATGATAATGGCATAGCAATTGGAGGATATGATGTTGTAGCCTATTTTTCTGGTAACGCAAAAAAAGGCGTGAAGGATTACTCTGTAAAACATAATGGAGCTACTTATTATTTTGCCAACATAGCAAATCGTAATACCTTTAAGAAGTCACCAAAAAAATATCTTCCTCAATTCAATGGTTATTGTGCATGGGGTGTGGCTGAAAAAGAAACAAATTTTCCAATTAATCCAGAGACTTTTGATGTTGTGGAGGGGAAGTTATACCTCTTCTTCAATGGCCCTATTAATGGCAAACCCTTCAATACATTGAACCCATGGAAGGCAAACCACTACTCTAAATAATGTGGAAGGATTTCTACAACACAAATAACTACGGATATGGGTTTGAGGTTAAGGACTATTACAATGAAAAAGTGGTAGTGGGTTCTACGGAATAAGTGCCGATCTGTCCATATTAACCCGAAGCGGCTATATCGCGGCAATACTTTCAAACTATGACGGCGGTGAGCAGGTGGCTCCTAAATTCACACCTATGCTCTTAAGTGTAGCCGAATAATCCCTGAAATTAATGATCTTCAGGTTTTAATCCACGCTTCGATATATCCGAACTCTTTTCCCTGTTTTCAATGCGTTTGAAAACACGAAATCAAACGACTGGTGGTCTTTCTTGCCTTTCGTTTGTAGTGTCAAATTAAAATCTAACAATTATGATTCTAACAGCAGTACAAGTTCATCTGGAAAAAGTAAAAACTTTATGTGCCGACCTTTCGGATGAGCAATTCGCATTAAAATTGAAGGTGCTCAATGGCTCGTCCATAGGCGCACACGTTCGGCACATTATTGAATTCTACAATTGCCTGCTTGAGTTCGACTTTCGGAGAACGGTCAACTACGACAATCGCAAACGGGACAAGTCACTCGAGAATAATACGGACAAAAGTATTCGCAGCATAGAAAAGATACTATATGCTCTGGATGGAGTTGAAGATTTCGACCTCAGGGTTTTATCCGACTATTCCAATTTCGGAGAAAACGAATCCATACCATTGGCTTCCACCTTCTACCGGGAACTTGCGTTCAATATCGAGCATACCATTCATCACTTGGCATTGATCAGGATCGGGGTACAGGCAATGGACACTACAATTCCATTGGATGAAAACTTCGGGTATGCCCCTTCCACCATCCGAAATAATTACAAGAAGCAATGTGTACAGTAAGTTATATCCCGAAGTGGAACGGTTTCATTCTCACCTCGAACCGGGATGAAAGTCCTCTTAGGGTTACTCGGCTCCCCATGGAAGAAGTACTCTCAAACGGGACGAAGATCACATTCCCTCAGGATGTTAATAAGGGTGGAAGCTGGATCGCCATGGATGAAAATGGGCGTGCCGCCTGTTTACTTAACGGGGCATTTCGGAATCACAAGAAGAAAGAGAAATACAGGGCGAGTCGGGGTAGTATCGTAATCGCGGCCTTCGAAGCTGAAAGTTTTAAAAGCTTCCTTTCTGATCTCAGCCTGGAAAATATTGAACCCTTCACACTGTTGCTCGTTAGTTCGGGGAAACTACAAACCTTGGTATGGGATGGATACCGAAAACATATCAGCGACCTAGCCACGGATACGCCGCATCTGTGGTCCTCCTCCACTTTGTACAGCCGCGAACAACATACTGCAAAACTCGACTACTTTGTCGATTCACTTGGCATGAATAAGACCACAGAATCCAGTGTCTTAAAAATACACGGCAGTGAAAAAGATACACCATTTATCCTTCGGGGGGATGATATCAGTACGGTTAGTATCACTCAGCTGTCATTTAATGGAAAACAACGAAAAATTACATACATACTTAAAAAAAAGCGCAATGAAGAACTTATTTCTATTCCTATTCATCTTAGCTAGTTTCGGCTTTGCTCAGGCACAAACAACTATCGATGTCAAACAATACACAAATCACGAAAACGGCCTCGCGCTGGAGGGGTATGATGCTGTGAGTTATTTCACGGGAAACCCTGTAAAGGGAAAATCAACTTTTTCGTTCACCCACCTGGGAATTAGGTACCAATTCAGCAATAAAAAAAACCTGGACACCTTTAAAATTAATCCTGAAAAGTACATCCCGGTCTACGGTGGCTGGTGTGCATACGCCATGGCAGATAGCGGCACGTTGGTGAGCGTGGACCCGGAAACGTATAAGATCGTTGATGGTAAACTCTATTTGTTCTACAACCAGTATTTCAACAATACATTAAAAAAATGGAATCGGAAGGAGTCTGAATACCTAAAGTCGGCCCAACTCAACTGGAAGAAATACTTAAAATCCTTAAGTCATGAATAGTAAAGCGAGTTATTATATGGAGAGATCTGCGGCCATCATTGCCGCGATCATATTATTGCAAACCTTGTTCTTTAAGTTCACCGCTCACCCCGATAGTGTTTACATATTCACAACTATAGGCGGGGAGCCATATACGAGGATAGTATCAGGAATTGTGGAATTGATCATAAGTTTTCTGCTATTGTTCTCAAGAACGTCGATATACGGTGCACTTCTTGGTGCGCTAACCATGCTAGGAGCCATGGGTTCGCACATTTTTTTACTCGGAATTGAAGTGAACGGCGACAATGGAACACTGTTCATTCTTGCCGTAGTTGCATTATTGTGCTGTTGCTATATCATTTATCTGAAATCGAACCAACTCAGCAAACACTTTAAAAGCCAGAGATGAAACGGTTGTTGTCCAAAAGATGGTACATTAAATTGTGCAATTGGGAATTCTGGCCAATGTGGATCTATTATGTTCCCGTGTGGATTCAGCATTTTTGGTTGTCATTGAAGGTGGGTAATTTATTTTTCTTCTTAAGAACCAATCCTGCGATAGATGGTTTTATACTAAGTGATTCCAAATACATGACCCTTCAACTTGTCCCTGATGAATACAAGCCGAAAACTATTTATGTGAGTAAGGGTAGTTTGCCGGGAAAGATCATGGTTGAAATATCGAAAAACGGGATCCAATTTCCGATCATTCTTAAACCGGACATAGGTTACCGAGGGATCGATGTAAAAAAAGTAGATAATGAACAAGAACTCTCGGAATCTCTTAAGAAATTAAAAGTGAACCATATCATACAGGAGTTTGTAGATGATGACCTGGAGATCGGTTTGTTTTACTACAGGTTACCCGACAGTAACAAAGGAGTGATCCCTTCCCTTACCATAAAAAAATTCTTAAGCGTTGCGGGCGATGGTAGTAGTACCCTGGGACAATTGATCGAAGGAAACCCGAGATCCGTTTTACACCGGGAGAATTTGAGGAAAAGATTCAAGTCCCAATGGAAGCAGATTCTTCCGGCAAATAAAATCATGATCCTTGACCGAATCGGAAATCATAATAAAGGAACTGAGTTCAGGAATGGTAATCATCTTATTGATGAAGAACTCATATCCATTTTTGATGACCTCAGCCATAAAATGGAAGGATTCTATTTTGGACGCTTCGACATTAAAACTCCTTCTCTGGAAACGCTTAAAAGAGATCGCAACTACAAGATACTGGAAGTTAATGGGGTTGGAGGAGAACCAACCCATATCTACGATCCTGACACTTCATTTTTTAGAGTTTGGAAGGACCTTTGCGCAATCTGGCGAGTTGCAGCAAAGATCTCGAAGATCAACTTTCGAAATGGAGAAGCAAAGCCCACATTCAGGGAGGCACACTCTAAATGGCTTTCATACAACCAATACAAAACTATGCTACACTGATTGTCCAAGTTTTTCCATGAAAAAATCCCCTCACTTGGTGAGAGGCCTGTTGTCGCTTCGCTCCTCCACACTTCGACAAGCTCAGTGCAACGGCTGGACTTCCCGCCTTGGACGGGATAAACTTCTCGCCCAACTGGGGTCAAAAAGAAAATGCCACCCTTTCGGATGGCATTTTCTTTTCGAAGCTCCTCCAGCTGGACTCGAACCAGCGACACCCTGATTAACAGTCAGGTGCTCTAACCAACTGAGCTATGGAGGAATGCTTATCGCTTTAAGCGGACGCAAATATAATTTTTTTTTAAGTGCTGCAAAAAAGAAACACTAATTTTTTTACTTGAATAGCCAACGGTAAATATCATTACCATTCGCAAACAAAACCAGAGCAATAAGTAGGAAGAAACCAATCATCTGCGCATACTCCAAAAATTTGTCTCCGGGTTTTCTTCCGGTAACCATTTCATACAGCAGAAATGCAACATGGCCCCCATCCAACGCCGGGATAGGAAGTACATTCATAAATGCCAGAATTATGGAGATCAAAGCTGTGGTTTGCCAGAAGGCCACCCAGCTCCATTTGCCCGGGAATAAATTCCCTATCGCTCCAAATCCACCCACCTGAGAGGCTCCCTTTTTTGTAAAGACATATTTAAACTGCTTTACATAATCCTTTAATATATTATACCCATAACTGGTTCCCTGGGTTACGGCTTCCCCAAATGAGTAGGAAATATGCTGTGTTCCGCTACCAATATTGATCCCTACTACACCATCCTCATTAGGAGTTACCCTAATGATCTCCGTTACACCATCACGTTCTACTTCGATAGTGTTCTCGGCTCCTTCATTCTCTGCAATTAGCTGTTTAAATTCGTGCCAGTATACTATTGGTTGTCCATTCACACTTGTAATTCTATCTCCCGCTTTAAAGCCTGCAGCTGCAGCCGGAAAATCTTCGCCTCCAACTACTGCTACAATAGGTTCACGCCTCTCAATAAACGGAGTAAGCACATCCTTCTGAAACATTTCGGTTCCTATCTCTTCGGGTAAAGTGATCGTCTCTTCGGTACCATCCATATGCTGTACCGTAATTGAATTTACATCTCTTAGAAACAGGTGTTTATTGATCTCGGTTACATAAGGGAATTCCTCGTTATTTACTTTCAGTATCTTATCTCCATCCCTAAATCCGTATCCTTTGAACTCCTGGGCGATGGCAAATCCTTCCGGAAGGTCATCATTGGTCACTACATCTCTTCCGTAGAAAAACAAGATCATCATGTAGATAAGAAAACCTACTATAATATTCACGGTTACACCCCCAAGCATGATGATAAGTCGCTGCCAGGCCGGTTTGGACCTGAACTCCCACGGCTGTGGAGGTTGCGCCATCTGTTCCTTATCCATGCTTTCATCGATCATCCCGGAGATCTTCACATAACCCCCTAAGGGTAACCAGCCAATACCATAAACCGTATCACCGATCTTCTTTTTAAAGAGCGCAAATTTTATGTCGAAGAAGAGAAAGAACTTCTCTACCCGGGTCTTAAAAATTTTAGCTGGAATAAAGTGCCCCATTTCATGAAGCACGATCAATATAGATAAGCTTAACAAAAGCTGAATTGCCTTAACCGCAAATGGACTCATATATCATCAAAATTGAGGGACAAAAGTAACCTTTTAACCGCTCTTAAAAAAATAAATGCAAATTGGCATATCAGTCTTATATTTTTTTTAACTGTTACAGCATTGCCAATCTTTTACAGGGTTGTAATTTTGCATTCGTATGCTTAAGTTTTTTGCAAAATATAAATTCTTCGGAATTGTCCTTCTCATCCTTTCGGCCATTATAATTACCATCATGTACCAGGCCCTGGACCCTAAAAAAGTCCTGCCTGTTTACCAGCCAACCGATGTCACTACCGAACTTGTGGACAGCACCGTTCAGCATGTGAAAAAATATCACACTATAGCCGATTTCAGCCTTACCAATCAAAATGGGGAACAGATCACTCAAAAAGATTACGAAGGAAAGATCTATGTAGCCGATTTCTTCTTCACAACCTGCCAGACCATTTGCCCGGTTATGACAGACCATATGGCTGCAATTCAGAAAGAACTACAAAACGATAACGAAGTTTTACTACTTTCCCATACGGTAACTCCAGAGATCGACAGTGTACCCCAACTTAAAAAATACGCCCTGGAAAAAGGAGTGGACGACCACAAATGGAATCTGGTTACCGGTTCGAAGAAGGAGATCTACAACCTGGCACGCAAATCGTATCTGGCGGCTAAAGACCTTCCCTACAGCGAATACGACCTCATCCATACCGAAAACTTTGTATTGGTTGATAAAAAGCGCAGAATACGCGGTTTTTACGACGGTACCAATCCCGATGATATCGAAAGATTACTGGAAGATATCGAAGTGCTGAAAGCCGAATAAATTAGGGACAATATTAACTTTTATACCTGACCTATTTGCACTACATTTGCATTGTTTATAATCAATCTAAATAAAATTAATGTTTACGATTGCCAACTTACAAAAGGGAGAACGAGCCATTATTAAAGGTTTTTCCATCGAAGCGGTGCCACTCAAACTATTGGAAATGGGCTGCCTCCCGGGCAATGAAGTACAACTGGTACAGCAGGCTCCTTTCAAAGATCCGTTATATCTTAATATCAATGGCAGCCATCTGGCGATTAGAAAGGAAACCGCCGAACAAATAGAAATAGAATTGATTTAATCTATGGCCCGGCAGATCAACGTAGCCCTAATAGGGAATCCCAACACAGGTAAAACCTCTGTTTTCAACAGGCTTACCGGCCTGAACCAGAAAGTGGGAAACTATCCCGGGATTACGGTTGAAAAAAAAGAGGGTGTCTGTAAACTCACCCGCACCTTAAAAGCACATATCCTAGATCTTCCCGGAACCTACAGCCTAAATGCTTCTTCCCTGGATGAGAACGTGGTGATCGAGCTGCTGCTCAATAAAAACGACAAGGACTTCCCGGATGTTGCGGTAGTTGTAACCGAAATTGAGAACCTCAAGCGTAATCTCTTGCTCTTTACTCAGATAAAAGACCTTGGGATACCCGCTATCCTGGTTATCAATATGGCCGATCGCATGAAACGCAAAGCCATCTCCCTGGATATAGAGAAATTAGAGCAGCGCATGGAGACGCGAATCGCTCTAATTAGTTCACGTAAAAATGAAGGTTTCGAAAACCTCAAGGAACTTATCGCTAATTACACTTCGCTGTCGGTGAAACCTTGTATGAACGCCTCAGCCATTGCACCGGAGTATTTTAATCGACTCAAAAAAGCTTTTCCCAACCAGGATCTGTACAAACTGTGGTTGGTGATCACCCAGGATGTTAACTTCGGAAAACTGGAACGTGGCGAAATAAGTAGTATCGCCACTTTTAAAACAGAATCCAAAAGCACCCTGAAACGGCTTCAGCAAAAAGAAACCATTGCCCGCTATAAATTTATCAATGAGGCACTAAAGGAAACCATGGTGATCGATACGGCTAACGCGAAAGATTTACGCAGCCGTATGGACAGGATACTTACCCATAAATTGTGGGGCTATGTCATCTTTTTCGCTATACTATTACTTATTTTCCAGGCCATTTTCGACTGGAGTAGTTATCCTATGGATTTCATAGACAGCAGCTTCGCATCCCTTAGCGAATGGCTGAAAAACACACTACCCGCCGGAGATTTTACCAACCTGATCGCAGAAGGTATCGTACCCGGACTTGGTGGCATTGTGATCTTCATTCCGCAGATCGCCTTTCTTTTCCTATTCATTTCAATTCTCGAGGAGACGGGTTATATGAGCAGGGTTGTCTTTCTAATGGATAAGGTAATGCGGCGTTTCGGCCTAAGCGGAAAAAGTGTGGTTCCGCTTGTTTCCGGTACTGCCTGCGCCATTCCGGCTATCATGGCGACACGAAATATCGAAAGCTGGAAAGAACGACTTATTACTATTTTGGTAACACCCTTTACTACCTGCTCGGCACGCTTGCCGGTTTATCTCATCATTATTGCCCTGGTTATCCCGGAACAACGGATTTTAG
>QQUG01000115.1 GCA_008501705.1 Flavobacterium sp.
GTCCTTTTTTGCGAATTCGGAAATATAAGTTATCGCACTAACCCGATCTAGTTTTTCCCTGAACTTCCCTTTTAATTTTTCCTGCAGGCCTTCGCTGCCCTCCGTAATGAAATGGATGTCGTGAACCGTAAGCAGGTAAGGGATATCATGAAAGGGTTCGATCTTTATATTCTGATTCAAACAATGCCAGAGGTTGTATCTCTTTTTTATTCTGAAGGGTTTATGTCTGGTTATGGATCGGTATTTTTTGTATTTGAAAATCTCACCGAATTCGTTTCTCAATGCTTCTGTGTCTTTGGCATGCAGAACTATATCGAGGTCGGCCGGTTTTACATTTGCCAACCCTTTTATAAGGTGGTAGTTAAACTGCCCGAATCCGGAGTACTTATTCTTAATGTTATGCGATTCGAGAAAAACAGTTTTCATCTGTTCAGACCGTTTATTAGTTAATATTACGATAGAGTAACCACAAATTCACATATCGCTTAAATACGGCAAAAGCATTTATATAGGCCAGGATAAATCCTTCTTTGCCATCCAGAATGCCCAGGCGAATTATATATTGATGCCAAAACCTGTAAAAAGGACGCCACAGAAATTGCCATAAGGAGGGGCGTTTATTCTGCTCGAACATCATACGCGCCTTCAATTTACTGTATCGGTGCAATTTGGAAGTATAATCATCAAAGGATTTGTAGGTGTGATGCGGTAAGCGGGATCCAAATCTTTTAGTGACACCCCTGGCTTCGATGGTTTCATGCACGAGATCACCATTGTATTGACAGTGCTCTTTGTGGAAAAGTCTGATTACCCAATCTGTCTGAAATCCGCTGTACTTAATGCGTTTCCCCATAAAATATAGCTCTCGCTTTATGGCATAAGCTATAGCCTTAGGATCTTTCAGGATAGCATGTATCTCGTCTTCGATCTCGGGAGTGATCTCCTCATCGGGATCGAAAAATACGATCCAATCGTTGGAAGCCTGAGAAATTGCAAAATTCTTCTGATCACTGAAATTTCTAAACTCTCTTTCAATAAATTTTACCTTCGGAATAGCTGTGGCAAGCTCCTTTGTATTATCTGTACTGAAGGAATCCACTATGATGATCTCATCCGCGAACGAAAGACTTTTAATGAACTTCTCGATCACCTCACCTTCGTTAAGGGTAATGGCAAGGGCGGAAATTTTATGGGTATTGTCCAACAAATGATAATAGTTTGGGTAAAAGTAATAATTTTACCCTGAACCTTTTCCGAAACTCCATGGCAAAACTTCCGGTTTTAATGTATCACGATGTGGCGCCTTCCACCAGCGAAGGCCTGGTTATAAGTGTTATCAGGCTGGAAGAACAACTCAAATGGCTTTCGGAAAACAAGTATAGAAGCTGGCACTTTTCAGAATTAAAAAACCTAAGCACATTTCCCGGCACAAATAACGTTGTGATAACCTTCGATGATGCCTATGTTAGTTTTAAAGACCTGGCGGTTCCACTACTTCAGAAGTATGATCTAAAGGCCACCTTATTCGTACCAATGGGGTACCTGGGTAAAACAGACGAATGGTACTCGGGAAAGGTGGATATCATGAACGCCCAACAACTTCATTCCCTGGAACCTGATACGGTCGAATTAGGTTATCATTCTTTTCAGCATGGAAAATACAACGAACTCACTCCTGAAGAGATCGCTGCGGACACCCAACGAGCGCTTGAGGTTGTAAAACAGCATCAACTCCCACTTAGCCCGGCTCTGGCGTATCCCTACGGGAAATTCCCAAGGGATAAAGAAAGCTACACAAAGTTTGTCGAATACCTGAAACAACAGCGGTTTATTTATGGACTTCGGATAGGGAACCGACTAAATAAATTTCCATTCCCGGATGCATTTAAAATTCAGCGGTTGGATATTAAAGGTGAATATGGCTTAGAAAAATTCAGAAGAAAAATAAAATACGGTAAACTGTTATAAGATCTGCTATCGCATTCCTTTGTGTAACAGCCGCAATTTAACGTAACGCTGGAAGACCCCGTAGGCATTAACCGAGGCCACCGTTAGGCCTGGAATACCGTCTCTAAATCCTCCTTTTAGAATATAAGATCGAAAAAACCGGTATGATGGTTTGATCCACAAATGAAACCAGCTGGCCTTCTTTCCCTTTTTATATAACTGCTCGGCCTGAAACCAGGCATAGGACTCCTTTTTCTCGATATACGCCTCCAGCCCCTTATAGGTATAGTGGAGCATATGGTTCTTTAATTTCCCGATACTACCTTCACAATGTAACTTTTCATGTACACTACCTGTAAAATGAGCTCCGGCACGTTTCACCAGCCTAAGGACATTATCACTGTGATGGTATAGAAATCGGTTCATATAAAAATGAGGGAAGTTGATCTTGTATCCACCATGCCTGGGATGTGATATGGTGCGCTTTATTTCATCTTCCAGCGAATGGGTAACGCGCTCATCTGCGTCCAGAAATAAAACCCAGTCCCCGCTAACATGCTCCAGGGCGTAGTTTTTCTGGGCAGAGAAATTATCGAACTCGCGCTCTAATAACTTCGTGATATAAGGTTTGGCAAGCGCAACCGTATTGTCTGTGCTGCAGGAATCTATAAGGATGATCTCATCGGCGAATGCCACCGATCGTAGCGCGTCTACTATATAGGCTTCTTCGTTAAAAGTTGGGACAATGACCGATAGCGTTTGCATGGAGCAAACTTACTAAATAACTTTATCTTTGCACCAATGCAAACGATAGACACCTCCATTATTATTAGTACGTATAATTCGCCGGCATGGCTGGAGAAAGTACTTTATGGATACAACAACCAGAGCTACCGCATGTTCGAGATCGTGATCGCAGATGATGGTTCGGGCGAGGAAACAAAGTCGCTTATCGAGCGAATGAAGGAGGAGGTTTTTTACCCTATCGTCCATGTATGGCACGAAGATAATGGGTTTCAGAAATCACAGATCCTTAACAAAGCTATTTTAAAATGCACTACCCCTTATATCATTATGAGTGACGGAGATTGCATTCCGAGAAAAGACTTTGTCGAACAACATGTGAAGTATCGGGAAAAGGGATATTTTCTTTCGGGAGGTTATTTTATGTTACCTATGGATATCTCCAAGGCGATCAGCAGGGATACTATCTACTCTGAAGAATGTTTCAACCTGGGGTGGCTGAAAAAACACGGACTGAAATCTTCTTTCAAAAATAACAAGTTAAGTTCCGGACCCTTAAAAGCATCTGTCCTCAATGCGGTCACTCCAACCAATGCCAGCTGGAACGGGCATAATGCCAGTGGCTGGAAGGAGGATATTATGGCGGTAAACGGATTTGATGAACGTATGCAGTACGGCGGGCAGGACCGTGAATTAGGAGAGCGCCTTGTTAATTATGGCCTAAAGAGTAAGCAGATACGTTACAATGCAGTGGTGATCCATCTGGACCATCCCCGTGGATATAAGAATCAGCAATCCATCGATAAGAACCGCGCCATCCGGAAAGAGACCCGGGAAAAGAAATTAGAACGCACCCCTTTCGGTATAAAAAAAGATTAGATCTTCCGGTATACCCCGATCTTCCAATAACGGAGTTCCTCATTGGTGGTAACTGTGGTAAAGGCCAGTTCTTTCAATCCTACATTCTCTTTAAAATGTTCCCAGCAACCGGTACCTTCCCGATATATCGAGATGATCAACGCCCCGTTTTCGTTGAGGTGAGAGAGCATCCTGTCTAACACATTTTGCTTTTCGGAATCATGAATATAATAGAAGGCTTCGTTAAAGACAATTGCATCGAAATTGCGTTGAGGTTTAAAGCTTATCGCATCGGCGGCCAGAAATTCCGACTTAGGGAATTTTTTTTCTCTGGCTTTTTCGATAGATACTTTAGAAAAATCGATACCCAGAAAATAGCTGTATTCCAGATCTTCCATTCGCAGGTTTAAAACACCATCACCACAGCCAATATCGAGGATAGCCGGATTCGCTGGGGCATATTCTGAAATAAAACTAACGATCTGGCGATATCTCGCAGCTTCTTTCTCACTTTGTAGGCTATTCCAACGCCCGCTTTTATACTGTTTGTTCCAGCGTAATTTGCGTCTCCAGTGATGAAATTTATCGAGTATGTTCATATTACTTGCGAGAATTTGCTAAATGCTGGTCCAGGAAGGGTTTTAGTTTATTAAGTATCATTTCGGGCGTGAGTTCATGATACAACGCATCCGGGTCTTCTTCAATTTTCCTGCGTTCCTCCAGCGTAAAGCTACTGAATAGATCCGGTTTTTCTTCCAGTAAATGCACCGAATCGTGGGTTGTCCCATCCTCAAAACTCGACCAATGCTCCTTGTTCACATAGGGTGAGTAGATTGTAAAGGTAGGGCAATTTAAAGCCTTGGCGATATGCACACTCCCTCCTTCATTAGCCACTAGCATATCGCAATGATTGATGAGTTTTATAAAACCCCGTATGCTGTCCTCGTAGATATCGAGATCAATTTGTTCTTTTCCACGGCAAAGTTCATAGATCTTCAAGGCCTCCGGTTTTTGATGCGGCGCATAATTAAACAGGAGGGTAACATTATAGTGGTCGGTGATATAGTTGATGAGTTCCGCTATATACGGATAAGGCATGGACTTCTGTGGGGTGCTACCCAGTACCCCCAGCATGATCACCGGGGTATTAATATGTGCGATGGGGTTGTAGGCTTTCTCTTCAGGGGTTAAATAGATCTTAGGTACATAATCCGGCAACTCCAGCGGAAATACAGACTGTACCAGATTGATCCTGTCTTCTATAGCCTTTCCACAATTCCTGGATCGCTCTTCCAGCAAATTCACCGGATGCGTATAAAAAGGAAGCTTCAATTTCTTGTGGGCGCGTTTAAACCCTATTCTGTATTGTGCCCGGCTCGATAAACACATCATCCTGCTCTGGAATTTCGAATACGGATCGAAGATGATATGGTAGTCTGCCTTACGGACCTTGCGTAAGGTCTTTAACAAACGTGGAATCTTTTTAAGTTCCTTCTCCTTTACCCGTATAATCTCGTCAATGTTGGGGTTATGCTCAAGCACACCACTGGTATAATCGTATACAAAATAAGTGACATGACTTTTTGGGAAGACTCTTTTTATGTTGTTCGCAATCACAGAACTGATGAGCACGTCACCAATTCTTTTGTTTTGAATAACAAGTATTTTCGTAGGTTGCATTACCTTCGCAAAGTATCTCTTTTTTCGAAGTTATTAAAATTAATCATGGCCAAAACCCTTGTGCTACATCCCGATCATGAAGCTGAGAAATCTCAATTTGAAGAGGCGATCAATGGATTTTCTGCAAATAAGGATTTTGTAACCAAAGGCGACCGGAATGTCATCAAAAAAATTCGTATTGACGGGGATACCTTTGTAGTTAAGAAATTCAAGACTCCGGGATTCTTTCAAGGGCTGGTATACAGATTCCTTCGGAAAAGTAAAGCACGCAGATCCTTCGAATATGCGTCGCGTCTTATCGACCTTGGTATCAACACCCCCCATCCTGTGTGTTACTCCGAAACATTTTCAGTAGGACTAAAAGAGAGTTATTACGTTTGTAAGCACCTCGATTTCGACTTCGATTTCCGGGTGCTAAATCACAATCCCAAATGGCCCAACCGCGACGAGATCCTCAGGCAGGTGGCAGCATTCACCTATCGCCTGCACGAGAACAAGGTGAACTTTCTGGATCATTCTCCTGGGAATACACTTATCGTGGATAAAGGTAATGGCACCTACGGTTTCTACCTTATCGACCTAAACAGAATGAGGTTTGAATCTATGTCGTTCGAAAAACGCATGCATAATTTCAGGAGATTGTGGTTGTCTAAACACATGATCAATATCATGGCAGATACCTATGCGAAGCTATCGAACAACTCTTTCGAGCTCACACATTCACTTATGACTCGTTACAGCAGGGCATTTCAGAAAAAGGTAAATGCAAAGAAGGTGAGGAGAAGACGCAGAAATTCCAGCTAAGCATTTTTATATTTCTATCTGTCAGTATGATCCTGCTACAGATGTCTAAAATTTATTCTTTCTGAATTCACTTATACTACACCGACACATTGTATTCACGCAGTGCGTCATTGAGTGAGGTTTTCTTATTGGTGCTTTCCTTTCGTGTACCAATGATCAAGGCACAAGGTACGTTGTATTCTCCCGCCGGAAATTTCTTGGCATAACTCCCCGGGATCACCACAGATCTCGCCGGAACGCGTCCTTTCATTTCAACAGCTTCATTTCCAGTAACATCGATGATCTTTGTAGAGGCGGTAAGTACCACGTTTGCTCCTAAAACTGCTTCTGTCTCCACCCGAACCCCTTCAACCACAATACAGCGTGAACCGATAAAACAATTATCCTCGATAATTACGGGCGCCGCCTGTAAGGGCTCTAATACACCACCAATACCCACACCACCACTAAGGTGAACATTCTTGCCAATCTGTGCGCAACTACCTACGGTTGCCCAGGTATCTACCATGGTCCCTTCGTCTACATAGGCTCCAATATTAACATAGCTGGGCATAAGGATCACGCCTTTAGATATATAGGCGCCATGTCGTGCAACGGCATTAGGTACTACCCGAACTCCTTTTTCCTTATAACCTGTTTTTAAAGGGATCTTATCGTGATATTCGAAGATCCCGGCTTTGGAAGTCTCCATCTTTTCTATAGGAAAGTAAAGTACAATAGCTTTTTTTACCCATTCATTAACCTGCCAGCCACTGGCTGTTGGTTCGGCGCATCGCAATTTACCGGCATCGCAGAAGTTCACTACTTCGCGTATGGCATTTCTGGTATCTGTTTCGTTAAGGAGGGAGCGGTCGTCCCAGGCTTTTTCGATGCGTTCCTTTAGCTCTGTCATTGGTCTTTTTAATTTTTGCAAAGATAAGCCCTGTGGTTAAATCCGATGTAATTTTTAGCATACTATTTAACAAATCGGTATTTTTGCGCACTGAATGGGACGCATACTGGCAATAGATTATGGTACAAAGCGAACCGGGATAGCGGTGACAGACGAATTACGGATCATCGCCTCCGGTTTAACTACCGTTTCAACCGAAGAATTAATGTCTTTTTTAGGAGCATATTTCGAAAAGGAAGCAGTAGATCTCGTATTGGTAGGCGAGCCCAAACAGAAGGATGGTACACACAGTGCTGTGGAAGAGGATATCAGAGAATTTCTCACGGCCTTTACTAAAAAATTCCCTGCCATGGCGGTACAACGCGTGGACGAGCGGTACAGTAGTAAGCAGGCCTTTCAATCCATGATCGACAGTGGCTTGAAAAAGAAAAAGCGTAAGGATAAGGCCTTACTCGATGAGATCAGCGCCACAATCATCCTTCAGGAATATTTATATAAGGAATAAGATTATGATTTTACCCATTGTGGCATACGGCGATCCTGTTTTAAGACAAAAAGCCAAAGAAATTAAGGAGGACTATCCCAAACTGGATGAACTATTGGAAAATATGTTCGAGACCATGTATGGTGCCAGGGGAATTGGCCTGGCTGCTCCGCAGGTAGGTTTACCTATTCGTCTGTTTATAGTAGACGCCACACCTTTCGAGGATGACGACGATCTCACCGAAGACGAAAGAGAATTTGTATCTACCTTTAAAAAGGTTTTTATCAATGCAAAGATCGTAGAAGAAACCGGAGACGAATGGGCCTTTAATGAAGGTTGCCTTAGCATACCCGATATTAATGAGGATGTTTTTAGAAAACCACAGATCACCATTGAATACCAGGATGAGAATTTTAAGAAACACAAAGAGACCTTCGATGGCATCGTGGCAAGGATCATTCAGCATGAATATGACCATATAGAAGGTATACTGTTCACCGATAAGCTGTCACCACTTAAAAAACGACTAATAAAAGGCCGATTGGCTAACATTTCAAAAGGGAAGATCGATGTATCATACCGAATGAAGTTCCCCATGGCAAAAAAGAAACGTTAATGCACTTGCAAAACTAAAACTTACACAGGATATTTGCCGCCGAAAACAGCAAAATACATTATGAGTTTAGAGAAGATATTATCTATTTCAGGAAAGCCGGGACTTTACGAGTTGAAGACCCAGACTAGAAGTGGTTTTTTAGCAGAATCCCTTATCGATGGCAGAAAGATAAGCGTAAGCGGACGGCATAATGTAAGCCTGTTATCCGAAATTGCGATCTACACGCTAACCGAAGAGGTTCCCCTAAGAGAAGTTTTTTCTAAGATCTCTGAAAAAGAAAATGGTGGACCGGCCATCAATCATAAATCTTCCAAGGATGAACTGGAAGAGTATTTTTTCGAAGTACTCCCAGATTACGACGAGGATCGGGTCTACGCCAGTGATATCAAAAAAGTGGTGCAGTGGTATAACCTTCTACAGAAAAACGGCATCACGCAATTTACCGAAGCAGATTCTTCGGAAGAGGAATAGGTCTTCCCGGTTGTTAATCTCTTTTAATAACTCTTTTTACTTCTGAATACCTTTTAAAGTAGCTTTGTTTTCATGAATTCCAGAGAACAACAGCTTAAAGCATTCGATCGCCTGCTTACCATCATGGACGAGTTAAGGGAGCAATGCCCGTGGGATAAAAAACAAACCATGGAAAGTCTTCGGCACCTCACTATCGAAGAGACCTACGAACTAGGTGATGCTATCCTGGATCAGGACCTTTCCGAAGTAAAAAAAGAACTGGGAGATCTTCTGCTTCACATAGTTTTCTACGCTAAGATAGGTAGCGAAACCAAAGATTTCGATATAGCCGATGTAGCCAACGATATTTGTGAAAAACTCATTTCCAGGCATCCACATATCTATGGTGACATTAGTGTAGCAGATGAGGAAGAAGTAAAACAAAACTGGGAAAACCTCAAGTTGAAAGAAGGGAAGAAAAGTGTACTCGAAGGCGTACCGGTTTCTCTGCCTGCATTGGTGAAAGCCAATCGTATACAGGATAAGGTAGCCGGGGTAGGTTTCGATTGGGAAGAGCCGGAACAGGTTTTCGAGAAATTGAAGGAAGAGCTGGAAGAACTTCAGCACGAAGTAGGGGAACGAAACAAACAAGGCATAGAACAGGAGTTTGGCGATGTGCTTTTCTCTATGATCAATTATGCCCGCTTCCTGAAAGTAGATCCCGAGAACGCCCTGGAACGCACCAATAAAAAGTTCATCAAGCGATTTCAATACCTGGAGAGCAAATCCAAAGAATTGGGTAAACCGCTCAAAGAAATGACCCTGGCCGAAATGGATGTCTATTGGGAAGAAGCGAAGAAGATCTAGGACAACAGGATTGGATCTGAAATTATCAAATTTCATATCACAAATAACTATCAATTCTCAAATTCCCACGGATGTAAATTGCGTGAGGGAGGTAGTTTTTTATTTTGAAAAAACGATCAGTCGGTCCTCAATCTGTACTTCAGAAAAACCGATCTTATTCTTGATCCACCTTAGGTTTTCTTCGGAATAGAAAATAACATGAGTGGGATCGTCCTTGTAGTACCAGTTCTCGAATTCTTCTCGATCGCATAATGGATCGGTCATACAATAGAGTCGGCCATCAGGTTTTAACAAGTCTTTCAGAAGCTGGAATTCTGTGTAAGGCCTTTTAAAATGTTCAATTACTTCACAGCAAACGATGTAATCGTAGGATTCATTCAAAACATTTTTGTCCGGATGAAAATACGGATCGTATAGATTTAGATTGAAACCGTTTTCTGAAAGGATCCTGGTGATCACAGGCCCGGTGCCTGCGCCGAAATCGAGTCCGAAACTGGCAGAATTAAAATCTTCCATCACCTTTTCAGTAATAGGGGAGACGAACTGCCGATATCTGGGATCGTTCACATCGTTATTATGTGTGAGGTAGCGTGCCTTTTCTTCGGAAGAAGAAATAAAATTGGACGGATGGCGAAAAACGCTGCCACAACTTGAACAGGAATGAAATGAATTTGATTTGCCCTCAAAAAAGGAAGCCGTACTTTCACTATGGCAAAGCAGGCAGGGGGTCATGATCAGGAATTTCTTACTTTCTTAATACGTTTAAGTTTTGCCTTCCAAACTTCCAGCTGTTCTTTGTGCCTGGCAATATTCTGGTGAACTTCTTTTACCAGCGGATTAGAATCGTCCACGTGCTGGAAGAATCCCAGGTTGTTTTCCAGCTGCCGAATCTCATCTTTGGTCTCATCGATCTTCTTGGAAATAAAGAAATGTTCGTTCTTCAGCTTCCTCTCATCTTCCTGGGAAACCATCGAATTGAGCTTGTTCTCAAATTTGATCATTTCGGCTTCCTTTTTGTTGAGGTCCATCTTGCCAAATAATGTATCCAATTCTTTATTGAACTGCTGCTCGATAGATTTTTTCTTGAACGGTACTCTTCCCACATTTTTCCAATCGGTGATCTTCGCTTTAATCAGTTTGAGGTCTTCCTCCTTACTGCCAGTAAGTTTTATTTTCCTGATCTCTTCCAGCATTTTAGTCTTGGTCTCCAAATGTTCGATCTCTTCCTTATTCGCTTCGTTCTTCACACTGTGAAGTCTATCGAAATAATGATTGCAAGCTGCTTTGAATTCCTTCCAGATCTTATCACTGTCTTTTCTCGGCACATGGCCCACTTTTTTCCAATCTGCCTGTATCTTTTTCATTAAAGGCGTAACCACTTCAAAATCGTCACTGTCCTTGTTCTCCTGAGCGATCTTGATTAGTTCACGCTTTTTTTCCAGGTTGCTGTATTGCTCTTTCTTCTGGTTCTTGTAGAAATTGTTCTTAGCCTTATTAAAACTTCGAGTAGATTCTTTAAAAGCATTCCAGATCTCCTTGTTGTTTGCCCGTGGCACCTTTCCTATCTCAAAGTACTGATCTCTCAGCGCCTGTACTTTCTTAATCGCATTCTGCCAGTTCTGATGGCTGGGTTTGGTCGCGGCCGTAACCTCGGCAATTTGCTCAACGATTTTCTTTTTCGCTTCGAGATTATCCTCGAAGGCAGATTCCATTTCTTTCAGAAATTCGAATCGTTTATCATGGATTACCTTAGTTGCCGCACTGAACTTCTCCCAAACTTCTTCCCGGTATTCTTTGGCAACAGGACCTATATCTTCTTTCCACATCTTGTGAAGCATCTGTAACTCCCGGAAGGCTTTATTTATATCTTCTTCCTGCTGTAATTCTTCGGCTCGGGTAATAAGTTTCAGCTTTTGCTCCAGGTTGTGTTTAAAATCCAGATCCCGGAACTCCCGGTTCAGATGAAGAAAATCATAGAAATTCTCAACGTGGTGGTGATAGGTGTTCCAGATAAGATTGTACTTATCCCTGGGGATGGGGCCGGCTGTATGCCAGCGATCCTGTATATCCTTAAAATGTTTGTAAGTGGTATTTATATTCTCTTCGGCATTGAGCAGGCCTTTTAATTCCTCTATGAGCTCCTGTCTTTTCGCAAGATTGGCCGAGAGATCTTTTTTTAATGATTTGTAATAGAGATTTCGTTTTTCCTTATAATCGAAATAGAGTGAATTGAATTCCTTCTTTAACGGGGTGGTGTAGTGGAAATCGATAATATTTCCGCCCTCAGCTAGAAACTCTTCCTTTTGGTGCTCCAATTCCTCGTTGAATTTCGCATTAAATTCTGAACGGATCTCTTCTACATCATTCTTTATTTGCTGCACCGGTTTCGAATTGAGCAATTCTTTCAACTCGGCCACAAGTTCCTTCTTGGAAAGGGAATGGTAATCTTTCACCTCTTCCTCTTCATGTGTTTCTTCTTCCTCCTCATCATCAGACGAGCTTACCTCTTCCTCTTCATCATCATCTTCTTCGTCCTCCTCGGTATCCTTGCTAGTATCCGCTTTCTGTACCTCTGGTTCCGTTTTGTCTTCCTTTTTTTCTTCTGAAGTATCCGTAACTTCTTTTGGTGCTTCCGCTTCCTCTACAGGAATTTCTTCGGAAGCATCGGCATTGGTTTCTACGGCTTCATGATCTTCTTCTTTCTTTTTTTCTTCGGAAGTAGCCACAGCAACCTCATCCAAATCACCAGAGGGCGTTTCAGAGGTATTGGCATCTGTTCCTTCCGAAATATTTTCTGGAACGAGTGATTTTTTTTCGGAAGATTCCGAAGATTTATCAGAAAGTTTTTCTTCTTGCAATTTTTTGTCGGACATTTCTTTCAATGTTGAGGTTCAAGTAAGGAATGGTAAGATACTAACTACTATGCAAACGGCAAAGTGGCCTATCTTATTTTGAAGTAAAAAGGAAGATATTTACGATTTCCATATTCTCCAGGCCTTTTTTGCCTGGTTTTCCAGCATTTTAAGTCCGTTGGTCACCCGGGCACCTTTTACAAATCCTCGCTTCATAAATTCGGTTTCCCTGGGATTGTAAATAAGATCGAACATGACGTGATCTCTACCAAGATATTGATAGGGGACCTTGGGACATTCGTTCACATTTGGGCTGGTTCCAAGCGGGGTACAATTAACAATAAGCAGGTGATCCGCCATCATATCCCTGCTCAGGGATTCGTAACTAATACTATCTACAGACGGCTTTCTCGATACAATTTCATAGTCAAATTCCATAGCATCCAGTACATATTGTACCGCTTTGGAGGCTCCCCCGGTTCCCAGGATCAGTGCTGTTTTTTCTTTGATAGGGAAAAAATCTGCCAGGGCCTTCGCAAAACCATAGTGGTCTGTGTTGTAACCAATTAATTTACCGTCTTTTCTAAATTTTATGGTATTTACAGCACCTATTTTTTCGGCTTCCTTATCTAGTTTGTACAGATATGGGATAATGGCTTCCTTGTACGGGATGGTAACATTTAACCCTTTCAGGCCCTCAGTCTTTTCGATAAGTTGGGGGAATTCTTCCAGGTGGTCTAATTCAAAGTTATGATAAGAATCCCGACGGTTTTCCTGTTCAAACTTGTAGGTAAAAAATGTTTTGGAAAAGGAATGACTTAGATCCTTTCCAATCAAGCCATATTTAGCCATAGTGAGGAGTCCTATGTTTTTGGTACCAATCTAAACTCAGTACGATTAATATGCCTACAATGATAAACAAAATCGCCCAAAGGGTTTCGAGCGAAAATTCTGATGGCCAATATCTTTCATATCCCTTTATAATTTCCGAGCCATTGGCATCATACATTATATTGCCATTAACATCGAATTCAAATTGTTTGAGTTTCCATGGCCACACAACGCCCAGAGAGCCGGCAATAAAACCAATAATCACTGCATAGGTTGCTTTTTTAAATCGCTTTAATACGTAGGCCAGCAGATGTGAAAGAGACACCAGACCGGTAATAGACCCCAGGGAGAACACTAACAACACTTTGAGTAATTGAATCCGGGCAGGATCCGACCAAAAACTGAGATCTCCTCTAAAGATTTCTGCCAGGGTATCGAACAAAGCGTTTACAGCATCTACCAGCAGTAACACATAATTACCCAATAAGATTAAAATGAACGATCCGGAGAGCCCGGGAAGCGTCATCCCCGACACGCCTATTATCCCACAAAAGAAAACGAAAATAAGATTTCCGTTTTGTGTGGCAGGCTCCAGGAAACTTATACTAACGCCGGCTATGATGCCGCAGAGCAGATAGCCCAGGTATTTCCTGTTCCACTCTCCAAAATCCTTTGCGATGAAATAAATGGAACCTATTATCATTCCGAAGAAAGCACTCCAAACAAATAGTTCGTAATGCACGATCAAGTAGTCCAGAAGTTTGGAAATACTAAAATAGCTAATTACCATCCCCAGGATGAGCAACCCTAAAAACTGGCCGTTGATATACTGAAAGAAACTTTTAAACCGTCCGTTTATCAATAATTTAAAGGCTTTGCGGTTCACTTTCTGAAGCGAATAGATAAATTCTTCATAGAAGCCGGCGACAAAGGCTACCAGGCCTCCTGATACCCCCGGTACCTTATTGGCGGCGCCCATAGCCAGGCCCTTCATAACCAACCAGAATTTATCTCCAATCGAACGTTTTTGAGACATATCAGCTTACTTTTTTATTCACTGAAACACGTTCGAGTAAAAATATCGTGAGAAAGCCAATCACTATAAAAAGAATAGCTATCAGAATTTTTGGGTCGCCATGGTAGGATGCAGGTAGTACACTTTCCTCTATAAAGGGTACTTTGACACCCTTGTGGTTGGTTCTGTATTGCAATACTTCTTTCCAGGGCCATATCTTATTGAGTGCGCCTATCATAAAGCCCGTAAGTACTGCAAGGGTAAGATTTTTATAATGCTTGAACATCCAGTTCAGGGTACGCGAGAAGACTTTTAATCCTATAACGGCTCCCAGAGCGAATATCCCAAGCCTCAGGGCAGCATTTCCAATCATACTCCAATTTAGCGAGGTAATACCTTCACTGAATTGTGCCAGGGTATCTATTACAGGCGTATAGGCGCCCAGTAACAGAAGAATAAAGGCACCGCTAATACCAGGAAGAATCATGGCGATTATTGCTATAAAACCCGCAACAAACAAAAACCAGGAGCTATCCGGCGATCCTATGGGTTTGGCAAGGGTAATGAACAATGCGAGAGCAGCTGCAAGGATTATTGCCAGTATCGTTCTAAAATTCCATTGGGTAATTTGTTTTCCTACATACAGTATACTGGCCACCACCAGGCCGAAGAAGAAAGACCAAACTAATATGGGATAATCTGCCAATAACCAGGTAATTAATTTTGCCAGGGAGAGTATACTCAATATTACGCCGGAGAACAAGGCCAGTAAAAAAGATAGATTATAGGCAACCCAGGCCGATTTGAATCCGTCTCTTTTGCACTGTTTGAAAAATCCAAGGTCCAGTTTATGTATAGTCTCAATAAGCTCTTCGTAGATCCCACTAATAAAGGCGATGGTACCTCCGGAAACACCAGGGACAACATCGGCAGCACCCATGGCAATGCCTTTCGCACTAACTAACAGATATTGAAGAAAATTACGTGTAGGCATAGCAAAGGCATTTCAGCCAAAATTACGTAATTTAAAGTGAAGGATTCTGTTGATTTTTAATTAATTCCCTAACCGATTTCCGATCGTAAATAGAAGGAAAGATCTCTTCGATTATCATGGCATATTCCGGCTCGAATTTAAGGGCATTCTTTAAATGATATCGCCCTTTATCATCTTCATTCAGCAAATAATGTACGCCGGCAAGACGGTATTCGATCTCGGCAGACTCTGGGTAGAACTCGGCAGCCTGATGCAGGTTATTGATGGCAGCTTCAAATTCACCTAACTGCAATAATATATCCGCACGGGCCAACCAGGTTTCCAATTCGTAGTTCCCCAGTTCTATGCTTCTTCTAAAACCATGCTCGGCTTCTTCAAAAAGATTCAGTCTGTTATTGATCTTGGCATATCGTTTCCAATACAGCACGTTCTCGCTGTCAATGTTGATCGCTTTATCAATGTAGTAAAGCGCCTTCTGATAATTTTTCTTTTTATAATAAAAATCGGTTATCGCGATCCAACCTTTGTCCAGCAAGGCGTCTTCTTCCACACATTTGTTGTAGAATTTTAAGGCGAGTTCACTATTCCCAAGTTTTTCGTAACATTTTCCAATACGCAGCAAGGCAAAGGAAGTGGGATCGTCCAGTCCCAGGGTAATGGTATAACTTTCAATAGCCTCGGTATACCGACCCAGTTTTTCGAGTACTTTTCCTTTTTCCAGGTATGCTCCAATAAAACTATCATCGCTAATTATGGCAAAATCGAAAGCAGCCAGGGCCTTGTTGAATTCTTCCAGGTTTGTATACTGTTTACCCACCTGATGCCAGGCTACTTCGCAATACGGATTTTTATTGAGGTAATCGTTCAGGTAGTCGATCGCAGCCTCATGCTGCTCCAGGTAATCGAAACAATATATAATGTTGTAAAGCGCCGAATAATCCTCCTCATCCTGTTCCAAACAACGCATAAAGTTTTGCTTGGCGTTTTCAAAGTCTTCTATAAAGAGGTATTCCATGCCAATAAGTGACAATACGTCTGCTTCATCGGATGTTATTTCCAGTGCTTTGTGTAAAAGTCGGATAGCTTTTTTATGCTCATCCCTGCGGGATAGAATGTTTGCTTTCTGAATATAGATCTCCTCATTAGATTGTTCCAGAGGCTCTAAAGAGTCCAGTAACTCCTCGGCAGTATCCAGTTCATTTTCAAAAATGAACATTTCTACCTGGTATAATTTCAGATTTGTAGATGTAGGATGTTGCTCCAGACCAAGCTTCACTGCTTTCTTGGCAAGGGCAATCTTACCGTTTTCAAGGTAATGCTGAATGATCTCTTCAAACTCACTAGAGTCGAAGAAAAGTACGTTATTGGTCTTCAGCATGGATTCGAAGCGGGAAAGAGAGAAATTGTTATACTCGTCAGGGCTAGAGTTCATACACAACTGATTAACGGATTCTTCTATTTTAAAGATAGTAATGTAAAGAGGTGTTCAATAGTTATGCCGTGTTTGTTGTTAACAAGCTTATTAACAGAATTTATAGAATTTAAAACGCTGTTTATCAATTAGTTACACTGCTATGTTTTTTCACTTACCTTATCCATAACGGCTGCAATTATGGCGCAACCTTTTCTTATTTCCTCTTCTGAAATGGTTAACGGTGGTGTAATCCTTATCGCACAAGGCTCAAATAAAAGCCAGAAAAGTATGAGTCCTGCCTCTTTGCAACCCAGTACAATCTCATTTGCAATTGCGGCATTTTCCACTATGAGAGCAAGCATTAGTCCTTTCCCTCTGATCTCTTTTATCAAAGGATGAACTAATAAAGCCCGGAATAATTTTTCTTTTCGTAAAGCTTCCTCCAAGAGGTCGCTTTCCGTGATCTCTTTAAAGGTTGCCAATGCGGCAGCTGCGATCACCGCGTTTCCCCCAAATGTGGTGATATGTCCTAACTTAGGGTTGTCTTTTAAAAGCGACATGTGGGCGAGGGATGCTGTAAATGCGCCAATAGGCAGACCACCTCCCATGCCTTTACCCATCACCAGAATATCCGGGATCACCTGGTAATGTTCGAAGCCAAATAGTTTTCCTGTGCGGCCAAATCCGGGCTGAATCTCATCCAGGATCAGAAGGGCTCCAACTTCCTCACATCTTTGTTTTACTTTTTGTAGATAATCTGGATTAGGCTCGATAAAACCTGCAGCTCCCTGTATGGTTTCCAGTATAACAGCGGCTGTATTACTGTTTATCTGCTTCAGGTCTTTTTCGCTATTGAATGAAATGGCATGACAATCGGGCAGGAGAGGCGCAAAAGGTTGCTTGCGTTCCTCGTTTCCCATCACACTTAGTGCACCAAAGGTATTTCCGTGGTACGCCTTACTTGCGTAGATTATACCGGTCCTGCCTGTAACCCGCCTTGCCAGCTTAATGGCGCCGTCTATAGCTTCTGTCCCGCTGTTCACCAGGTAAGTGGTTTCCAGGGGCTCGGGCAGATGGCTTGCGAGTAACTTAGATAGTTCTACGGCATTTTCCTGTACATATTCACCATACACCATCACATGCAGATATTTGTCCAGTTGTTCTTTTACCGCTTGGATCACCCTAGGGTGTCGGTGCCCTAGGCTACAAGCCGATACACCGGCTACAAAATCCAGGTGCGCATTCCCGTCTTCATCAAAGATATAACTGCCTTCGGCGTGAGAAACTACCATCGCGAGTGGATGAGGGGTGGTCTGCGCCTGGTGTTTGAAAAAGTCTGTTGCCAGATTAGCCTTCGCCATCGTCCTCTTCTTTAATTTCCTTTCGGGTTTCGGGTTTTGGGTCATCTTCGCGGTTTTGAAGATCGCTGGCCTTTAGTTTTGAAGCCTCCGGCAGTTCGATCTCTTCTTCCGGGATATCATCGAAGAACTCACCTTCGTCTTCCGGCAAGGGGATGCCTTGTATCTTCGGAAGTACCGGGGCCGGCTTCCCTTTGAAAAGATCCTGTACTTTCATCAGTCTTTCATCTCCGCGCCAGATAAATCCCGGTAATATCCTCGCGTTCTCGGGGAACTGGGATGGCGGATACACTTTTCCTTTTGCCTGTTTTATAAATTTGATCCCGGTTATTTGCTGTTGTTCCAGGTACATCTGTATGGAACTGGAAACGGTATTGTTTATTCCCACCAGTTCCTGTTTGTCGTTTCTGGAAAAATAGATAACCTCTGTATTCTTAATGATATTTACTGTGTCCAGCTCGTTGTTGGTGAACAGCCCAATGAGGCGTTCTCCTTTTACCTGGTTGTAACCTGCACTGTCCTTCTGTACCAGAAATGCGTTATTGAACACTTTTAAAGTATCCAGTTTCTCGGTTTCGGTATTAGACAGGATATGGATGGTATCTCCTGTCATCTGATTTTCACCGGACCAGAGTATGGGGTTCCGAAGCAGTTTGGTGATCCCTGCTTTCTGATCCACAAAGATCGAATCGCATTTTCCGCTTGTAGGCGCGTCCGGGGGCAATCCTCGTTTAAACATTCTCGCCCTGTAAAAGCCTTTTATTACTCTTTGGTCCGGCTTGCCGGTCACCCGAAGGGTATCGGCATGTACATAAACCGAATCGTTATCGCGAAGCGTAACGGCTACTGCTCTTTTGGTTATAAATACCGAATCTTTCTCACGAAATACTTCGGCATAATGTCCGCGTATCACACTGCGGTTGATCGTATCCAGAACTTTTATATTATTGGTGGCCGAAGCAAAACTTGTGTTTCGGTCGAAATAGATGCTATCCCCATAGAGGATCCTATTGTTATAGTCGACCCTCGAATTCTTAACGAAATATCCTTTATCCGTCCGGGTGTTGTAATACCCTCTTTCACAGTAAACAGTACTCGTTTGAGAGACAATAGTGGATTCGCCATACAGGTAGGCCCCTCCGGTTTCAGAATAAAAATCGAGTTGTTCGCTATTCACGGTGTACTTAGGGTTCACGATCTTGACCCCCGAGAGGAATTGATATTTCTTTGTTGCGGCATAGTAACGACCAATACGACTGGTTAGGGTACTGGCCGTATCGCGAACGGTACCCCCGGAACGATAAAAGGCCTGTTGCTTGATCCGGTCGAAATACAGGGTGTCTGTACGCAGGGTGGTTTTGGGTTCGGTAAGGACAACATCTCCACTGGCGAACGCAAATTGTGTATTACCGTTGTATTCGGCGTATTTACTTCGCATGGAAACGGTATCTCCCTGCATGATACGAACCTTTCCGTAAGCTTTTACGAAATTGTCTTTCAGGTAAACAAAGGCCTGGTCGCACCACATCTCAACGCCTTCGTGCACAATATATACCTGGCCGGAATTGTCCTTGGTGTAGATTATTGCATCGGGAAATTCGGGTTTCTTTTCTAAATATCCGGACTGTACCGAGACTTTAGTTTTCCCGGGATCATCCTGTCCGAAACAATAAATTCCGAAGAGAAAAAAGAAAAGGAGTATGTAAATTGATATTTTCAACAATGATTCTTTATAACACTAACGAAAATACCAACAATTATTGAGTTAGCGGTGAATCGTTTGTGTTCTGTCCGGACCAACCGATACGATCTTAATGGGCACCTCAAGCTCTTTTTCAAGGAAACCGATATAATCGTTGAGGGCAGCAGGAAATTCTGAAGTGCTGTTCATCTTTGTGA
>QQUG01000231.1 GCA_008501705.1 Flavobacterium sp.
TTCTGTCTGTTCTCATATTTTTTTTGAATTTCGGTGCAACCCTACGTTTTTTGAAAACAGCATACAAGCGATTAACGTTCATTTAATATTGCTGAACACAGCGCTCGTAAATAAAATTATCCTCCCCTCTTAATTCGAAGGTTAGCTGCTTTTTATCAAAGTCGAATAGGAGCAGCCCAAAATTCAATCGTTTTACTACATTGCTCACTCTGTACTCATTGACTTCGGTGGCATAAGTGAGCCATGTGTGTGTCATCCCGCTGGAAGTGAAATCTACCAGAGGATAGCCAAGGCCGGCTTCGGGATCCACCGAAACTTCACCTAAATGACGGTCCCCGCTCAAGAAAATTATATTCCTCGCTTGTGCCGATTTCAGAAGCTCCCTCATTTTTTCAACTTCGGAAGGAAAATTATACCACTTCTCCCAGCCGTGTTCCTTACTTAAAAACTGAATACTACTAACGATCAAGGTAAAATCGGCTGTATCATCTTTCAATTCTTCCTCCAGCCAGGCCCATTGTGTATCTCCTAGTAAGGTTCCCTCATGACCTTCGGGCCAGGGTTCATAACTTCTATCAGGATCGGGGCTATTGTTCAGCCGACTCCGAAAATATCGGGTGTCCAGGGAGATCAATTTGATCTTTCCCTTCCCTGCTTGTATCATTTCAGAAAAATACACCCCTTCCCTCTTCCTCCGCTCATCATCTTCAGAAACACCAAGGAAATCCAACAGTATGGTTTTGGCTTCTTCTTTTTTCTCCCATTCGGCTCCTGCATCATTCTTTCCATAGTCGTGATCATCCCAGGTTCCCGTAATGGGGGTTTTAGCTGCCAGTTGACTATAAACAGGATGTTTGCGCACTTTTTCATAATCGGCTTTCATTTTTGCCATATCATCTGTGTCGGCATAGACATTGTCGCCACCCCAAATAAATAGATCCGGCTCTATATCCACTATAGGCTGCCACAGGGGTTGATGGCGGTCCTGGTCGCTACAACTTGCAAATACAAGGGTATAATCGGCCAAAATGCCATCGTCATCGCTATTTTTGATCGTGTTTTCTACTTTTTCTTCGGAAGGGTTTCCGCAGCAAACTAACAGTAAGCCCGGAAGGATATAAAGCAAGGATTTCATGAAAAACGTGTTGCGATTTTCGTCAAATTTAAGGAATTTGGCTATGTCTTTCGAATTAAGAAATTGTATCTTAGCACCCTATGAATGAGGCCATCACTGCCGGTGCTAAAGCACTGCTCGCCACACCCAAAAATATAGTCGTTGTAGGACATAAGAATCCCGATGGAGATGCCGTGGGCTCTTGCCTGGCACTTGCTAATACATTAAATGCCATGGGCCATGAGGCACAAGTGATCATGCCCAACGATTTCCCCGATTTCCTGAAATGGCTGCCGCACTGCGAGCAGGTACTCATCTTCGATAAGGAGGTTGAAAAAAGCACCGGGATTATAAAGGATGCCGAACTGATATTCACTTTAGATTTTAACGCTTTGGACCGTACGGGCGATATGGAGCAAGCTCTTAGTGAAGCTACGGCCGATTTCATCCTGATCGATCATCACCAGCAACCGGATGATTATGCTGCGGTTATTTATAGCGACACGGCCATGAGTTCTACCTGTGAGATGGTTTTCCATTTCATTAGCGCCCTTGGGAAACTCGACCTCATCACTACCGATACAGCTACCTTGTTGTATACAGGCATTATGACAGATACGGGTTCCTTTCGATATCCGGCCACTTCTGCCACTACCCACAGGGTTATTGCACACCTAATAGAATGCGGCGTAAATAATTCCGAAATTCATCAGAATATCTACGACACTAACACCCCCGATCGTATCGCACTTCTGGGTGTCGCACTTCAGAATATGAAGATCCTTCCCGAATATAGAACGGCATATATCACCCTGTCCCAGAAAGAACTGGACGATCATAATTTCAAAAAGGGAGATACCGAGGGATTTGTTAACTACGCTCTCTCTGTCACCGGAGTTGTTTTTGCCGTGATCTTTATTGAGAACCGTCAGGAACAGATAGTAAAGATCTCCTTGCGAAGTAAAGGCTCCTTCTCGGTGAACCAATTTGCCAGAAAATATTTCAATGGCGGGGGCCATACCAACGCTGCCGGGGGAAGAAGCAGCTTACCCATGGATAAAACCATTACTGAATTTATTAGTATATTGCCGTCCCACAAAAAAGAACTTACCGATGAATCTTAGATCTGCTTTACTACTCGTTCTCGGTTGTATTTTCTTCGTTTCCTGTAAAAGCCCGGAAGCCAGAAAACCTGTACAGCAAAGTTCGGGAAGCTTTATCAAAGAATCTGCTAAGCGAAATAAAGTACTATATAAAAAAGAGGAAGCGCGTATTGCCAGTATAATGGAGGCCGATCCGGAGCATGATTATCTATCTTCCGATCGTGGTTTCTGGTACTATTATAATGTAAAGGATAGCCTGAACGTTCCAACACCAGATTTTGGCGATGTGGTTACTTTTACCTACAATATACAGTCCCTGGAAGGGGAACCCATACTCTCGGAGAACGAGACGGGGCTACAAACCTATAAAATAGACCAGTCCAACCAGGATCTTATCTCCGGGTTGCGCGACGGTGTAAAACTAATGAAGGTGGGAGAACAGGTAACTTTCCTGTTTCCTTCATATAAAGCTTATGGTTACTACGGACTTGAAGATAAATTAGGAACCAATGTTCCAATACGGAGTACAGTTACCTTGAAATCTATTCAACAATCACAATAAACTTAAAATAAAAATGAGAAAATTATCACTGTTATTAATCCTATTATTATCTGCCACTGTATTTACAGCTTGCGAGGATAAATATCCGGACTTACCGGAAGGTGTATATGCAGAATTTGTTACGAATAAAGGAACTTTCGTTGCAAAACTATACAATGATCGAACTCCCATCACCACGGCCAACTTCGTTTCTTTGGCAGAGGGAACTAATAAGATGGTAGATTCCGTCCACCTAGGGAAGCCGTATTATAACGGCCTGATCTTCCACCGCGTGATCAAGGATTTTATGATCCAGGGGGGAGATCCTAACGGGGATGGCTCCGGAAATCCGGGTTACCGTTTTCCAGATGAATTTGTAGACAGCCTGAAACACGACCGTAAAGGAATCCTTTCCATGGCGAACTCGGGACCAGCTACCAATGGGAGTCAGTTTTTTATCACTCTTAAAGAAACACCCTGGCTTGATGGCAAGCACACGGTATTTGGTGAAGTGGTAATAGGACAGGAAGTGGTAGACTCCATCGGTGTAACTCCTACTCAGAAGCCGGGTGATAAACCTGTTGAGGATGTTGTTATGCAAGAGGTGAACATTATTAAACGTGGCAAAGTTTCTGTATTGGATTTTGCAGAAGAATTAAAAAGGATCGAAGCCGAACAACAGGCGAAGATACAGGCGCTTGAGCGTCTGGCTATCGATAAGGCTGTTAGTTTTGTGAATATGAAAATGGAAGCAGATTCTACCGAGTCCGGACTCAAATACGCCTACGAGGTAAGAGGAGAAGGCCCTAAACCCAAAGATGGGGAGGATATGTTGATCAATTACACCGGGTATTATACTAACGGACAAATGTTCAACACCAGCTTAATTGAGGTGGCCGAATTATACGATAATGTTAAGCCGGGAAAAAGAGACAAAGGACAATACGCTCCTATCATTACCAACACCAACGATCCCCGATTGATCCCGGGATTCCGTGAAGCATTACAAATAATGCGTGTTGGCGATAAAATGACCATCTTCATTCCTTCTCACCTAGGATATGGAGAAGCGGGAAACAGGCCATACATCCCGCCAAATACAGATCTTATCTTCGAAGTGGAATTTTTGGAAATTCCTTCAGGAGAATAATAAAGAAAAAGCCCGATCGGATCGGGCTTTTTTTATGCAGTTTTTTTAGGAATATTAGCGAGGATCTCCAGCACGAATTCCCAGAATTTACGCATAGAAGAAATGCTGGCCCGCTCATCGGGGGAGTGTGCTCCCTTGATCGTAGGCCCGAAAGAAATCATATCCATTCCCGGATAGTTCTGCCCCAGGATACCACATTCCAAACCGGCATGACAAGCGGCCACATTGGCTTTCTCGCCATTCATCTTTGAGTATAGCCCGTCAAGAACCTTTAAAATCGGGCTATCCATATTGGGTGCCCAGCCCGGATAATCACCGGTTAGGGTAACTTTATATCCGGCCAGGGTAAAAGTGCTTTTTAAGGAATTCGCCAGGTCTGCTTTAGACGATTCTACAGAAGAACGGGTAAGACATTCTATCTTTATATCACCATCATGAACGGCCACTTTTGCAATGTTATTGGAGGTTTCCACCAGGTCTTCAATAGCCGGACTCATCCTGTACACTCCGTTATGTGCCGCTTGTAGCGCGTTTACTATTTTCTTTTTGGATTCCGAGTTCATCATAGTGGCCGGTACCGCAGTTTCAACGGCCGCGATAGACAATTCTGGTTCAAGGAGTTTATATTCTTCTGAAATTGCCTTTCTCATTCCGTCGAATGCTTTCTTAAAATCTTCGTTCGAAGCAGGATCAACAACAACTGTTGCCACACTTTCGCGCGGGATGGCATTCCGAAGGCTACCTCCACGGATCTCTGCAATTTCCATGAGATCTAAAGTGGCATACATTAGTCTGTTCATCATTTTATTGGCATTCCCAAGGCCTTTAATAATATCCATTCCGCTATGTCCACCCTGTAGTCCTTTTACAGTGACCTTATAGGCCTTACAACCCGAAGGGACTTCTTCTTCCTTATAATCTCCCGTGGCGGTAACGTCTACTCCACCTGCACAGCCTACCCCGATCTCATCATCTTCTTCGGTGTCCAGGTTAAGTAAGATCTCTCCTTTTAGTAAACCTCCTTTTAGTTCTATAGCGCCGGTCATCCCGGTCTCTTCGTCTATGGTGAAAAGTGCCTCCAGCTCCGGGTGCGGGATGGAATTGCTTTCAAGTATGGCCATGATGGTGGCTACTCCCAGGCCATTATCGGCTCCAAGTGTAGTTCCTTTGGCTCGTACCCAATCGCCGTCTACCCACATTTCTATTCCCTGGGTATTGAAGTTGAATTGCGTATCGTTGTTCTTTTGATGTACCATATCCAGATGCGACTGCATCACTATGGGCTTGCGGTTCTCCATACCCGGAGTTGCAGGCTTTCTTATGATAACATTGCCTATATGATCAACCAGGGTCTCAAGTCCCAGGTCCTCCCCAAATTTCTTCATAAAGGCGATCACGCGTTCTTCTTTTTTAGAAGGCCGTGGCACGGCATTCAGATCGGCAAAATTATTCCAGACTGCTTTCGGTTCCAGATTTCGAATGGCTTCGTTCATAGTTTTCAGAATTAAAGCACAAAATTAAACTATTCGCATACTGCTAAAAAATTATTGATAAGAGAATTCTTTGTAAGTTTGAAATATGCATCGAAAAAGAACGCGCCTCATCCTTGCCCTGCTACTTCCAGTTCAGGTTCTTCTGTTGCAGATACTGAAAAGCTTCCCGCATTTTGTCGAAACGTATTACAGTCAGGGTCTGTACCCGATCATCTCCAAAATATCCCGTTACGTATTTGGATGGATCCCTTTTTCGATAGGTGATCTGTTCTATTTACTTATTTCGATCCTTGCTATCAGGTGGTTATACAAAAATGTCAGGCGACTGAAATACGAGGCCGCTCGATTCTTTATCGATATAGTGGCAACGGTCTCCCTGGTCTATTTTGTTTTTCATCTGCTTTGGGGATTAAATTATTATCGCGTTCCCCTTCATCAAACGCTCGATCTGGATAGAGACTACACCACCGAAGAGTTGGTAAGTACCACCAAACGGTTAATTGCAAAGTCTAATGAGCTTCATCGAAAACTTGGATATCCAGACAGCGTGAAGATCGATCTCCCTTACACCCAGCGTGAGATCTTTAAAAAGTCTATGGATGGTTTTATCAGGCTGGCCGAAGAATATCCCGACCTGGCTTATAGCCCGAAAAGCCTTAAGAAAAGTGGCTGGAGCCTTGGTCTTACCTATATGGGATACAGCGGGTATTACAATCCGTTCTCCGGGGAGGCCCAAGTAAATAATTTGATCAAAACCTATAAATTCCCGGTAGTAAGTTGTCATGAGGAAGCGCATCAAATTGGGTTCGCCGCTGAAAATGAGGCGAATTTTATCGCTACCCTTGCCACCATCAACAACAGCGATCCATACATACAATACAGTGGCTATATTTTTGCGTTAAGATATTGTGTAAACGAAATTGCCAGAAGGGATATGGACACCTACCATGAGATTCTGGAGACCATTAATCCAGGTATCCTGGCCAGCTACAAGGAAATGCGAGATTTCTGGGAAAAATATAAGAATCCCTTTGAAGACTTCTCCAAAGGATTTTGGGATCAGTTTCTAAAAGCGAATAACCAGTCCAGAGGGATCATGAGCTACAGCTATATGGTTGCTCTTGTGGTAAATTATTTTGAAGACAAGCCATTTTAAAATAATTTCTGCTGTTAAAGGAAGGTTAAGAATTTACTTCTTCCTCTCACCTTCCTTATATTTAAGTTCTTTTTTAAAAAACAACCAAATGAAAAAACTCACGCTACTTGTAGTGGTGTTTTTTAGCTTTTCCTTTGCTTTCGCGCAAGATTATTTTCCGAAGAATGACGGGGTTAAAGAAAAGAACACCAATTACACGGCTTTTACCAATGCCACTCTTTACATTACTCCCACACAAATTATTGAAAATGGAACCCTACTCATCCGAGACGGAAAAGTAGTGGCTTCCGGCAAATCTGTTACCATCCCAAAAAATACGGTAGTGATCGACCTTGAGGGCAAGCACATTTACCCATCATTCATCGATCCGTATACCGGTTTTGGAGTTGAAAAGCCCAAACGGGCACAGGGTCGGGGCAGATCCCCTCAATACGAAGCTTCGAGAAAAGGCTTCTATTGGAACGACCATATCATGCCGGAGAAAAAGGCTATCGCGAAATTTGAGTACGATAAGAAAAAAGCTTCCGATTTCCGGAAGGCTGGTTTTGGGGTCGTGAATACGCATATCATGGACGGTATTGCCAGAGGAACCGGTGTACTTGTAGCACTTAACGACGAAGATGATGCCGCAACAAGAATACTGGACGATGCATCTGCACAGTTCTTTTCTTTCAGTAAGAGTGTAACCAGCAGGCAATCCTATCCTTCTTCCCTCATGGGTTCCATGGCCCTGCTCAGGCAGGTACACTGGGATCTGGATTGGTATGCTAAAGGCAATACTAGTACCAAGGATCGCTCTTTGGATGCGCTACTCGCAAACAAAGGCTTACCTGCCATTATTGAAGCCGGTAGTAAATCTAATGATCTTCGCGCCGACAAGATCAGCGATCAATTCAACCTCAACTATATCATTGTAGGCGGTGGTGACGAATACGAGTTGATAGATGAGATCAAGGCCACGAATGCTCGATATATCATTCCGCTTAATTTTCCCGATGCTTATGACGTAAGTGATCCTTTCGCTGCCAAATACATCTCCCTGGAAGATATGCGGAACTGGAACCAGGCGCCGGGGAATCCGAAAGCGCTTTCAGATAAGGGCGTGACCTTTGCACTTACTACCCACGAATTGAAATCGCCTTCAGAATTACAAGGAAAAATGAAGAAGGCCTTTGCCTACGGATTCGATAAGATAGAGGCATTGAAAGCCCTTACCACCATCCCTGCACAATTACTGGGTAAGAGTGATCAATTAGGTAGTTTACAGCCCGGGCGATATGCCAATTTCCTGATCACTTCGGGAGATATTTTTGACGGTGAGACCACCATGTATGAAAACTGGGTACAAGGAAGAAAACACGTGATCAACGATATGGGGCAAAAGGATATTCGTGGAAAATATTCTTTAAATGCCGGGGGTAAAACCTACGAATTGAATATCAGCGGAGCTGCAGGCAAGCCGAAGGCAGAAGTAAAATTAGGAGAGACAAAATTCCCGGCTAAACTTGAGTATTCAGATAACTGGGTTGTGCTCTCGTTCGAAGATGAGGCAACAGGTGAATCCTTCAGATCCACAGCCATAATTCCAAAAACCGGTAATAATTTCTCCGGTAAAATGGTATTGCCAGCCGGTCTGGAAACCAGCTTCACAGCAGTTAGGACGGGCGATGCGGAGGCTTCAGAAAAGAAAGATAAAGAGATGGACAAGGCTGTAGAGATGGTCCCGGTTACCTTCCCTAATGTGGGGTATGGCTATAAAAGTAAACCTCAGCCTGAAAACATTTTATTTAAAAATGCGACGGTCTGGACCAGTGAAGAAGCCGGAGTACTTCCTAATACAGATGTACTGGTGAAGAACGGTAAAATAAGTAAAGTAGGAAAGAATCTCAGTGTCTCCGGTGCCACGGTTGTAGATGCCACCGGAAAGCATCTTACCGCCGGTATTATTGATGAACATTCTCATATCGCGGCATTGTCCATCAACGAGTCTGGGCATAATTCATCTGCAGAAGTAACGATAGAAGATGTAGTTGATCCCGAGGATATAGATATCTATCGAAACCTTGCCGGTGGAGTAACTTCCATTCAGGTGTTACACGGTTCAGCCAACCCTATAGGTGGGCGATCTGCCATCCTCAAACTAAAATGGGGAGAGGATGCAGAAAACCTGATCTACGATAATAGCCCGAAATTCATAAAATTCGCCCTGGGGGAGAACGTAAAACAGTCTAACTGGCAAAGTTTCAGTAGGTTCCCACAAACCAGAATGGGTGTTGAACAATTGTATGTGAACTATTTCAACCGGGCTAAAGAATACGATGCAAAAAAGAAGAGCGGACAGCCTTATCGCTACGATGAAGAGATGGAAGTCCTGGCAGAGATCCTCAATGGGGAGCGTTTTATTAGCTGTCACTCTTATGTACAGAGTGAGATCAATATGCTGATGAAGGTGGCCGAGAAATTCAATTTTCGGGTAAACACCTTTACCCATATCCTGGAAGGATATAAAGTTGCCGATAAAATGGCAGCCCATGGCGTGGGTGGATCTACCTTTAGCGACTGGTGGGCTTATAAGTACGAAGTGAACGACGCCATCCCTTATAACGCATCAATAATGGCAAGTCAGGGAGTGACTGTTGCCATAAACAGTGATGACGGTGAAATGTCTCGCAGATTAAACCAGGAAGCTGCAAAAAGTGTCAAGTACGGAGGCATGAGCGAGGAGGAAGCCTGGAAGATGGTGACCATCAATCCTGCTAAATTGCTGCATTTGGACAACCGCACCGGTAGTATAAAGGAAGGTAAAGATGCCGATCTGGTACTATGGTCCGATCATCCGTTATCGGTCTACGCCAAAGCCGAAAAGACTATGATAGACGGGACGGTGTATTTTGATATTGAAAAGGACAAGGCACAACGACAGGCTATTCAGGCCGAACGCGCCAAGCTTATCAATATGATGCTTGCCGAGAAGAACGGCGGTGGTAAAACTCGGCCACCCCGGGGCAAGGAAAAGATAAGATTTGAATGTGAAACTTTAAACTAATCCAACCATGAAAGCAATAAAACAAATTTTAATAGTGATAGCTGTGAGTGTTGGATTACAAACATTCGCTCAGCAAACTCCTGCACCTGCACAAAATGGTGCTATAACCATTAAGGGTGCGACAGCACATATAGGTAATGGAGCTGTAATAGATAACAGTGTGATCGTTTTCGAGAACGGAAGTATAACTGCCATTGGTGGCTCCGGCACTGCCACAAAGGGCAGGGTTATCGATGCAAGCGGGAAACATGTTTATCCCGGCTTTATCGCCCCGGCCAAGTCGTTAGGGCTTATAGAAGTAAATCAAGTTCGAGCCAGTAATGATCAAGATGAGATCGGTGAATTTATTCCCAACGTTAGGTCCCTTATCGCCTATAATGCCGAGAGCAAGGTAGTGGAAAGTATGCGTCCCAATGGAGTCCTGATAGGTCAGGCAACACCCCAGGGAGGACGAATTTCGGGTACTTCATCTATAGTTCAGTTTGATGCATGGAACTGGGAAGATGCTGCGGTAAAAGTAGACGATGGAATCCACATGAACTGGCCGGGCAGCTACAGTCGCGGCAGATGGTGGCTTGGAGAACCAAGAGGTTGGAAACCTAATAAGGATTACAACAAAGACCTCGAGGAGATCAAACAATACCTTAGGGAGGCCAGGGCTTATAATGCCGTAACTGATGCATCCAAAAACGAAGGCTTTGCGGCCATGAAGGGATTGTTCGACGGGAGTAAAAAGTTGTATATATACACCCAGGGAGAAAAAGAAATGATCGATGCGGTAACCCTTCTTAAAGAGGAAGGTGTTCGAGACATAGTGATCGTAGGTGGCTATGAAGCTTATAAGATCATTCCTTTTCTAAAACAACACAACATCCCGGTGCTGGTTAGACAAACTCATTCGTTACCCATGCGAACCGATGACGATTATGACCTTCCGTATAAATTACCGAAATTATTGGTTGATGGCGGATTGCTGGTGGGATTGCAAAATGCCAGCATGTCCAATTTCCAAACCCGTAATCTCCCGTTCTATGCAGGACAGCTGGTGGGACAGGGAATGGACAAGGAAACAGCTCTGAAGCTAATTAGCGGGAATACAGCTAAGATCCTTGGTATAGACAATACATACGGGACCCTGGAAGTGGGTAAAAGTGCTACACTCTTTATTAGCCAGGGTGACGCACTGGATATGCGAACCAACATTTTAACCCATGCCTTTATCGATGGGCGTGAATTGTCCCTGGAAACGCATCAGACAGAACTCTGGAAAAGATATATGGGAAAATACACCGGGAAATAATGTTTAACACCATAGAGAAAGCAGCCTTTGGGCTGCTTTCTCATTTTATATATTTTTTCTGAAATCAGACAAAGTAGGTATATTTATTCCCCTACTAAACTCGGGCTATGAAAAATTTGATCCATGTCGCTACCGCAGCTTTATTATTGGTAAGCTGTACTTCAAAAAAAGGAGAATCAACTTTAGTACAAAGTATTTCAGACAGCCCGGCCATTGAAGGTAAGAAATCCTATTTAGGTTCACCCTATGTAACGGCCGGAGACCGGGTCTACATGGTAGGCCATCAGGATGGATCTTTCCCTGAACTTGGTTGGCACATCAAAGGGGAAATGGGCGGCATATGGAATCATCCCATTAAGTTAATGGATGGGTTTCAATTAGATCTGATCCTGGATGGAGAAACCGTTTCTCTGGAGAAAGCAGATCGTTTTATTAATTATCCCTTCGGAAATAAACATCTCTACAATTTAGAACAGCATGGCCTGAAGGTTGAAAGATTTCAATTTGTTCCGGACGAGAAGGAGGTATTGATCGTTCAATTCAGTATAACAAACAATAGCGAAACCAATAAGGATATTTCGGTAAAATTTATGGGCTCAACAGATCTGAGACCTACCTGGCTGGGCGAACGAACCAATATGATCGATTCCGGGGATATTGATTTCGACCCGGAATCTGATGTCTGGGTCGTAAAAGACTTTTTAAATTCCTGGTATACCATGTTTGGAGCCGACAGGCCCAGTGCCCTGAAGGAATTGGATAGCTCACATTATCAAGGGAAGGGATTTAGAGGTTCCTTGATCTACGACCTCAGTTTAAAAGCGGGAACCACGGAAAGAATAAACTTTGCGATAGCCGGCGCTTATGATCTCGACGGATCAGATTCGGCAAAAGAAAGGATCTATGCCAATTACTTGGATATCATGGAGGATCCCGAAACATGGATCCCAAAATATCTGGCCGAAAAGAAGGCACGTTACGAGGATCTGGCCGGCAGAACAAAATTAACCATCCCGGACAAGGATATCGAACAGGCCTTCGAATGGGTGAAATACAATTGCGATTGGCTGGTACGCACAGTTCCCGAAATTGGTTCGGGTATTGGTGCAGGCATCCCCGATTATCCCTGGTGGTTTGGTGTAGACAGCGAATACGCCTTACAGGGCTATATGGCGATAGGGCAAACAGAACCGGTTTACAATACGATTAAGCTACTTGATAGCGTGTCGGAAGCCGTGAACGGCAATGGTAAAATAATCCATGAAATGTCCACTAATGGCGCAGTTTTTAATCCCGGGAATATTAACGAAACCCCACAATTTGCCAGTTTGATCTGGAAAGTTTACCAGTGGAATGAAGATAAGGAATTTTTACAAAAATATTACCCTACTATAAAAAAGGGACTGGACTGGTTAATGACCGAAAAAGACGCCGATGGAAATTTGTTTCCCGATGGCTTCGGAATGATGGAAATTCATGGGCTGGATAGCGAAATGATCGATGTGGCAGCCTATTCATATAAGGCTTTTAAAGATGCCTCATTTATTGCCGATGCCCTGGGGGATTACCAAATGGCACAGCAGTATTACCAGACAGCCGAAAAACTATCAGAAAAGATCAATACCCAATTTTGGAGTGAAGAATTCAATTCTTATGCCGATTTTATCGGTACCGATCAACAGGCGCTTAAGCTTATCGAGGATGCCATCGTAAGAGCAGACACCCTTAATAAACCCTGGGCAGTGGAAGAATTGAAGCAAACACGGGATGCAATTATGAAAAACCCTTCAGCTACTCCCCGACCCTTTGTGTTACACCACAACTGGGTGGTGAACACCCCTATGGAAGTAGGGCTTGCGGGTAAGGACAAAGCAGAAAAAGCATTGGCTACGGCCGAAAAATATGTGAACCCCTTTGGTGTATTTGTCACAGGCATCGACAGGGACGAGTCGGCCGGTTCCGATGACGGCTCCTTTAAGGGAAGTAAGATCTTTTCGTATACCGGGGCTGTTATGACCCTACCAACGGGGGTGCAGATCGTTTCCGAAAACAACTACGGAAGGCCCGATATGGCACTCAATTATCTCAAAAGAATGACCCGTACTTTCAGTTATGCCTTGCCCGGAAGTATCTATGAGGTTTCGCCGGACTACGGAATGGTGACACAGGCATGGAACGTCTATGGATATGCCGTTCCGATAGTGGAACAATTCTTCGGAATTACCCCCAATGCCGCCAATAAAAAAGTGAGCATTCGTCCGCAAATGCCTTCCTCCTGGAACAACGCCTCCCTGGAAAAGGTATTGGTTGGAGACAATGCGATCTCCATATTCTTTTCAGAAAAAGAAGGTAGGAAAATAGTAGAGATAACTCAATCCCTGGATGATTGGCAACTCGAATTCCAATTCCCCGAAGGTGCTGCAAAGATCACCACGCTCACCGAAGGTATTGACGTGAGCACCAACGAAGAAACCGGAGTTTCTGTAGTGAAAACCTATCTTAAAAGTATCCAAGTTTCATATCAAATTGACTAAAACTCACTTATGAGGTTATTAACCCTTCTATTGTATAGCATCCTAATAAGCAGCTGTAACGAGCCTGTACCTAGACCACAGGGAAGTGTCCAGGCCAAATCCCTGAAATCGGTTATCCTAAACAGGGAAATCGCTTATAATATGTATTTGCCCGCTACCTTTAGCCAAGACCAAACCCAACTGGATATTATCTACTTGCTCCATGGCCATGGAGGTGATCATAACGACTGGTTTGAGGCAGAAGAAGGAAATGTGGCCTATTTACTGGGTTCGCTTATTGCCGAAGGTGCCATTCCCCCAATGGCAGCTGTTAGTATCAATGCCGGCAATTCATGGTATGTAAATAGTAGAGAAAAGATGGAGCGTTTCTACCTGGACGAATTCGTACCTCATTTTGAAGAATCTGTTGGATACAATAATGAAAAAGGAAACCGCAGCATAGCCGGAAATTCGGCAGGTGGTTATGGTGCTTTGCGATTTTCACTGCAGCACCCCGAGCTATTTAAAAGTGTGATCCTTTTAAGTCCGGCGGCATACGAACCGGTACCGCCCGCGATCTCATCCTCGAGAAAAGTCGAGACCTTTACATTCAACGGGAAGTTTAACGATTCGGTTTGGCAATCCTATTCGTATACAAAGCGTATCGACAATTTGCTGCAAGCTGAGTTGCAGCCACAGTTTTATCTTTCCGTAGGCGATGATGATAATTACAATATAGTTCCGGTAGTGACCAGCCTTCAGCAATTATTCCTGGAAAATAATGTTGCCTGCGAATTGAGGGTTACCAATGGAGGTCATGACTGGCAAACCTGGCGAAAGAGCTTTTCAAACGCGCTGACCGAATTTTATGTAGCCCAAAACGTATCTGCTAATTAGGGAGAACTTTAGCTTCGGTAGGAATTTTAAAGACCGACGGACTAAGAAGCATTTCGGTGAGCGTTACTTTTTCGAATTTTATATTGTTACGTGCCTGCACCGGCTTGCCATTCTCTACTGTGTACCAGGTTAGCGTTCTGGGAAGCATTAAACCGTTCACATCCTGCCATTCACTGTATTTTATATACTTCCAGGTGTCGCTCTTCTCATTATCATGGTAAGTAACCGTATAGCCCAGCCAGGTCATTTGGTAGGTTTCGGGATGATAATATAATATATATTCATCTTTAGGAGATGTTCCCACACCGTCATTGTAACTAATTTTTATTCCCTCATAAACTTCGCCATCCAGTTGGGTCGATTTCACTTCGTGATATTCGATCCCGGGGTCGGCCAGTACAAATGGCATGGCATAGAAATAGAACATAAGATTGTGATAGAATACGGGATCGCCCTTATAAGCATTTTCCCTGTTTTCATGAATCCAGACATCCTTGCCATTATATCCCATCGACCAATAAGGCGCTTCGATCTTCGTTTTCCGGTCGGGTAAGGAGATGTTATGAGTTTCGGTACCACTCCTGCTGTCCATCTCGAAACAAAGGTTATTCATCTGGTCCCAGCGGTCCAGTCCTCCGTGTACTTTAAAGATCTCTTTTAGTGAAACCGGATATTTCAACATCCTGGCAGTGTCTTCAGAAATTGGTATGGTATCGTGTATTACAGGTTGAGGATCTTTTGTTTCCTCCTTGCATGCAAATAACAAAGTGGAGGCTACAATTAGCAGGATAATGGTTTTCATTCTAATTAGGTTTGTTAGTATAAAAATAAGAAAGCTCGTTTTAATCGGGTAATTTTTTTGAAACCTTTATGATTTCAGGAAGTTATCCTAATTTATTTGAATAACCTGTGGTTGGTTTCTGCCTTATAACCGGTGAGGGCAATCAAAATACTTATTACCTTTACCGCATGATTAAATCCATCACCAGCCTTCAAAATCCACTGGTAAAACAAGTGATCCAATTACTCGAAAAATCGAGGGAACGAAGACGAACAGGACAATTTGTTATAGAAGGCAGCAGGGAGATCGCGCTGGCTATCAAAGGAGGTTATGATTTGCAAACTATCATGGTCTCTCCTGATATTTTTTCTGAAAATGCTTCGGAATTAAAAATGCCTGAAACCTGGCGTATAGAAATAAGCCCGGAAATCTATCACAAACTGGCGTATAGAAAGACAACCGAAGGTATACTGGCTATTGCCGAAAGTAAAGAGCTCACCCTGGATGCAATACAATTAAAAAATAAAAACCCGCTCATTCTGGTTGCCGAAGCCCCTGAAAAACCAGGTAATATTGGTGCTCTACTTAGAACGGCAGATGCTGCAAACCTGGATGCGGTGATCATCGCCAACCCCCGTACAGATATGTATAACCCCAATATTATAAGGAGCAGTGTTGGCTGTCTTTTCACGCGTACTATAGCAACAGGATCCACCGAAGAGATCATCCATTTCCTCAAAGAGAAGCAGATAACAATCTATTGTGCTGCTCTACAAGCTTCACAACCTTTTTACAACTCTAACTTTAAAGGAGCAACGGCACTGGTAGTGGGAACAGAGGCCGACGGATTGTCACCATTATGGCTGGAGTCGAGTACACAGAATATAGTGATCCCCATGGAAGGAGATATAGACAGCATGAATGTGTCTGTGGCTGCGGGAATCCTTATATTTGAAGCCAAACGACAACGAAATCTCGACTAAGTAAATGATACATCCTAGGTTTAAAATACATTTAAATATCTGGCGCACGTCTAACAAATGATCAACTTTTCAAAACCAGCTCTTTTGACACCTCATACTATATTCTACATCATAATTGGGATCATTATCCTAAATTTCATCATCGATAAAATTCTGGATCACCTGAATGCGCAGCGTTTTAACGATGAATTACCGGAGGAGATCGCCGATGTGTACGATGAAACGGAATATAAACGGTCTCAGCAATATAAAAAGGAACGTTACCGGTTTTCGCTTCTATCCTCTACAATTTCTATGATCGCCACGCTGCTGTTCTTCTTCCTGGACGGTTTTGCTTATGTTGACAGCCTCGCGAGGTCTTTTTCAGATAATTCCATTGTGATCGCGCTTATATTCTTTGGTGTTATTGGAACGGTAGCCAGTATTTTAAGCCTGCCATTTAGTTATTACAGCACCTTCGTGATCGAAGAGAAATACGGTTTCAATAAAACCACCCTTAAAACTTTTGTCCTGGATAAAATAAAGGGCTTATTTATGGCGGCTGTTCTGGGAGGCTTACTAATGGCAGTGATCGTTTGGTTTTACGAATGGGCCGGAGAGGCATTCTGGCTGTATACCTGGAGCGTGATAACCGTCTTTTCGGTATTTATGAATATGTTCTACGCCAGGCTTATTGTGCCCATCTTCAACAAGCAAAAACCACTGGAAGCCGGTGAACTGAGATCCAGGATCGAGGCTTATGCCAATAACGTAGGCTTTACCCTGGATAAGATCTTTGTGATAGATGGTTCAAAGCGAAGCACCAAAGCTAATGCCTATTTCTCTGGCTTTGGAAGCGAAAAAAGAGTGACCTTATACGATACGCTAATTAACGATCTGGAAGACGAAGAGATCGTGGCTGTTCTTGCGCATGAAGTGGGACATTACAAGAAAAAACACATAGTGATCAACCTGCTGGCCTCCATCCTCACTACAGGGTTTACGCTTTGGGTGCTGTCTATCTTTGTAGGAAATCCGTTACTTTCGGAGGCTCTTAATGTAAGCGAGCCTTCTTTCCACATTGGATTGATAGCCTTCGGGATACTTTTTACCCCAATTTCGGAAATCACGGGATTGCTAATGAATTATTTATCCAGAAAATTTGAATACCAGGCAGATAACTATGCCAAAACGACATATAGTGGTACTCCCCTAATTTCAGCATTAAAAAAATTATCCCGAAACAGCCTAAGTAACCTCACCCCGCATCCGGCATACGTTTTCGTTCATTTCTCACACCCCACTCTTTTACAGAGATTTCGGAATTTGAAAAAATAAAAACAAAGTCGCATTTCAATGGGCCGGGCACAAAATTTGTTGGTACTTACAAACCAATATTGTACATTTAATTTATGACTGAGGAAGTTCTGGAAGCGGAAAAAAAGGAACTCACCAAACAATACAAAGAACTGCTGAAGATCAGTTACCGGACGCTCACAGCGGCCGACAAACGACTGATCCGTTCTGCATTCGATGTGGCCGTGGATGCCCACAAGGACCAGCGGCGAAAATCTGGAGAGGCCTATATATTCCACCCATTGGCGGTAGCTAAGATCGTAGCTTCCGAAATAGGGCTGGACGCAACTTCTATTGCCGCTGCCCTGCTTCATGATGTGGTAGAAGACACCGAATATTCCCTGGCCGATATTGAACAGTTGTTTGGCGAAACCGTCGCCCGCATAGTAGACGGACTTACTAAGATATCGCAAATTCCTTACGACAAGGACGTATCCCTTCAGGCTGAGAATTTCAGGAAAATGCTGCTCACCCTCAACGAGGATATTCGCGTGATCATTATCAAGATCGCCGATAGACTGCACAATATGCAGACCATGGATTCCATGCCTGAGCAGAAACAGGTGAAAATTGCTTCAGAAACACTATATATTTACGCACCGCTGGCCCACCGTATAGGCCTGTACAACATAAAAACCGAATTAGAAGATCTGGGGTTGAAATACACCGAACCGGAGGTCTATAACGATATTTTAAGTAAGATCAAGGAAAGTAAGGAGCAACAAGATGCCTATATCAACGATTTTACAAAAGTGATCAAGGACTCGCTTGATGCCGAAAAATTGAGTTACGAGATCAAAGGCAGGCCCAAATCTATTTTCTCCATCCGTCGCAAAATGCTGGCTCAGAATGTTAGCTTCGACGAAGTCTATGATAAATTCGCGGTTAGGATCATTTATAAAAGTGATGCCGAAAATGAAAAGTTCATCGCCTGGAAGATATATTCGATAGTAACAGACCATTTCAGGCCTAATCCTACTCGTTTGAGGGATTGGATCTCATCCCCAAAATCCACCGGGTATGAAGCCCTGCATATTACTGTAATGGGGCCTCAGGGGCGATGGGTAGAGGTTCAGATCCGTTCGGAACGCATGAATGAGATCGCCGAAAAAGGATACGCTGCGCATTATAAGTACAAGAATAAAGAAAAGGATGATATCGGCCTGGAAGACTGGTTGAACAAACTACAGGAATCCCTGGAGAATTCGGAAGTGAACGCTGTGGATTTCGTAGAGGATTTCAAATTAAATCTCTACGCCAAGGAGATCTTTGTCTTCTCACCTAAAGGGGATCTTTACTCACTTCCCAAGGGAGCAACTGCCCTCGACTTTGCCTTTCACATTCATACCGAAGTTGGATTGCATACCAGGGGAGCAAAGGTGAACGGGAAGTTGGTACCATTAAGTCATGTATTGAAAAGCGGTGACCAGGTGGAGATCATGACCACCGAGAAATCTAAACCAACGGCTAACTGGCTCAATTATGCCACTACAGGCCGGGCGCGTTCGAAGATAAAATCCTCTCTGAAAGAAGAGAAAAAAGAGATCGCTGCCGAAGGAAAAGTTGTACTGGCAAGAAAATTGAAATCCCTAAAGATCACCCTGGACGAGAAAACGGTAAATCAACTGGTGGTCTATTTCAAATTAAAAACCAGCCTGGACCTTTTCTACCGTGTGGGCGCGGGGATCATAGATAATAAAAAATTAAAAGAATTTGCGGCATCGCGTTCCAATGCGTTTGTGTCTTTCTTTAAAAATCGAATTCGTAAACCCGGGCATCCGGATGATGTGGATAAGCAGGAAATAACCGAAAAATTCGATCAGCTTGTATTTGGTAAGGAAGAGGACAACCTGGAGTATAAAATGGCGAATTGCTGTAATCCAATACCCGGAGATGATGTGTTTGGTTTTCTAACCGTTAATGAAGGAATTAAAGTGCATAAGCAGAACTGTCATAATGCACTTCAGCTACAAAGTAATTACGGGTATCGCATCATCCCGCCACACTGCAACGATTCCA
>QQUG01000060.1 GCA_008501705.1 Flavobacterium sp.
GCCATTTCAGAAGAATGCGGCGGATATACAGATCCTGGAAGATGACGGGTACTTCAGGGTGTACGATATTACCACCAACCCTTTTAGTAGTGGCCGAGCCAGTTATTTTCACAATGCGCTGGGAGGATATCATGCCGCAAAACCGGGTAGGGTGCAGGACCTGGATGATTTTTATTTAGCTGAAGGCGATATAGGGATACTGAATATGATGAATGTTCGCTATATCATTGGTCAGAGTCCCAATGGCGGACCAGTGGCTCAGCGGAACCCATTTGCGAACGGTAACGCATGGTTTGTAGAAAATCTTCTCCTAGCCGAAAATGCCAATGAGGAATTGCTGTTGCTCGATAGTCTGGATACAAAACGTACGGTTGTGGTTCACAAGGAGTTTCAGGATAAACTACCACTAGAAAATATAGTACGGGATTCTACAGCAACCATAGAACTTACCCAATACAAACCAGATCACCTGGTGTATGAGAGTTCCTCTACTTCACCACAACTAGCTGTCTTCTCGGAGGTATATTATCCCAAAGGATGGAATGCCTATATTGATGGGCAACCGGCAGAATATATACGTGCGAACTATGTATTACGTGCCATGCCTGTCCCGGTAGGGAATCACAAGATTGAATTTAAGTTCCAACCTACTGTGATCAAGACCGGAGGGACCATAGCCCTGCTTAGTTTTGTTATCTTGCTGGTGGTTCTGTTTGCCGGCCTCTGGTATAGACGCAGGCAGGATATTAAGCTTGCTGAAGAATAACTAAAAGTGAAACGAGCTCTTATTATAACATATTACTGGCCGCCTGCGGGTGGACCCGGAGTTCAGCGCTGGTTGAATTTCGTAAAATACCTGGGTGAATTTAATGTGGAGCCTGTGGTATACGCTCCCCAAAACCCACATTATCCTATTCTTGATAAGGATCTCCTGGAACACATTCCGTCTAAAATTGAGGTGATAAAACAGCCTGTTAAAGAACCCTATCGTTTTGCTGGTATGTTTTCTAAAAAGAAAACCCAGCGGATGAGCAGTGGGATCATTTCCGAAAAGTCGACGGGAAATTTGGAAAAACTGATGTTGTACATCCGTGGGAATTATTTCATTCCGGATGCCAGGGTAGGGTGGGTAAAGCCTTCAGTAAATTTTCTGAAGGAATACCTAAAGGAGAACAATTTCGATACCGTGATCACCACAGGACCACCACATAGTCTGCATCTAATTGGCCTTCGACTGAAAGAAATTTCGGGTATCCCGTGGATAGCAGATTTCCGCGATCCCTGGACGACGATACATTATCATAAGTCGTTGCGACTCACGAAGAATTCAGAAGAAAAACACAAGAAGCTCGAGCAGGAAGTATTGCGTAATGCAGACCATATTGTGGTTACCAGTGAAACCACCTTGAAGGAGTTTTCAGAAAAAACAAACCAACCTATTAGCGTGATCACCAACGGATACGAACTTACCGAAGAGATCATACCAAAACCGGATCCTAAATTTACTCTGGCGCATATAGGTTCACTCCTCAGCGATCGCAATCCTGAATCCCTATGGCAGGTATTAAGTGAATTGTGTGCCGAGAATACCGACTTTAAAGCTGATCTGCTAATAAAACTTGTGGGTGTAGTAAGTGAGGAAGTTCAAGGAAGTTTAGAAAAATACGGACTTACCAACCACAGCCAGACAGAGGGATATGTTCCTCACAAAGTAGCCAAACAACTGCAGTACAACGCTCAGGTTTTACTGCTATTAGAAATGGACAAACCCGAAACCCGCGCGATCATACCCGGAAAATTATTCGAGTACCTGGCTGCAGAGCGTCCTATTGTAGCCATAGGTCCCGAAGGAAGTGATATCGCGAAGATCCTGGATGAAACAAGGGCCGGATCATTTTATAACCCTTTGCAAAAGAGGGAAATAAAAGAAAAACTTCTTGAGTTGTACCATTCCTTTCAGAATGGATGTTTGAATATTCATCCCGTGGGGATAGAAAGGTTTAGCAGGCGTGAACTCACGCGGTCACTTAGCGAGATCATACACCGTATATAAATGCGAAACTCCCGCCCGGCATGCTGCCTTGCGAGAGTTTCAAACTAACCAACCAAAAAAATCTTTAGTTTCCGCGGCGACTTCTGTTCGCGCTGCGGCTGGAACCAGAACTTCTGCTGGAAGAGGCTTTAGACCTGTTCACAGATGAGCTTCTGTTCACCTTTGGCCTGCTCGAGTTGTTCACTGAGCGACTCTTGGTCTGAGGCCGTGTACTTCTGTTAGAAACAACACTTTTGTTTCGTGTTGATGTACCCCGGTTTACAGACGATTTACGTTTCACCGTATTCCGGTTTGTATTCGCTGATGGTCTTTGTTTCGTATTTCCTCTTGAAACTGTGGCCTTCTTATTCCTGTTTACCGAGCTTTCACTTCTATTGGAGCGATTTACAACGCCACGTTTCACGTTATTCCTCTTGTTAGAATTAATGCTGTTACTTCTTTTTTGAGTCCCACTTCTGTTAACAGCTTTGTTACTATCGGTTCCACCGCGTCTGTTATTCTTAGCGATCTCTCTGCCCGAATTCCCATTGATCCTGTTCGTGGATGTTCTTCTGTCCAGGCTATTATTCCTGTTACGTACATTTCCACGATCGGCCAGACTATTTCGTCTTCCCGAATTTTGAGAAACCATGGTATTTCGGCGATTTGGATTGTAATCCTTATTTACAGCCGTACGTCCGTTCTTATAATGCAGTCGGCTACCGGGTCTGTAGAAGTTACGTCTACCATTGTTATAAGCCTTTCTACTTCTGTAATATTGTCGGTGATAGTTATAGGCATATCGGTGCGGCGTATAGTAACGACGGTAAGGATAGTCGTATACGATACAACTTGTATAAAGGGGTCTCACGTACCATACGTGCCATGGTCTGTAAATATATCTGGGAGTCCATAGGTTAATATACCCGGTACAGTGTGAAAATCCTCCGTAATAGTTGTAGAATACCCTCAGGCCTCCTACGCGCACGATACGGCGATCGTTATAACGGATCTCTGTATTTCCTGCCTGGATAATACGACCGTAGTTGTCGTAATAGATAGGGATATCTTCAATCTGGATCACAGCTCCGTAATCGTCGTACTGAACATAGGGATCGTAGTTGTAACCCGAGTTAAAATTAAGGTTTACGTTATTGGTACTGATGTTCACATTTACATTTCCTCTGCTATCTCTACCGAGGTAAACAAAGTCGAACTGACCATCTGGGAATACTGAAAATTCAATGGCACCTTCAATGAAGATATAGGCATTACCATCATATTCATAATAAGATGGGGCATTTGCTTCACTGGAAGCAGCCTGAGCGGCAAAGCTCGTTAGGAGGATTCCAAATACTAGGGTTACTAACTTTTTCATAATTCAGTGTTTTTAATTGTACATGCTTCACTTTTGGTTTGGTCAGCAATACGGTTTATAATTACCATAGACCGTGCCAAAATCTTAAATGCTTGATTGTTAGTAGTTAGTAGTTAGTAGTTAGTAGTTAGTAGTTAGTAGTTAGTAGTTAGTGGTTAGTGGTTAATTGTGAATTACAAATAACAATTCTCAAGAAATCAAAAAACAAATAATGATCAGATGCCAAGTTCCAATTTTGAATGATTGATTATTGGAATTTGTTTGAGATTTAATGGTTTTATTTTGGAGATTAGTGTGTTGCGAGGTGAAAGTGATTATTTGATATTATGGTAATACACGCCTAAAAACAAAATCCGCCGGAACTAGAGAGTATCCGACGGATTTAAAAACTAACCAACCAAAAAACTATGTATTAATCTTTTTTTCTTTTTCGATTACGATCGTGGCCCCAGTCATCATCCCATCCATCATCCCAATCATCGCCATCCCAATCGTTATTATGTCTGTACCAAGAGTCGTGCCAAAATTTTCTATTATATCTATTTACGTAACCCGTGGTCTTTCGGATTTTTCCTCTTCGGTTATAATGAACTATCAGGTTACCAACTGATGTTAGTAAACCCCTATTGTAGGTCATTGTTACAGATCCGATGGATCGTACCTTCCCATTACGTTTATAGGTGATCTGAGTTGATCCAATACTGCGGATTCGTCCCAATCGGTCTGTCCTGATGAGGTTTCTGTTCCCTCTGCGTGAATTCACATAAGTTACCTGTCCCGGCACCGAATTGTAGTACATTGTTTTGTAGTTACGTCGTCCATTACGGTATGCATAAGGGTCGTGTAATTCACGGAAGTGGAAAGTTCCGTCGGTAGCTACCGAATAGAGTACACCATTTTCTACAAAACGAATTTCATGCGAATTGTAATAGCGATCGTATGTACCCGGATAATTAGCTACATTTTTGTTCTGTTGTGAAAAAGTCTGTGTAGTCATTCCCATCAGGAATAGTACTACGAGTAAAATACTTTTTTTCATAATCAATGTATTTTGGGTTATGAGGCAAAATAAGCGATGCCTTCTTACGCTATTCGGTTCTAAAAAACCAATAGCCGTGCCAAAATTGTAAAGGCTTGATTGTCAGGTTAAAGTAGATTGTCTGTTGTTTGTTGTCTGTTGTCTGTTGTCTGTTGTCCGATGTCGGTTGTGGGTTGGGGGTATTGAAATTTGGGAATTATTTGAGATTTGGCAATTGTACTTTGGAATTTATCCATTGATTATTTCACAACAAATCGGTCGGCTTTGATAACTGTGTTTTCGCTAAGTGCCTGGTAGAAATACAAGCCCGCCGTATAATCCATCGCGTTGATGGTTGTATAGTCTTTTGTAATAACTTCTTCGGACATCAATTTTCCTGAAATATCGTAAACGCGAAT
>QQUG01000110.1 GCA_008501705.1 Flavobacterium sp.
CGAAAAATTGAGTTTGTTTCGGCTGGCATAGACCTTCGGAAGGATCTCGCCAAAAAATAATATAAGGAATGTAGCAAGCCCGATCTTGAGTAGAAAGACTGCACTGATCTCGAAAAAATAAAGATTGAGGGAATAGTCCCAGCCTTCAAACCACACCGAACTCAGGGATTCGAACAACAAAACAATGGCAATATTAATGGTGTTGTTGGCAATTAGAATGGTGGCCAGTAACTTCTTGGGACGCATTAACAAACGTTGAACAATTGCCAGTTTCTTTGAAGGTGATTTCTCGTCGTTTGTTTCAAAATCTGTTGGCGACAGTGAAAAGAAAGCAACTTCAGCACCCGATATCAACGCCGAACACAATAGCAGCACCAGCAATAAAATGATGCTAACAACGTGGGTGATGTTTATTATGGCTAAAAAAAGTAAACTGGGAGGCTCTATATCCAAGACTGGGTTATTGGTTCAACATTAGAAAGGAAGATCATCATCCTCTTCTCCAATAGGTTCTTCAACCTGGGGTTGAGATGTATGGATAGGTTCTTTGGCCGGTGCCGAAGAAGAATCCTGTGGCATGGCCCCGCTTTCCCCTTTTGGGGTTAAGAACGTAAACTCTGTACACTGAATTTCGGTACTGTAACGATCCCGCCCCTGATCGTCCTGCCATTTGCGGGTTTTCAGGCGGCCTTCAATATAGATCTTATCTCCTTTCTTGAGATACTTTTCACAGATCTCGGCGGCCTTGTTCCGCATTACAATATTATGCCATTCGGTATTCGAAACCCGTTCTCCAGTAGTGCGATTGGTATAGGTTTCGTTCGTGGCCAGCGGGAACCTTCCAATGCTCCCACCTCCTTCAAAATAATGCATTTTTATTTCGTCTCCTGTATGCCCGATCAGCATAACCTTGTTCAATGTTCCGCTCATAATTATGGTATTATAGGTGTGGGTTTATTTAAGTTAAAGATAGGTATTTTTCAGTTTTGAAAAGGGCTAAATTCCGAAATAAAGTTTTCTATCAAAACGGGAACCGGGTATTTTCTTATTTCTGAAATTGGTATGGGTTTCTCAAGCTGTGCGCTACTTTTAATTACCCAGAATTTGGTGTACAGATGCTGATGAGACAGTTTATGAACAACCGGTTTTTCGTTGTAGAGGATCACTTCTTCAATTTTATTTACTTCGGAAAAGTTCTTAAATGCTTCGTTGTCGTTTATTTCGTTCCGGCTCACTTCCGAAGTAGTTTCAATTAATGGAAATTCGTACAGACTTTGCCATATACCTTTGTCCTTCCTTTGCCTAAGTAAGGTGGCCTGCTCCTCTTCCGAAATCATCACCAGGTAATTGAAGTGTCGCTCTTTGATCTTTTGATTACGGATCTTTACCGGCAGCATATTAACCTTCTGCATACGCAATGCCTCGCAGCGGTCGGCAAAGATACACTCGCCACAATTTGGATTTTGCGGAACACAGTATCTAGCCCCAAACTCCATGATAGCCTGGTTGTATGTCCCGGGACGTTCATCGTCTATTAATTCCTGGGCCAGCAATTTAAATTCTTTAACTCCTTTACTGCTGTTGATGGCAGTATCAATTCCGAAGACCCTGGAAAGAACCCTGTACACATTTCCATCTACCACGGCGGTTGCTTCGTTAAAACAGATAGAGGCGATCGCACTAGCCGTATAATCTCCTACTCCTTTTAATGTAAGAAGTTCTTTATAGCTGTCTGGAAATTTCCCATCACGACGGAAGGCAATTTCCTTTGCCGTTTTGTGGAGGTTTCTTGCCCGGGAATAATACCCCAAACCCTGCCAAAGTTTTAAAACTTGTTCTTCGGTAGCATTTGCAAGGTCGAAGACAGTAGGAAATGCCTTAACAAGCTTTAAATAATACGGAAGTCCTTGTGCTACACGTGTTTGTTGCAGCATAATTTCAGACAACCATATTAGGTATGGCTGGGTTTCCTTTCGCCAGGGTAGATCGCGTTTATTCTGTAAATACCAGAATATGAGGCTATTGGAAAAAGAAGTTGTATTTTTGGGCATTTCACAAAAGTAGCAGTTATCTATTTATATTTTAACTGTTTACCATTTGAATTATTGATTATAAAATTGTTATATTTGCCACCTTGAAAATTAGAAACCAAACTTAGTATAATTAAAACATAATATAATGACGAAAGCAGATATCGTAGCTAAAATTTCAGAAAAATTAGGAATGGAAAAAGGTGATGTACAAGCTACTGTTGAGACCTTTATGGAAGAAGTAAAAAATTCGTTGGAAGGCGGAGACAATGTTTACCTAAGAGGCTTTGGAAGCTTTATAATTAAGAAAAGAGCTGAAAAGACTGGAAGAAACATATCTAAGAATACAACTATTAAGATCCCCGCGCACAACATTCCGGCCTTCAAACCTGCGAAAATATTTGTAGAAGGTGTTAAATCGAATGTCGAAGTAAAATAATAATAACCAGTAAGTCCTAAACGGGCATGCTTTAAAGAATTTCATATGCCGAGCGGTAAAAAAAGAAAAAGACATAAGGTTGCTACGCATAAGCGTAAAAAGCGCAGACGCGCTAACCGCCACAAGAAAAAGTAGTTTCGCACTACTTTTTTCGTTTAGAATAATATTGAAAACGTTCTTTGAAAATGAAATTGTATCGAATTTAATTCGAATTCGATCAGTTTCGACGGGTTAAAAACCTGTGATAAATTATTGTTTAATCCATTTGTCATACTGTAATAGGTGTGATGGATAAAAATTAATTACAAGTGAGCTACGAATTATTTATTAGATCCAGTTCACAAGAAGTTGATTTTGCCCTTTTAAAAGATGGAAAACTAATCGAATTACACAAAGAGGAAGAAGATACGAAATTCGCTGTAGGAGATATTTATCTTGCAAAAATTCGTAAAACTGTTCCGGGACTCAATGCCGCATTCGTTAATGTAGGGTACGAAAAAGATGCCTTTTTACATTATCACGATCTGGGGCCTAAAGTCCTTTCTTTGCTGAAATTTGTAAAACGTGTAAGCACAGGTAAACTTAAAGAGTATTCTTTAAAAGATTTCCCATTTGAAAAAGAGATTGATAAGAATGGTAGCATTAACAACGCCCTCAAATCCAATCAATCTATTCTGGTACAAATTGTAAAAGAACCCATTTCCACAAAGGGACCGCGAATTAGCTCCGAGCTATCCATAGCCGGGAGATATATCGTATTGGTTCCGTTTTCCGAAAGAGTTTCTGTTTCTCAAAAGATAGAATCCAAAGAAGAAAAGGACCGGTTAATAAGACTCATCAAGAGTATTAGACCTAAAGGTTTTGGCGTTATTATACGAACCGTAGCAGAGGGCAGAAAAGTAGCCGAACTGGACAGAGATTTACAAAATCTCACAGATCGCTGGATGGCGATGTGTAAAAAGCTACAAAGGGCGCACCACCCTAGTAAGGTGCTTAGTGAGCTAGATCGTGGCGCATCGATATTACGAGATATTTTTAACGATTCATTCTCGGCCATACATATTGATGATGAAACGCTTTACTTGCAAATAAAAGATTATGTGCAGGAAATTGCACCTAAGCAGGAAAATATTGTTAAACTTTATGACTCTAAGGTTCCTATTTTCGAAAAATTCGGGATCGAAAGACAAATAAAGACTTCTTTCGGGAAAACAGTATCAGGCAGTAAAGGCGCCTATCTGGTGATTGAACACACAGAAGCCATGCACGTTATAGACGTGAATAGTGGTAACCGTAGTAATAAATCCAAGAACCAGGAAGACACAGCGCTGGAAGTTAATTTAATTGCTGCTTCCGAAGTCGCAAGACAATTACGCTTAAGGGATATGGGAGGAATTATTGTAGTGGATTTCATAGATATGGGACACGCTGCAAACCGTAAAAAACTCTATAACCACCTTCGTGATGAAATGAAGGACGATAGAGCTAAACACAAGATCCTTCCACCCAGTAAATTTGGGTTAATTCAGATAACCCGCCAACGAGTACGGCCGGAAATGAATATCAAGACCGCCGAAGAGAACCCCAACGTGGGTGATAACGGTGAAATTGAAGCGCCTATACTAGTGGTTCAAAAAATTACTGAAGAACTGGAGCGATTATTTAAAAAAGACTATAAAAAGATAACGTTGAACACGCATCCTTTTATAGCAGCCTTTTTAACTAAAGGTTTTCCATCTGTGCGAACCAAATGGTTCATGAAGCACAAAAAATGGGTGAACATTCAACCAAGAGATGCTTACACGTACCTCGAATATCATTTTTTAGATAAAGATGGTAATCAGATCAAATAACCCAAGAAACCCTTCTGAATTTATTTCGGGAGGGTTTTTTTTATTCCCTCCTTTTGGGCGTTCCGGTGAAGTAGAACTGCGTTCACTTCACCGTCGGGTTATCCGCTATATCTTTTTGTCAATTCGAGTACCGATCCAAGTGAGGTGAATCGAGAACTTCTCGATACAATTTTTTCTCCTCCGTCAAAAAAATCACTCGAAGAGACAAAAAGGATGCCGCTACTACCCCTAACGCAATTTCCAATTACTTAAAGGGAAAGTAAAATATAGTAATTTCGCTAAGTGCAAAAACATCGTACATATTCAATAGAAGAAGCTAAGTCCCGTATGGAACGCTACTGTGCCTATCGGGAAAGATGCCATAAGGAAGTGCAGCAAAAATTAAAGGAAATGAGAATGATCCCAGAGGCCATCGATCTCATCATCCATCATTTAATAACCCAGAACTACCTCAACGAAACCCGATTTACACAAGCCTTTGTA
>QQUG01000002.1 GCA_008501705.1 Flavobacterium sp.
ATGCATGGAATGGTATTCTATTAGCCTTTCTCACCTATACCCTGGTAAATATTACCTGGGTCTTCTTTCGGGCCAGGGAATTTGGCACCGCCTGGAATATGATAAAGTCCATGTTCTTCTTAAATGACGAAGGCGCAAAGGTCTTGTACGAATTCGACATTGTAAAAGTAATGCTGGTTATAACCGGATTATTTATTTGTCATTGGGTGATGCGTAATACGTCCATGAAGGAAGTAGCGCAGAAAACCAATCCCTGGCTATTTGGAGTATTTTGGGCGATCCTGTTCTTTCTTATCGTTATTTCGCAGGGAAGTGGTGAGCAATTTATCTATTTCCAATTCTAATGCAAGTGTAAATATTTAAATTTCATCCTAAAATTGGCTATCTTCAAATATTTCAAAAATAAATACCCATGAAACACAAAACACCCAATTGGACCAAACACGAATTACAGATCTATATCATGCTTCTCGCGGCGCAAATAGATAAAGAGATCGATGAGGAAGAATTGAGTTTGATCAAATCTAAAACAGACGAGGAAACCTTCGAAAAAATGTACGCCGAATTTAAAATGGACAAGAATAAAAAGCGTTTGGCGAAAATTCGGGGAGGGATAGATCAACATGAGTATTCACATATGGAACTTGTAGAATTTCGAAAGGAGATTAGTGAGATATTCCTGGCAGATAATAAATTTAAACCCAGAGAACAACACCTGGACAGGATACTGGATAATATTCTATATTAGGAATTCTATGGCAACTTCAATTCCAATAGATTTTAAATATGGCGTTGAACAAATTCCAACCAAAATCTGAAATAAAGATATGATCAAGGTCTTCAGAAAAATTCGCCAAAGTTTACTATCCAATAACAAATTGAGTAAATATCTGCTCTACGCCATTGGGGAAATAATACTTGTGGTAGTGGGTATTTTAATCGCGCTCCAACTCAATACCTGGAATGCCGAACGTATTCAACGGCAAGAACTAAATGCCACCTTCGAACGCATGCTCGATGAGATCAATGATTCCAGGATACAAGCCAATAATAAGATAGGAGCTATTGACTCTGTGGTTAAGACCAGCAACAAACGGTCATTACACCTGATGAGTTTACAGAACCAGGATTCGTTGGTGAACATATACGAATCCCTTGAAGGGCTATCGCAAGTGATAAGTGTTGTTTTCGACATGCCTACCACCGGTGAATTCTTAAACGATAAAAATATTTCCTCCCTGGAAAATATTCGACTGAAAACGCTTTTGCTCCGTATCAAACAAAATTTGAAATTCTCTCAAGTGGTGGATTCATATGCCCTCACCCAGCTCAATACGATCATCGAACCCTTCATCATGAAAAATATAAATTACGCCAGAATGACGGGAGGCCGCGATATGGTTGAAATAAATTCTCCTACCGATTATTCTATTTTTACCAATAATCTCGAACTGGAGAACCTGATCAATTTGAAGATAGAAACAGACAATACCAAAATAGATTTTTTACAAAACTTCGCCAGGATATTACAAGCCACTGCAGATGAGATCGAATCTGAATTAATTTCCGGGAAGTGAATGCAATAGACATTATAACCATTATTGCTGTGATTCTCTTCGCGCGACTCGGTATCCGACTCTACTTTCGCTATAAAAAAATGAAAAAAGAAGAGAAAAAAGAGAAAGACGATCAGGGTCGAACATAAAAAAGCCTCCACTACATGAAGGCTTTTATGTTTTATAAAGATGTTGTTAATTGTCGTCCATGGTCTCTTCTTTTGCATGCAAATACATCATCAGGCCGGTGAAGTCTCCATACACCTGTTGTCTCACGATCTTTCCATCTTTGTTAAAGTCGAAGGACTCGTATAACTGTATGGTCGCACTACGAGCCTCGGTAGAGTCTGTGGCAGCTATGGTAACTTCCCAAAGCGGGTAATGCCTTACCGAACCGTCCGGTTTTGTTCCTCCTCTTTCTACCCCGGGCAACAAGACCACTTCACTCACCATACGGAAATCGTAATCTGCCCACATCTGCTTATCGAATGCTTTCATCTCTTCCAATGTTAAGGAATCTTTCTTTGCACCAAATGCAGTATCGAACATATAGAAATCGTCTGCATACATAGAATAGTCCAGATTCTCTTCCTGCCAGCCTTTTAGGTTGGCCATAATGGTTTTAGAATTTGCCTCGAAGACAGCCGCAACTGCATCGGTATTGTCGTGATCCCCTTCGTGCTCGTTCTTACATGAACCAAACAGCAGTATAAGGGATAATAGGGAAAGTAATATCTTCATAATTTCAATTTTAGTTAGTTATTTATTTGAAAGTAAACAAATTATACCCCAAATTAATTCAATTCCTACACAATTACGATGTAATTCCTATTGCAGCTGTTAAACTGTAGAATTACCTTACATTTTTTCGTACCTTTTTGTGAAATTTAATATCGTTTTGTAATGATTACTTCTTCTCGTTTCGACCGCGCTATTAGAAAACTTTATGCTGCCTTTCACAGCAACAATTTACATCCGGAGTGTGCCATGCAGTGTGCTGTAGGAACTATTTGCGACAACACCGATGCCTGGAAACATTTCTCGAACGAACACGGTAGTACTCAACTAAATTACGTAGGGCGAGTCCATGAAGGTTTAGGCAGGAAGATCAATGGGTATGCTCCTTCCGAATTAATGAAAATTGAAGCAGCATTCCTTGATGGCTGCGGCTACCAGCTTCCCCTCAAGGCCGGCAATTACAGGCCGCAATTGCCTTTAGACCAGGATGTACTCTTCCAAGGTTTATGCAAAGCCATTGAGGTATTATGCAAGTTGGATAACCTACCCCAATTAATGGATGTGGGCGAACAGCTTAATTATCAAGGATGCGGAAATATAAAAAACCAGGTTGAGTTACAACCACTTTAAAACAGCTTATGAATTTTAAAATTGAACAAGCTATCGCCCTTCTGGAACGAACCCCCAATGTTCTTAAAACCTTGTTATCCGGGCTTCCGGATGATTGGACCCATAAGAACGAAGGTGGCAATAGTTGGAGCCCTTTCGATGTGGTTGGTCATTTGGTGCATGGTGAACGAACAGACTGGATCCCCCGTACTTTTATCATTATGAACGATAGTGACCAGAAGACCTTTCAGCCTTATGATCGTTTTGCCCAATTTGAAGAAAGCAAGGGAAAGTCTATAGAGGATCTTCTTGAGGAATTCGAGTCCTTACGAAGATCCAATCTTGAACAATTAAAAGGATTTGAATTGACCGAATCCGACCTACAACGTAGTGGTATTCATCCTTCATTAGGGCCTGTGAGCTTGCAAAATCTATTAAGCGCGTGGGTGGTTCATGATCAGGGCCATATTGCTCAAATAAGCCGTGTACTTGCTAAACAATACAAGGACAAAGTAGGGCCGTGGACAAAATATATGACGATTCTAAAATACAGTCCGAAAGAATGAAGTTGATCCCATTCTTCTTATTTCTTATAATTTTCTTGTCTTGTGGGGAGAAACAATCGGAAATTCACAATGAAAACCCTATTGTGGTTCGTCCGGTGAAAATTCCCGAAAGTTCCCTAATTGTTCTAGGCACTATCCAGGATGGTGGATCTCCCCATATTGGGTGTAAAAAAGACTGCTGTAAAGGGCTTTATGAGAAACCAGATCCCATGAGAAAAGTAGTATCACTGGGGCTTGTACATCAGGGCAAGACGTATTTGTTTGAAGCTACTCCCGATATCACCTCTCAGTTGAAATCGCTACAAACCATGGCAGGATCTGCTGATGAATTCCCCGATGGGATCTTTATTTCGCATGCCCACATTGGTCATTATACCGGACTCATGTTTTTGGGTAAAGAAGCGGCAAGCGCGACCGAAATTCCGGTTTACACTATGCCACGAATGCAGCAATTTTTAGAATCGAATGGCCCCTGGGATGCATTAGTAGCCAATAAAAACATATCACTACAAAAACTCAGAGCCGGTGAAGAAGTAACATTGGCTCCACAACTTAAGGTGACTCCGCTACTGGTTCCACATAGGGATGAGTATTCGGAAACGATTGGTTTTATGATCGACTGTGAAGCTAAGAGGATATTATTCATCCCCGATATAGATAAATGGCAGAAGTGGAAGACGTCCATTATAAAAGTAATTTCTGAAGTTGATCATGCGTTCATCGATGCGACCTTCTTCGATGGGGAGGAGATACAAAACCGGGATATTTCAGAAATACCTCATCCTTTTATCATCGAATCGATGGCGATGTTTGAAGCATTATCAGCTTCAGAAAAAAATAAAATACATTTCATTCATTTTAATCATACCAACCCGGTATTGGATACCAACAGTACGGCTTATAAAGAGATCATACGGAAAGGATATCATATTACTCGCACCAACGATGTAATTAACCTGGAATAAGCCACGACCAACACAAAACACTTTCTAATTATAAAACCAATACTATGAAACCCGACTTCTCGAACTTAAAAGCATTATTTATCAATTGTACGCTAAAAAAAACACCGCGAATGAGTCATACACAAGGTCTGATGAACCTGTCGGCCAATATCATGAAAAAGGAAGGGGTGGAAGTAGAACATTTACGTTTTGTAGATCACAATGTGGCATTTGGCGTTTACCACGATATGACCGAACACGGCGTTTCTCATGACGATTGGCCCGAGCTTTGGAAAAAAGTAGATGACGCCGATATTTTAATTATTGGTTCACCTATCTGGCTCGGTGAAAAATCATCTGTTGCAACTTTGTTGATCGAACGCTTGTACGGAGAAAGTGGTAGGAGAAATGAAGATGGCCAGTATTATTTCTACGGAAAGGCAGGCGGATGTCTCATCACAGGGAACGAAGACGGAGTAAAACATTGTTCCATGAGTATCTTGTACGCCTTACAACATATTGGCTACAGTATCCCCCCTCAGGCGGACGCGGGCTGGATAGGTGAAGTTGGTCCGGGACCAAGTTATATGGACGAGGAAAGCAATGCCAGAAATAACGATTTTACCAATAGAAACACCACATTTATGACCTACAACCTGCTTCATCTTGCGTCTATGCTGAAAAAGAACAATGGCTACGATTCTTATGGAAACTCACGAGGAGACTGGGATGATGGCAGCCGATGGAGTTTTGAAAATCCTGAATATCGCTAGCCGTTTAAACTCAAAAAAAGATAAAAGCGAGGGACAGGTCCCTCGCTTTTTAGTTTCAGTGAAAGTAGATATCCTCCTAAATTCCATCACTGAATCATCATCAACTACACAATAAGACCAACAAAAACACTAAAAGTTTAATCCCCTGTATGAATTCTGGTAAATTTTGCTGGTCCATATTTTCTTAGATACAAATATCAGGTTTCGATAGTAGTTTTATTGAAATTCCTGATGTCATGAAAAGATTATTTCTCTTTGCGCTTATAATTTCGTTACCGCTATTGGGTTGCCCTAAAAACCCGGTTATCGGGGAAGTGACCAAACAAGTTCAGAAACTCGAAATTCCCGGAGCAGATGTTGATTTCAAGAACCTGATGATAGGTGTTGCTATGGAGATCGACACCTGTACGCTGAAACCTGAAAATTGCGAAAATCTTACCGACCCCTGGAAATCGGGAATGTTGCTTACGCTTCAAAGACAGATCGAATTCTTGAAGAATGATGAAAATAGTGTAGTGGTCCAGCTAAAGATGGCAGAATTTGAGCGGGCTATGCTCGATGGAAAGGGTGGAGATCTGCTTACGTACGCAAATACTTTTTCAACTTTCGCCTATCATCCCGGGTATGGCTTGGAGAACATTAAAAAACGAATGGAGAAATACATCGCATTACTAAGTAATGCCAAGGATTAAATTATTCTTCCTCCTCCTTGCCGAGATACTTTTTCTCCAGTTCTGCCTGGAACTCTTCCATCACAGGTTTAACGGTACTTTCGGGAAGGTCGGCTATCCGGATATACATAAGCCCGTCTACCGCATTATTAAACATAGGGTCCACATTGAAGGCAACCACTTTCGCGTTCTGTTTGATATATTTCTTGATGAGCACCGGAAGGCGAAGACTCCCCGGCTCTACCTCGTCTATAAGTTTGTCGAACTTGTTCAGATCCGCCTCGGTCTCGTCGAAAATAAAATCTTTGTCCGCATCCTTTAATTTTACCTTAAATTCCTTCTTCGGATTGATGTATTGTGCGATGTACGGATCGTAATAATTGGATTTCATGAATTCGATCATGAGCGACTTGGAGAATTCCGAAAATTTGTTGCTAATACTTACCCCACCAATAAGAAATTTGTGCTCCGGAAACCTCAGCGTGGTATGCACTATCCCTTTCCAAAGCAAGAATAAGGGCATAGGTCGTTGCTGGTATTCTTTAATAATAAATGCCCTACCCATCTCAATAGATTGTTCCATCATTGGGTAGAGTTCGGGTTCAAATCTAAACAGATCCTGCAGATAGAAGCCATCGATTCCATATTGAGGGAATATCCTGGAGCCCAGTCCCATTCGATACGCACCCACAAGTTTTTTAGCATCTCCGTCCCATAGAAACATATGGTGGTAATAGCTGTCGAATTTGTCCAGGTCGGTGGCGTTATTGGTCCCTTCCCCTACTTCTCGAAAAGTGATCTCCCGCAGTCGTCCAATTTCCTGTAGTGTATTGGGAATATAATCTGCAGGTGCCAGAAAGACCTCGTAATTCTTACTTATAAGGAGTCTTTTATCATCCTTTCTCAGAATTTCGATCTCCGATTCCATCATCTCGGTAGAAACGGCTCCCGCTATTTTTTTAGGTGCCTTCGGAATTTTAAGTGTCTTCGGAATATTCTCTAGTAATTTTTTCTTCTGAAACGGATTAGCGAGCACATAGGTTTTTTTCCGAAGGAATTCGGTAAATTCTTCAAGAGTTTCAAGTTCGCGCTGGTCTGCCACCGAAATAGGATTACCAATACGCACTTTGATCAACCTTTCTTTTTGTGTGAGTAATTCCGAAGGTAATTTCGCAGTGCGAAAAGTATCATTTAGTTTCGCCAAACGATAAAACATCTTGCTGTTCTTGGCATGAAAGTATATTGGCAGGACAGGAACTTCGGCTTTTTTTATAAGCTTCATCGCTGCCACTTCCCAGGGTTTATCAACCACCAGTTTGCCATCCCGATACGTAGAAACCTCTCCTGCCGGAAAGATCCCTAATGGATGGCCATCCTTCATATGCGAAAGTGCATTTTTAAATCCGAGCACGCTGGATTTTACATCTTTGCGGTCCTCAAAGGGATTTACAGGCATCACATACGGTTTTAAGGGCGCAATGCGATGTAACAAAAAGTTTGCAATGATCTTAAAGTCGGTACGGTGTTCTAAAAGTAATTTTAATAACAATATACCATCGATCCCGCCCAACGGATGATTACTAATGGTAATGAAGGTGCCGGATTTTGGGATACGTTTCAGGTCTTCCTCAGGAATTTCGAATTTGATCTCGAATTCATCCAACAGGGCATTGATAAACTCCAGGTCACTAAGATGTTTGTTGCGGTCATAGATCTTATTCATGGTGTCGATCTTGAGCAACTTCATTAAAGACCAGCCCATGAAAGTACCAATAAAGCCGAATTTATCGACATTGATGGCACTGGCCACTTCTTTGGCATTAACTAATCCCATGGGTTTTGGTTGTTTATACGTGCTACAGTTTCCTTAGCTGTGAACACAAATATAGCGAAACACTATTAGTTATTCTTTAATCACGATCTGCACTGTATCGTGGATTTCTTGTTTTAACAATACGGTCTTATTCTCCATTAAGGCGTCAATTTCGGAAGGCTTTGCATGCCGAACCGTATATAGGGTAACACCATCGTTGCAACTCACTTTAAATCGTTCCTTCAAACGAGCCAGCAGATCGTCCAGCCTGTTAAATTTGTTATCCACACATACCGAAAAACTAATAGCAGAATTCTGAATGAGTTCAACTTTCATTTTAAATTCATGAAGCCAACGGAATATGTCGCTAATATTATCTTCCATCATAAAACTGAAATCCAGGGAAGACAAAGAGATCAAGACCTGGTTTCGTTTCAGGATGAAACAAGAAGTTTCGGGATTGAGGGTGACCCCCTTTCCTACGCAAGTACCAGCATTTTCGGGATTTAAGAACGACTTCACAAACAATGGGATCTCTTTACGCTGAAGGGGTTGTAAGGTTTTCGGGTGAATTACAGAGGCCCCGTAGAAGGCAAGTTCAATAGCTTCGGTATAGGAGATGTTATGCAAAAGACGAGTATTACCAAAATACCTGGGGTCGGCATTTAATACCCCCGGAACATCTTTCCATATGGTCACGCTGTCGGCATTCAGACAATAAGCAAAAATAGCAGCGGTGTAGTCACTTCCCTCGCGCCCAAGGGTAGTGGAAAAATTATTTTCCAGATCGGAGCCCAGGAACCCCTGGGTAACTGTAATTCCCTCAACACTCACATTTTCGGTGATCCGTTGTTGTGTCTTTTCCCAATCTACTTTAGCATCCCTGAAATTAGCATCGGTAACAATACAGCTTCTTACATCCAGCCAGCTGTTTTTCAACCCTTCATCCAGAAGAAATGCGGAGATGATCGTGGTAGAGATCAACTCTCCATAACAAACCACCTGATCGTAAACATAGGCGTGTTTTTGTGAGCGGTTAGTATCCAGGAAGTTCTCCAGCTTTGCATAAAATTTTCTAACCTCATCAAATACAGGATGGGATTGGTTAGGAAATAATTTCCTCATTATATTATGATGGTACTCTCGAAATTCCACTATTTGAGAACCCAGATCATCATTTTTCCCCAGGTATGAGCTAACAATCCCTTCCAGGTGATTGGTCATTTTTCCCATAGCCGAAACCACCACGGTGAGATTTGTTTCTTCGCTGGTATCTATAACTTTTTTTAGGTTCCGAACTCCTTCGGCGTCTTTTACAGAGGCCCCTCCAAACTTAAATACTTTCATTGTTTTTTACCGATATATGCTTTTAGAGCAGGTTCTTCCATCTCTACCTGCCACCAGTTACTTAAAATTGTCGCTCCACTGCGTTCGTAAAATTCGATAGCCGGTTTATTCCAATCGAGGACTACCCAATTTACCCTTTTCACTCCCTGGTCCATCGCGTACTCCAGTACGCGGCGATATAAAGTCTGTCCTACGCCTTTACCCCGCATATTTTCGGTGACAATGAGATCTTCCAGATGAACCGTTTTCCCCTTCCAGGTGGAGAATCTAAAATAGACCAGAGCCATTCCCACGATCTTTTGTCCAACTTCGGCCACAAAGCAGTCGAACTGCTTTTGCTTACCAAATCCGGCATCTACAAGCTCTTCGACGGTCACCTCAACCGCATCCGGTTCTTTCTCGAACTCGGCCAATTCTTTTATAAGTTGAAGCACCGAGGACATATCTTCGCGAACTGCATTTCTAATTATAATTTCCATGGGTGGAGTTTGGCAACAAATATCGGTTCAATTTTCCAAAAATCACGATATTTGCCCTAAATCTGCAACACCTTAACCACAATGCGCCATAAAAATCAGACCCTCGGGGAATTTATTATCGAAAATCAGGAAGAGTTCAAGTATTCTTCAGGAGAATTATCCCGCCTAATAAATTCGATCAGGCTTGCGGCCAAAGTGGTAAACCACGAGGTTAATAAAGCCGGGCTTGTAGATATACTAGGAGCTGCAGGTGAAACAAATGTTCAGGGGGAGAGTCAGCAGAAACTTGATGTATACGCCAATGAGGCCTTTATAAAAACTCTTACCAACCGAGAGATCGTTTGTGGGATCGCCAGCGAGGAGGAGGACCATTTCATCACGATAAAAGGCAGGAACCAGAATAACGATAACAAATATGTGGTTTTAATCGACCCATTGGACGGTTCTTCCAATATCGATGTAAATGTTTCTGTGGGGACTATTTTTTCCATTTACAGACGTGTAACACCTTCCGGTACACCGGTAACGCTGGAGGATTTTTTACAACCCGGGAACAAGCAGGTTGCGGCCGGTTATATTATCTACGGTACTTCAACCATGATCGTTTACACCACAGGGCACGGTGTTAATGGCTTCACACTTAACCCTGCTATTGGGACTTATTACCACTCGCACCCCAATATGAAATTTCCTGAAGATGGTTCCATTTATTCTGTGAACGAAGGAAACTATGTACATTTTCCGCAGGGCGTAAAGGACTATATTAAATACTGCCAGAAGGAGGAAGAGGATCGCCCGTATACCTCCCGTTATATCGGGTCACTTGTATCCGATTTTCATAGAAATATGATAAAAGGAGGGATTTATATCTATCCAAACACCGCGAAGAATCCGGATGGCAAACTTAGACTGTTGTACGAATGTAACCCGATGGCTTTTATCGCCGAGCAGGCCGGTGGGCTGGCAAGCAATGGTTTTACCAGAATCCTGGATATACAACCAACAGAACTGCACCAAAGAGTACCATTTATCTGTGGAAGTCGAAACATGGTATTGAAAGCCGAAGAGTTTATGCAAAATGCATAAACTGTAAAATATCCGGCTTTTGTTAACATTTTTCTTAAATTTAGCTAAATCTTTAACACTCTCGCGCCATGGCGAAAAAAACTACACCAAAAGATAATACTGGAAATATAGATTCTTCGTCCAAGATAGAAGCTATAAAAAATCTCATCTTCGGGGAGAATATAGAACAATACGACAGTGAGTTCAATACTCTAAAAAAAGACCTCGAAAATAAGAAAAAGGATCTTCAGGCGTATATCGATGAAGTTCGGAATGAGTTGATGCAGTCTATCGATTCGCTGAGCACCGATGTTAATATCCGTATTACAGATCTTGAAGATTCCTTAAACGCCAGGGCCGAGGCTCTTACCGAGGAAAAGGTGGATCGCAAGGAGCTGGGGAAACTGCTTATCAGCCTGGGTGAAAAGATTAGCTCTTAGCCCTGTTTAATCCATATTAATAACAATGGTAAAGGAGGACGAGAACAAATTAAAGTTGCTTCGGGAGATCCTGTTGATAGATGACAGGGAAGTTGCCCGGGCAGTTTCTCAACGCCTTGACACCTTATCGGAAACGCTTGATAAACGCGAGAAGCTATCTCAAAAAGTAGATCCGATCATAGAACAGCGACTGGATCAATTTGTGTCGGAGATTCCTACTACCCTTGGTCCAACGATCACTAAAACCTTAAAAGAACAAATCGAAAACTCCAAAGACCAGGTGGTCGAGGCATTGTATCCTATCATGGGTAAAATGATAAAACGGTACATTCAGAATGAAATAAAATTACTTTCAGAAAATATAAATAAGAAGGTAAACAATACGTTCTCTGTAGCAGGCTTTAAACGCAAAATGCGCTCAGTGTTTACCGGTGTTAAAGAAAGTGACCTCATTTTAACCGAAAGCAATTCGCCCATTGTAAATGAAGTTTTCATCATTGAAAAGGGATCTGGTTTACTTCTAGGAAATCACAGCACCACCGAAACCATGGATAAAGATATGGTATCGGGTATGCTCACAGCCATTAAAAGTTTTGTTGAAGATGCTTTCTCCGGCGGAGCCCAGAATCTGGAGGCTATAGAATACGAGTTATATACTATTCATATTCAGAATTTCTTTTCCTATTATATTGCCGTTGTAGTCTCTGGGAACTACACTCGAAGTTTTGAAAGCAAACTCGAGAACAACCTCTTAGAACTTTCAAAAAAACTCACTTCAAAAATTACCTCCCTGTCTCGCGAGGCAGTGGAAGAGATTCTAGTTAAACACATGGAAGACTGGCCCTGATTTGCCTCACTTATTATAAACAGTAAAATTAAGGCGATTAACCATTGCTATTTTAGCAAAAGGGTTGATAAATTTGATGAGAAAAAATTGAATCTGTAGATTCTTTTTATTCTCTTTGTATTAGATTGCTCCTCCTCTTAAATTATTTCGTTATTTTAACCCGTGAAAAATAGATATGGCAGCTGTTAAAAAAATAGTGTTATTGGGGCATTTCGGTGTTGGAAAAACGAGTTTGGTACGCCGATATATCGATAGTGCTTTTAGCGAGGATTATCTGGTAACCGTAGGAGTACATGTGAAGAAGAAGGAGGTGATGGTAAATGACGAAGCTGTAACACTTATTATTTGGGATATTGAAGGTAATAATTCCATTGAGAAGGCCCGTAGTTCGTATCTTCTGGGTAGCCAGGGATTTATTTACGTGTTCGATGTGAGCAGACAGGAAACCTATGAAGATATTAAGAGCGAAATGGCCTTTTTAGCAAAACATCATGAAAAGGTCCCCGTATGTGCGGTTGGAAACAAAGCAGATCTCTTTACTGAAGACTTTACTGCAAAATTCTTTAAGGACAAAGAATTTGAAAACTGCTATTTCACCAGTGCCAAAACAGGAGAAAACGTAGAAGCTATGTTTCTTGATCTTGCCAAACGAACACTATAATATGAGTGCGAACTTAAAAACCGAAATCTTAGACCGTAGAATTCAGGAAGTAGAAATAACAGATCAGGGGGTTGTTCTGGCAAGTGACAACTCCATTTTCGATCTGCCGGAGAAAAGTTCTATAGCGGACCTCCACCCTTTCTTCGAAGGAGTGATCCACTTACTTCCATCGGTAAAGGACAGCCTCAAGTTCCCCTGTGTAAATGTAGACTCCGTAAGCAATCCGCGTATAGTGGATGTTGATTTTCTTCGGAAAAGTAAAAAGCTGTATTTATTGATATTCGATTTTACCGAACATTACAAAGCATCACAACCTTTGGTTCAGGAAAAAAATGTCGCCTCTATAGCAAAGAACAAACTAGCCTTCGAAAAACAATTACTGGAAGCCAAAGAGGAGTTTAAAAATAATTTTCTCTCCAACCTCAACCACGAGATCAGGAATCCTTTAAATAATCTGCTGGGTTTTATGGAGATTCTCAAGGAGACCAAACTTGATTACGACCAGAATGAAACCCTGAAGGTTATGCAGAAAACGGGTACACACCTGAAGATCCTGATGGACGATATGCTGGATATCTCCAAAATAGAACGAGGTGTACTGGATATTAAAAGTGTGAACTTCAACCTGGGGCATCTGGTAAATAACCTTCAGAACCATTTCAATTTAAAATATGCAGATCACCCGGTCGAATTCAATGTTTCTATAGACAATAACGTTCCGCGTAAATTGATAGGGGATCCGGCCCGCCTAAACCAGATACTATTTAATCTACTTGAAAATTCCTTCAGAAATACAACTGACGGTTATATTTCTATGTTGGTAAAGGCCGAAAATAAAGATAAAGATAAAACCAAAATAAAAATCCTTATTTCAGATAGTGGAACGGGAATACCTGAAGACAAGCTCGACAAGGTCTTCGATTCTTATTTTCAGTTAAAGGTTGATAAACTTAAACCTTTGGGTGAAGGCCTGGGGTTAAAAATTGTGAAGGACCTTACCGAATCTCTGGATGGAAAGGTTCAGGTGGTTAGTGAAGAAGGAAAAGGCACTATGTTCACCTGCGAATTCCCCTTTAAGGTGCGACCCCCATCTAAGGGTACGAAAACTGTTCCTAAAGGTTCCGGCATCCTGATGAGTAAGCGCATTTTAATAGTTGAGGATGAGACAACCAACCAGATGTTGATGATGAAAACCTTTCTCAACAACGAAAAGGGTTATGTGATAGAAATGGCCATCAACTCCGATCATGCCTTCGAACTATTGGAAAACAATCGCTACCATCTTATGATGTTTAAATCTGCATTGCCCGATATAGACGGTATCGATCTTATAAAAAAGATTCGCGGTCATGAGCAAGATGTAATCGCTAATCTGCCCATTCTTATCGCCAGTGGAAATACCCTGAAAGAAGAACAGAAAGCTGTATTGGATGCAGGTGCCTCGGCATTTCTCCCAAAGCCATATACAAAAAATGAGCTGTTCAGATGTATTGAACAACTCATTCGGGAATCTTAAGTAAATCCGGTCTTACTTTCTATTAAGCAAGTATCTGTAATCCTCAAGGTCAAGCCCACCTTCGAATATCTGAATGGATCGCTTGATTAATTTATTCGCCAAATCCTCTGTGTATCCCAGACCTATGGCATAACGTTTCAACAGCTCCTTCTCATTATCATCAATCTCATTATCGGCAAATATGATCTTGAAAAGATCGAGCATCATTGCTAAACGTTCTTCCGCCGAATTAGGAGGATTCATAGGATATACGGAAGGGTCCTTTTCTATCTTCGCCAGTTCGGAAGGAGTAATATCAAGTTTCTCGGCAAAACGCATGAGTAACCGCTTCTCTTCTTCAACCAGTTCACCATTAACCAGAGCCATGCGCATAATAGAAGCAAAATGACTAAGTTTTCTGGATTTTTCTCCACTTTCAAATAATTCGGTAAATGTCATAATTCAATTTTATATTACAAAAATAAAACTATTCGCGCTTTTAAACCGATATTTTCTTCGGAAAAAACCTCCTAAATCTTTACATAATTCTTCAACTAAAAGAAGAACAACTCCTATCTTTATTCAAAATTCTATGAAATATATCCCTGGCCAAATAATTCAGTTTGCGCACCTTATTCTTAGGGCGGCAAGTCCCGTCGTGTTAACCCTTGTATTTATACTGTCAGCTAGCCCTGTTTGCTACAGTCAAACCAGGGCCGAAGCACAGGCAGTTCTGGATGATATTAAAACGGAAGAAGAAATAAACTATGCCAGTGAATATTTACCGGGATGGTCCATACAAGCTGAAAAACTTACGCTTAACGACCAAAACTGGTCCGATCATGAAACACAAAAGCCAGGGAGCAGCCCTTACATTCTTGCAGTTGGGGACGAATCATTTATGTACAAATTAATTAGCCTGGATAGTATTAAACAGTTCCGGGTGAGTTATATCTTTCTCGATGGCAGGGTACATCGATACCGAAAAATAGACGGGATACGCACCAAAATTTTGAAACAATATGCCAAAGGCGAATCTTTTGCTTCCCTTGCTTCCAAATATTCTATGGATTCTAGTGGTTCGCTTAAGGGGGGAGACCTGGGCTGGTTCGACGAAAAAACTATGGTCCCTGAATTTGAAAAATCCATCGCCAATCACAAGAAAGGAGATATTTTTACGGTCGACAGCGTTTTGCGAAGATGGTACTTTGTGGTTCTGAAAACCTATGAAGACCGTAAGGTAGTACAAAAGACATTCGCCAAGATCAAGGTCAATTAAAACGATATAGAATCACGTATGAAAAGAACGTTACAAATTCTCAATATTATCGCATTGATCGCTGTCCTGTTTATCAATTATTTGTCTAATACCGGGGTAATGAATAATACCACTATTGGTGAAGTATCGTCCCAGGTAAACAGTTTGTTTACTCCGGCACCCTATGCATTTACCATCTGGGGACTTATCTATATCTTCCTCATAGCTTTTGTGATCTTTCAGAGCCGAAGCCTGTTCACGCGGGTTAATGACGATGATTTTGTAGGTAAGACAGGCTGGTGGTTTATCCTCTCCTGTATAGCAAATTGTCTTTGGGTTTACTGCTGGATCTACCAATATACAGGCCTTTCAGTACTATGTATATTCCTGCTATTATTTTCTTTACTGAAGATAGTTGTTAACAATAATATGGAACGCTGGGACGCCCCCTTGTCGGTGATCGCTTTTTTATGGTGGCCATTTGTGATCTACAGCGGATGGGTTACCGTAGCGAGTATTGCTAATGTTGCCACCTGGCTGGTAAAGATAGGATGGGATGGTTTTGGAATTTCTGAAACCATATGGACGGTGGTTATGATCATTATCGCAACCTCGATCGGGCTGGTGCTTACCTGGACCCGCAGCATGCGGGAATTCGCTTTGGTGGGTGCCTGGGCGCTGACTGCTATTGCAGTGGCCAACTGGGATAGTAATGCAACTGTAAAAATTATAGCCATTCTTTGTACGGCTATACTCTTTTTAAGCAGTTCGGTACATGGGTATAAGAATCGTGAAACAAGTCCCATTAAAAAATTAAAACAAAACCTAAGTCGATAATGCTAAGATGTCAAAAACATTTGTTCTCTCTTTCAGATGAGGTTACTTATCTTAACTGCGCAACCATGTCTCCTTTCCTGCAATCTGTTGAAACAATAGGGATTGAAAATCTGAAACGAAAATCCAATCCCCAGCATATAAAGAGCCATGATTTCTTTACAGATCGGCAACTACTTAAAGAAAGGTTTGCACAGTTAATTCACGCACCCCACCCAGATTGCGTGTCCATCATCCCATCGGTTTCATACGGTATTGGGACTGTAATTAAAAATATCCCGTTTGAGAGAGGCGATGAGATCGTTATGCTTGAAGATCAGTTTCCAAGTAATGTTTACGGATGGATGGAACTGGAAAAGACTCATGGTGTTAAGCTAATCACAGTAAGTGCCCCACCTTTAACACCAGGCAGAGGATCACTTTGGAACAAGCGGTTAATGGATGCTATAAACGAACGGACCAAGGTAGTGGCAATACCTCAGGTACATTGGTCTGACGGAACTCTTTTCAACCTGAAAGCCGTTCGTAATAAAACCCTGGCTATGGAAGCTTATCTCATTATAGACGGGACACAAAGTATAGGTGCCATGCCATTTTCTATTGAGGAAATTAGGCCGGATGCACTAATATGCGGAGGCTACAAATGGCTTATGGGGGCTTATGGCCTGGGAATGGCATATTTTGGCGAACGATTCTATAAGGGTTCTCCACTGGAAGACAACTGGATAAATCACCAGGGAAGTGAAGATTTTACAAATCTCGCCAAATACAACCCGAGTTTTAAACCAAAAGCAAGTCGCTACGATATGGGCGAATCCAGCAACTTTATCCTCGTCCCAATGCTGGCCCAGGCCATTAGGCAGATCTCAACCTGGACTACGGAAGCTATTCAGCAATACTGCAAAGAGATTACAGCTGAGCCAATAAAAACCCTTGAAGGTTCCGGTTATTTTGTAGAAGCTCCGGAATACCGCGGGCATCATTTGTTCGGGATCTATGCAAGCGGGAAAAAACCCATGGAGGCAATAAAAAAAGCTCTCACCGAAAGTAACATCCAGGTTTCGTATAGAGGCGAGGCGATACGGGTCTCTCCACATTTATACAATACCCGAGAAGATCTAGAAAAGTTGGTTAACTGTTTTATTTAATATCAGGCTGTATTATCTTTGCCCGCAATGAGTAAAGCCCAGGTTTGGTCGCTTTTTGAACAGTCTTCGGAAATACGAAAACTGCGGCAGGCTATTGCCAATTCTGAAGAAAACATAGGAGTTAACGGCCTGGTGGGATCTTCCCTTTCATTGGTAATAGCTAATCTTTTCAGGACTTCTGAAATTCCATATTTACTCATCCTCAACGATAAGGAAGATGCTGCCTACCACTTGAACGACCTGGAAAATCTGCTGGGAGACCAGAATGTACTGTTTTATCCCGGGAGTTATCGCAGACCATACCAGATAGATGAAACCGATAATGCGAACGTTCTCCTGCGAAGCGAGGTCCTTAACCGCATCAACTCCAGACGAAAGCCAGCCATCATTGTCACCTATCCCGAGGCATTGTTCGAAAAAGTTGTTACACGAAGGGAGTTGGAAAAGAACACGCTGAAGCTAAAGGTAGGCGAAGAAGTTAGTGTGGATTTTGTCAATGAAGTGCTGTTTGAATATCGTTTTAAACGAACCGATTTTGTTACGGAGCCCGGAGAGTTTTCGGTAAGAGGGGGAATACTGGATGTATTTTCCTTTAGCCATGACGAGCCGTACCGCATCGAATTCTTTGGAGATGAAGTAGATAGCATACGGACCTTCGATGTGGAGACTCAACTTTCCCTGGAACAGGTAAAGCGAATCTCAATTATTCCGAATGTTGAAAATAAAATGGTTCAGGAAAATCGAGAGAGTTTCCTTAAATATATTTCAGCAAAAACAATTATTTATTTGAAAAACAGAGAGCTGCTATCCTCGGCAATGGATAAGCTTTTTAAAAAGGCAGAGAACGCCTTTCAAGAAACCGAATCCACTGTGGCCATGAGCCCACCTTCCGATCTCTTCTGCACCTCTGCACTTCTGAAAGCTCAGCTCGAGGGATTTTCTGTGATAGATCTGCACAATACAGCAGAGTCATCGCCAAAATGCAATATTACATTTAATATTACACCTCAACCTTCGTTCAACAAGCAATTCGATCTGCTCATTGAAAACCTCAACACCAACTCTTCAAAGGGGTATAAGAACTACATTTTTTGCAGTAGTGAACAGCAGGCGAAACGCTTTCATGATATATTCGAAGATGCCCAGCAGCAAGTGGACGAATTTGAAACCATCGTTTTTCCCTTGTTCAATGGTTTTATAGATCACGATCAGAAAAATGTCTGCTATACCGATCACCAGATCTTTGAGCGATACCATAAGTTTCATCTGAAAAACAGCTATGCCAAAAAACAGGCGATCACTCTTAAAGAACTTACCAATCTGGAAGTGGGTGATTATGTTACCCATATCGATCATGGGATAGGGAAATTTGGTGGGCTGCAAAAGATAGACGTAGAAGGTAAACAGCAGGAAGCTATTAAACTTATTTACGGCGAAAGGGATATTTTGTACCTAAGTATTCATTCGCTTCATAAGATCTCTAAATACAACGGAAAAGATGGCGCTGTTCCCAAGATCTACAAACTGGGAAGCGCTGCCTGGAAAAAATTAAAACAGAAGACCAAGAAGCGTGTCAAGGAGATCGCCTTCAATCTTATAGAACTCTACGCGAAACGCCGTCTGCAAAAAGGTGAAGCTTTCGCCCCAGATTCGTATCTGCAACACGAATTGGAATCGTCCTTCATATACGAAGATACCCCGGACCAGGTCACTGCCACAGAAGATGTAAAACGAGATATGGAAAACGAAAGGCCCATGGACCGCCTGGTTTGCGGTGA
>QQUG01000174.1 GCA_008501705.1 Flavobacterium sp.
GCCAATTTTATCCCGGGCAATACTAAGTTTGGTACTTACAGTTTCAACTTCGGGGTATAACATCTTCGCTATTACGATAGCTGCAGGAGCAGACATAATGGAAGCGGTTAATAAATGTTTGGCAAAGATCACACGTTCCGCATCACTATCGCCTCCTAAAAAAGCAATGAATGCAGCGAGGACACCTCCCGCAATAGTCGCCATACCGCCTACCATGAGGCAAAGCATTTCACTTTTGGTCATTTTCTCCAGATAGGGTTTCACAACAAGTGGTGCCTCGGTTTGTCCGATAAAGATATTAGCAGCGGCAGCTAAACTTTCTGCACCGGATAGTCTCATGGTCTTACTCATTACCCAGGCAAAGGCATATACGATCTTCTGGAGTATTCCGAGGTAATACAATAAAGAGGTGAAGGCGGAGAAGAAAACGATGGTAGGTAAAACTTTAAATGCAAAAATATAACCTATGGTAAAGGATTCTTTTACCACATTTCCATCTGCGTCGAACCTTACCTGGAAAATTTCGGCAAGATCCGGCCAGGCACCAAATACAAAATTCGCGCCCACATCGGCCAGGGAAAGGAACGCTACTACTTTTTCTGAAAACCATTCGAAAATGGTAGCCACAAAAGGAACTTTCAGTACCAGTACTGCAAAGATCAGCTGTAGGGCAAGTCCCGAAAAAACGAGGCGCCAGCTTATCTGGCGGCGATTACTGCTTAAAAGGTAACAGATGAAAATTAGAAATATCATTCCTATGGCTCCCCGCATAACACTATTTAGGGTAACTCCCAAACCTATGGAGGGATCAACAGCCAGGGTTTGCTGTTTCGCTGGGGTTGGTGCCATCTGGGTATTATCTACTGAAGATCGAAATTTGTATAAGACCTTATTTTCTTTAAAGACCAGGGTGCTGTCCGTATGTTCTGTGATTCGGTATCTTCTAAGGGTGTCGTTGGGTTGTACGTAGAAGAATAGCAGTAAATTATTCTGAATAATATAATCTCCTGAAGCCTTCAGGTTATTCTTGGCAGCGAGCTCATAGTTGAAAGTTCCTTCTGAAAGGCTTAAAAAATCGACATCAGAATCGACAGAAACGAGGGATTCGCCCTGTTCATTCTCTATAGCTGAAAAGTGCCAGGTTTGTTCCAGCTCTTGTCCGTAATGACTTCCAAAGGAGAGAACCAGCAGTAACAGCAAGAGTAATTTTCGCATAGTGTTTTTACCTTTTGGAGATCTCATCCCTTATCGCTGCAGCTTTTTCATAATTCTCATCGGCCACTGCCTGATCCAGCATTTCATTGAGTTCTTTTAAACTGAATTTGCTGAAATCCTCGGTTAGTTTAGGAGCGACAGATTCTTTGTCATCACCCGCAAGTAGCTCCTCGATCACGGCTTCTTCCTGTTCGGAAGTTGATTCTTTTTTCTTTTGGGTCTTCAAGTATATACCCGCTTTGTCCAGTATGTTCTTATAGGTAAAAATGGGAGCTTTGAACCGCAGAGCAAGGGCGATAGCATCGCTGGTCCGAGCGTCGATGATCTCTTCAATGGTGTCGCGTTCGCAAATGATGCTCGAATAGAATACACCATCCACTAATTTATGTATGATCACCTGTTTTATAACTATGTCGAAATGATCTGCAAAATTCTTAAAAAGATCATGGGTTAGGGGCCGGGGAGGTTTAATTTCTTTCTCCAGGGCTATTGCGATGGATTGTGCTTCAAAGGCACCGATAACTATGGGGAGTTTTCGTTCACCATCCACTTCACTGAGTATTAAGGCGTAGGCACCATTTTGGGTCTGACTATACGATATTCCTTTAATATTTAGCCGTACTAAACTCATTTATTCGATAAATCTATTGGATATTAAAAGGCTGCTTAAATAAGGGATTTACTCATTTAAACAGCCCTTTTTCGAAGCACAAAATACTAAATTTTACGCGTTTTGTGCCTTAAACTCTTTTAATTTTTCTGTGAGTTGAGGTACCACCTCGAAGGCATCACCAACGATACCGTAATCGGCAGCTTTAAAGAAAGGTGCTTCCGGATCGTTATTGATCACCACCTTTACTTTGGAAGCATTGATCCCGGCAAGATGCTGGATCGCTCCCGAAATACCTATCGCAATATAAAGATTGGAAGCAACGGGTTTTCCTGTTTGGCCAACGTGTTCAGAATGTGGTCTCCAGCCCATATCGCTAACGGGTTTGGAACATGCCGTCGCAGCCCCAAGTGTGGCCGCCAGTTCTTCTATCATACCCCAATTCTCCGGGCCTTTCATTCCCCTTCCGGCAGAAACCACAATTTCTGCATCGGCAATCGTTACTTTGTCGGTTGCTTTCTCTACCGATACCACTTCGCTGTTACCGGTAGAAACCTCCGGTGCAAACGATTCTGCGGTAGCGGTGGTTTGGTTCTCAACAAGACCGAAGGCATTTTTTGCCACCCCGATCACCTTCACATCTGTTGTGATCTCGGTAATTGAAAATGCCTTATTTGTAAACACATTGTGTTTTACCTTAAAGGGTGAAGTGCTCTCCGGCAAAGCTGTTACGTTGGGAACGTATCCTGCATTAAGGTTTACAGCTACCAATGGTGCCATAAATTTACTGTTCGCGCTGGAAGTGAGTACCACTACAGTTGCGTTTTCCTTATTTGCAGCTTCTGAAACAACTTTGGCATAAGCCTCTGCATTGAAATTGGCGAGAGCGTTATTGTTTACTTCAAGGACTTTGGACGCACCGAAGTTTCCTAACTCGGAAGTATCTCCAGCGTTTACGGTAACAGCTGTTACAGTGGTCCCCAGCATGTCTGCAACTCCTTTGGCATAGGAAACCGCCTCATGTGCTATTTTTTTGAATTTTCCTTCCTCAGATTCTGTATATACTAATACCATAATTTTAGATCACTTTTGCTTCGTTGTGTAATAGATTTATTAGTTCGTCCACGTTGTCTACAAGCTTAACGGCTCCCCTGGGTGCTGGTTTTTCAAATTGAACCGATCTTGTCTCAGCTTGACTGTCAACAGCTTCTTTTACGTGTAGAGGTTTAGATCTCGCCTGCATGATGCCCCGCATATTCGGGATACGCAGGTCGCTTTCCTCAACCAGTCCTTTTTGTCCGCCAATTACCAAAGGAAGACTTGTTTTTATAGTTTCTTTTCCGCCATCGATCTCTCGCACTGCGGTAGCAGTATCACCTTCAACCTCCAGTCCGATACAGGTGTTCACAAAATTCGCATCGTTTAGTTTCGCTATCATTCCCGGTACCATTCCGCCGTTGTAGTCTATAGATTCGCGTCCGCCAATAACCAGGTCATAACCACCTTCGGCAATTACATGGGCCAGTTGTTTAGCCACCGAAAACCCATCGGTTGCGGCTGTATTAACTCGTATAGCTTCATCGGCACCAATAGCCAAAGCTTTACGTAAAGTAGGTTCGGTTTCGGGGCCACCTACATTTAATACATGTACTGTTGCTCCTTGTTTTTCCTTAAACCACATGGCGCGTGTGAGACCGAACTCATCATTCGGATTGATCACAAACTGAACCCCGTTGGTGTCGAATTTTGTATCACCCTCCGTAAAGTTGATCTTCGAAGTGGTGTCTGGCACATGGCTAATGCACACTGCTATTTTCATAAATGAAATGATTTAGAATTGAAAAATATTCGGCAAATATAGGGCTAAAAGTGCTCCCGATTTTTGCGGTACGAAGATACAATTATATTCTCAATTTTCCTATGCATGCATAATAAATTATTTCATGGGCTTCATTCAAATTCTAACTCAAAGTGTTCATCTACTCATTCGTTCTATCGGAAATCTAATTGTCTCTGAATAAGGCATCTAGTGTTGTTAGATTTATTTCAGAATTAAAAATCAGAAATTATGAGAACGAGGTATTTTACATTGGCACTGTTGATTTTATTGATCATGACTTCTTGCGATAAGCAGGAACGAGAACAAAGAAAGAAATTGAAACCTATAGCGAAGGAAAGTATGGAGACGTTCACTTCGATGGTCGACGCGATCGACTGGAAAGCACATAATCCTCCAGGTCCGGATTTGAATGATGAGGCCAACGAGCCTTGTTTTCAATCGCTCATCACCCAATATGGTCAATTACCAAATATCGATATCGATAAAAGACGATTTGATGAAATCATAAAGGTATTTGAATTTTCCAGGCTTGTACAAAAACCTGTGGACGAAGGAAAATTCAAGAACATCGAAGGGGCGGACAATGAATATTTAGCTCATCCCATCCGTGATCGCATCTTAACAAAGATAGATGCTGGCTACAGTAAGGAAGAATTCGCCGATGAGGTAAAAGGTAATGGGGATTTGTCCGATACCGAAGTTGATGAGTTGAAGGAAATGCTTCAAAAATTCAATGAAGTAATAAAGAATAAGCGGTACATCCTGAACTCAGGTACACAGGATCTAGGACATTGTTCTTTCTCGGAACATATGTCGATTCGGTTTAATTCGATCGATACGGGCCAAAAGGAAATAGTATTCATTGTGAAAAGACAGGTGATATTTCTTTGTAAATGTCTAGAAGAAATGGGACAGAATGATCCACGGTATGGCTATATACAATTTGAAAGTGAACTTAAAGCGAGCTACGAGGAAAACGGACTTTATAAACTCGTCTTTACAGGAACATCTACTCCCAATATAGCATCGCTTCATATAGTTTGTTGCCGAAATAATAACCAGGAAACTGAGGAAGAGGAGAATGAAGATGAAAATCATTGATTGCCGAGATAGACAATTCTTAAATTTAGCTGTAATTAATAATAGAATTGTCTATTTTTGTCATTCTAATTTTCTGAAGCTTTCAATATGAAAACATTACAATTCCGGGAAGCAATAGCCGAAGCAATGAGTGAAGAAATGCGCCGCGATGAATCCATTTATCTGATGGGTGAAGAGGTTGCTGAATACAACGGGGCTTATAAAGCCAGTAAAGGAATGCTGGACGAGTTTGGAGCGAAAAGGGTGATCGACACTCCTATTTCCGAATTAGGTTTCTCCGGTATTGGCGTGGGAAGTGCCATGAATGGGAATCGGCCCATAATCGAATTCATGACTTTCAACTTCTCCCTGGTAGGAATTGACCAGATCATAAATAATGCTGCGAAAATGCGGCAGATGAGCGGAGGGCAGTTTAATATTCCTATTGTGTTTAGAGGCCCAACGGCTTCAGCAGGACAACTAGCTGCGACACACTCCCAGGCTTTCGAGAGCTGGTATGCCAATTGCCCGGGTTTAAAAGTTGTGGTTCCCAGTAATCCTGCAGATGCGAAAGGATTATTAAAAAGTGCGATCAGGGATGATGACCCTGTGATTTTCATGGAGAGTGAGCAGATGTATGGTGATAAAGGTGAAGTTCCCGAAGGTGAATATCTTATTCCCATTGGTGTAGCCGAAATTAAAAGAGAAGGAAAGGATGTTACGATTGTTTCCTTCGGAAAGATTATCAAAGAAGCTTATAAAGCGGCCGATGAGTTGGCTGCCGAAGGTATTGAGTGTGAGATCATCGATCTTCGCACCGTAAGGCCGATGGATCATAAAACCATCCTGGAATCGGTTAAAAAGACAAACCGACTTGTAGTTCTAGAGGAGGCCTGGCCTTTCGGGAATGTGGCTACCGAGATCACTTACCAGGTTCAAATGCAGGCATTCGATTATCTGGATGCGCCTATTGTGAAGCTTAACACTGGTGATACTCCTGCACCGTATTCACCGGTATTACTTGAAGAATGGCTACCAAAGAGCAATGATGTGATCAAAGCCGTTAAAAAAGTGTTATATAAATAGGATATCGGTACTATTTATCGCTATTTTTCGTTTTCCAAATTGGTCATCGACAAACCTACTATGAGGAAATATCTACTCCTTTTTCTTCTTTCCACTCCTGTCTTCCTTATGGCTCAAACCAAAGTAAGCGGGGTAGTGAACGACGAATTTGGTGACCCGGTTGCCTTTGCCAACGTGATCTTCAAAGACTCAAACGAGGGAACCATTACCAACGAGGACGGGCGTTTTTACCTGGAAAGCAGTGAGTCTTACAATGCCATCTGGGTATCTTTCGTGGGATACGAACTAAAAACATTCGAACTTTCGGGTAAAGTTACTTACGATCTTTCTATCGTTTTAAAGGAAGAGGCGTCATCCCTGGATGAGGTTGTGGTCTACAGCGGAAAGACGTCCAAAAAGGATAATCCCGCTTTGGTCATATTACGGAAGATCTGGGAGAACCGACGAGAGAATGGGGTCAAGAAATTCGATCAATACGAATACGATAAGTATGAAAAGCTCGAATTCGACCTTAATACCATCGACTCCGGCCTTATTAAGAGTAAGGTTTTCAAAGGAATGGAATTCGTCTGGGAACAGATCGATACCTCAAATATAACCGGGAACAGTTACCTTCCTATTTTTATCAATGAGGCCTATTCAAAGGTTTACGGAGATAATCTGCTTAAAGAAGAAAAGGAGATCCTGGAGGGGAATAAGAATTCAGGATTCGAAAATAATCAAACTCTTATTGCTTTCATAAAAGATCTCTATAAGGAGTACGATGTGTACGACAATTATATGAAATTCTTCGATAAGGCCTTTACCAGCCCCTTGTCGAAAACAGGTATAGATGTTTATAACTACGTATTGCTTGATAGTGCCTACCGCGATAATAAATGGTGTTACAATATTGTCTATTATCCGCGTAGAAAGAACGAACTTACCTTTAAAGGTGATTTTTGGGTAAACGACACCACCTGGGCTATCAAGGAGATAAACCTTCAGGCTTCCAAAAGCGCAAACCTAAACTGGGTAAGAGAGGTGTATATAGAGCAAGAATTCGATGTGTTGAACGACTCCATCTTTCTAATTACCCGGGACTACTTCCTTTCCGATTTCAGCTTAAAGAAAAAAGAAGGAGCGCGCGGGATCTATGGCAAACGCACAACCTTATACGATAACTACCAATTTGATCGGGAAAAGGACAAGAAATTCTATAGTGAGCAAACAGATCCGTATGCATACGAGATCTATAACCGCCCCGATGATTTCTGGGAACAACGGCGAATGGAAAGTCTTAGTAAGGATGAGAAAGGAGTCTATAAAATGCTCGACACCTTAAAGACCATCCCCAGATTTAAATCACTGTACAACATTGCGGCAACCCTCGCTTCGGGTTATTACGAAGTTGGGAATTTTGATATAGGGCCGGTTTTTTCTGTGTTTGGTTTTAATGAGGCCGAAGGCCTTCGTATCCGACTGGGCGGACGAACGTATTTTAGTCAGAATGACCCATGGAGGCTAGAGGTATTTGGCGCATACGGGTTTCGGGACGAACGCTTTAAATACGGGGTCTCTGGAAAATGGTTGCTCGACAGGAAATCCAGACTAACCGTCTTTGGCGGCAACAGGAAGGATGTGGAGCAAACAGGTGCCAGTTTAACTACCAGTAATGATGTGCTGGGTCGAAGCCTTGCGTCCTCATCCCTTATTACGGTGGGAGCTAACGACAAACTATCGCGCATTAATCTAAGTACTGCAGGTTTTAGTATGGAACCGGCAAAGAATTTAAAGTTTCAGCTAACAGGATCGTATCGAACACTTCAATCGGCTACCGATACGTTTAGCCTGGATTATATTGACCAAAATGGTGAGGTGCAGAGTGAGATATCACAACCGGAGATAGAGTTTGCAGTTTTCTACACGCCCAAGCGGAAGACCTCCGGCTATGGGGTGGAGCGAACCATTATCAACGACGGAGATTTTCCATCCTTCTATCTGGGTTACACTTATGGATTAAAAGACGTTCTGGGGGGTGATTTCGAATATAATAAACTACAGGCGTTGTACACTCAACCCTGGAATATTGGAGGTTTAGGGAGATTATGGAGTACTATTGAAGTAGGAAAGATCTACGATCCGGTACCGCTTGGCCTATTGAGTCCTATTCCCGGTAACCAGACCTTATTTAGTATATATAATGCATTCACCAATCTTGATTTTTACGAATTTGTTACCGATAGTTATGCCAGTCTGCATTTACAGCATAATTTTGGTGGCAGGATCTTCTCACGAGTTCCTTTGCTTAGAAAACTCGACCTTCGGGAAGTAGTTGGGTTTCGAGCTGCCTATGGGACCATTTCCAATGAAAACATCGCCCTGAATGCACCCAACGGACTCTTACTGCAGGCGCCTGAAGATATCTACTGGGAGTGGAGTGTTGGAGTGGGCAATATCTTCCGGGTGTTCCGTCTGGATTTCAATTTCCGCGGCAACTACCTGGGAAATCCGGACGCGCGTAAATTTGGTGTTACTGGGGTGTTTGGGTTTTCGTTTTAAAATCATACGATTTTTATCTTATCTACCCTCAAAAATTTTCTTACTTTTGCAACCGCAAAAAAGAAGACATTTCTAACTAAATAAACTATAATGGAACAGAACATTATCTATGTACCAATCGCACTTTCTGTATTAGGCCTGATTTTCATGCTTATTAAAATGAGCTGGGTTAAGAAACAAGCCGCCGGAAGTGAAAGGATGCAATTCATTTCCAAAAGTATAAAAGAGGGAGCCCTTGCCTTCCTGAATGCCGAATACCGTTTGCTATTGATCTTTGCTATCATTGCTGCCGGATTATTATTCTTCATTTCAACCCAGGTTGAATCTACCAGTTGGATGATCGTACCGGCCTTTGTTTTTGGAGCGATCTTTTCTGCAGCCGCAGGAAACATCGGGATGCGAGTAGCTACAGAAGCTAACGCCCGAACAGCGGAAGCGGCCAAAACAAGCCTTCCACAGGCTCTAAAAGTATCTTTTGGAGGTGGAACAGTAATGGGACTTGGTGTAGCAGGACTTGCCGTGTTAGGCCTTAGTTTGTTCTTCTTTTTCTTCGTAGGACAATTCATGGGAAATCCGGATGGATCCTTCTATGATAATATGACAATCGTTCTTGAGGCGCTAGCAGGATTTTCTCTTGGTGCTGAAAGTATTGCACTTTTCGCTCGTGTGGGTGGAGGAATTTATACCAAGGCGGCCGACGTAGGTGCCGACCTTGTTGGAAAAGTAGAGGCTGGAATTCCTGAGGATGATCCACGTAACCCTGCAACTATCGCAGATAACGTAGGAGATAACGTAGGTGATGTAGCCGGTATGGGTGCCGATCTTTTTGGTAGTTATGTTGCTACAGTTCTCGCATCTATGGTATTAGGTAATTATGTGATCCGAGACATGAGCGTTGGATCTCAATTCTCCGATGCATTCAATAATATGGGGCCTATCTTACTTCCTTTGGTGATCGCCGGAGTAGGAGTACTTGCTTCAATTATTGGGACCTTTATAGTAAAAATAAAAAATAACGATGCCAAGGAAGCTCAAGTTCAGAGAGCTTTGGATATGGGTAACTGGACTGCTATTATACTTACGCTGATTGCCAGCTGGTTCCTTATCCGCTGGATGCTTCCGGAAACAATGACCATGAATTTCTTTGGGGAAGGAGCAAAAGAAATTCCATCCCGACACGTATTCTACGCATGTATGATAGGATTGGCCGTGGGAGCATTGATCTCTTATGTAACTGCTCATTTTACCAGTCTTGGTAAGAAGCCGGTTATGGATATCGTAAAAAATTCATCTACAGGTGCTGCAACCAACATTATCGCAGGACTGGCTGTAGGGATGCGTTCTACATTCTGGAGTGTGCTGTTATTCGCAGCCGCTATCTATGGATCGTACGAACTAGCCGGATTCTACGGTGTGGCCCTGGCTGCATCAGCTATGATGGCAACAACTGCTATGCAACTTGCTATCGACGCGTTCGGACCGATCGCCGATAATGCCGGTGGTGTGGCTGAAATGAGTGAATTGGAACCTCACGTTCGTGAGCGTACAGATATTCTGGATTCTGTTGGAAATACAACCGCTGCCGTTGGAAAAGGATTCGCGATCGCATCTGCTGCCTTAACGGCACTTGCTTTATTTGCGGCCTATGTAACCTTTACTGGGATCGACGGAATTAATATCTTCCGAGCCGATGTACTTGCAATGTTGTTCGTTGGAGGTATGATACCTGTAGTGTTCTCGGCCATGGCGATGAAATCTGTAGGAAAAGCTGCTATGGAAATGGTAAAAGAAGTACGTAGACAGTTCAAGGAAATTCCTGGGATCATGGAAGGAACAGGAACTCCGGAATACGCAAAATGTGTTGATATCTCAACTCAGGCTGCTCTTAAAGAAATGCTATTACCGGGACTACTTACCATTGTGACTCCTGTGTTGGTTGGATTAGTGTTCGGTGCAGAACCATTAGGTGGTTATATGGCTGGAGTTTGTGTGAGTGGTGTAATGTGGGCCATCTTCCAAAATAATGCAGGTGGTGCATGGGACAATGCAAAGAAGTCTTTCGAAGCCGGTGTAATGATCGACGGTGAAATGACCTATAAAGGAAGTGAAGCGCATAAAGCTGCTGTAACGGGAGATACCGTTGGAGATCCATTCAAGGATACTTCAGGACCATCTATGAATATCCTTATAAAGTTAACATGTCTTGTTGGATTGGTAATTGCTCCTATCCTTGGATCAGGTCATGGACATAGCGATAGCGGGGTTCATACTTCCGATGAGATGATCTTCATCGATGAGGATGGAAACAAAACCGTTTTAACCGATAAATCCAACAATGAGTTGGTGGCTGGTAAAGCTAAGGTTTCAAAAGAGGTGAAAGTAGAGATGTCTACCGAGGGTGATGTGACAACCGCCAATGTAACGATCGAAACCACCAGAGATGGAGAAACTACTTCAGAAACAAAAACCTTTACAGGAACCGAAGAAGAAGTACAATCTCAGATCGATGCCCTAAAAGATGTTGATGTGAACATCGAGAAAGGTGAGAAAGTGATCAAAGAGGTTATAGAAGAAGTTAAAGAGGAAAACTAATTTTTTTCTTCTGAAGAAAAGCCCGAACGCTAGTTCGGGCTTTTTTTGTGCTTATTTTTGAAATAATCCGTGGATCTCGGCGTCTATCTTTTCCACTACCTTGCCCAGGTGTTCGGGATTGTCCACAAAATTGATGTTGTCTACATCAAATACTATAAGGTTCCCTTTATCGTATTCCTGTATCCAGGCTTCGTAGCGCTCGTTGAGTCTGCTTAGGTAATCAATGCTGATAGAATTCTCGTATTCGCGACCACGGGCATGAATTTGCTGAACTAGGTTAGGGATACTGCTGCGCAGATAAATTAACAGGTCCGGCCCTTTAGTAACACTTTCCATTAGGTCGAAAAGAGAGCGGTAGTTCTCAAAATCCCTATTGGTCATCAACCCCATGGCATGCAGATTTGGCGCAAAGATATAGGCGTCTTCGTATATGGTCCTGTCTTGTATGATATTCTTACCGCTTTCACGAATATCCAGTATCTGGCGAAATCGGCTATTGAGGAAATAAACCTGTAAATTGAAACTCCATCGCTCCATCTGGTTGTAGAAATCGTCCAGATAAGGATTGTCCTCAACATCTTCGTAATGCGCCTTCCATTTGTAGTGTTTGGCGAGTAATCTGGTGAGGGTGGTCTTTCCGGAGCCTATGTTTCCTGCAATTGCAACATGCATAAATATTATTGCTTAGGTTGGGTTAGTGTAAAAGAATGGATGTTTAATCCGTCATAAATATACAGGAAATCTTGGGTAAGCTGCAAGTCTTTAACGTTGTTTTCGGGGAGTGGAACTTTTAAAGGATTAAGTAATAATACAGTATCCGAATCGAGTTGTGCCTGAAAATGAATTTCATTGTTTCTCACGGCAATCAGTTGTTCATTTTGCTGAATGATCTTCTCAAATCCTTCAGCATAAGTTTCGGATAAAAAACTTCCGTAGATATTATATTTCTGAATCGACTCATCTGTAAGCACATAGCAGTAATTGAAATCGCTCGCCAGATCTAATACCGTATTCGATATAGGTTGAGAGATCAAAGTTTTCCTACCACTCCTGTAATTATACAGCTCGAGTTGCTGGGTTTCTATATTAAATATCCAAAGTTGGTTGTTTCCGGCATTGGTTGCTACGGCAACATTAATGAATTGAGGAAGGTTGTTAAAACTAATTCGCTCGATCTCGTTAAGACGGTTATCCACAAGAACGACAGTATTGGTCTCTTCGTAAAAAACAACAACATTCAAGGGATTGATGATATCAACCGATGAAACAGGTCCCAATTGATAATCCCTGAACACAAATTCTCCTAATGGCCCGCTTTTATGCAGGACCATGTCTTTGATATAATACGTATTCTTATAAGAATCTATCCCTACAAAGGTATCGGCATCCAGGAGCCTGGAATCTGCTTTCTTCAGCGTTTGCGCCGTTAGTGTAGCCGAACATAATAAAAGTAAGAAAGCAAAGCTTTTCATATGCAACAATATACAAAAAGCAACGTAGAATTTAGCAGATTAGTTTATATCCGTACCCTCTAATATTCACTATCTGAATACTGCTATCCTTTTTCAGTTTTTTCCTGAGACGGCTAATAAAAACATCCATACTTCGGCCGCTGAAGAAATCGTCGTTATGCCACAGTTTATTCAAAATAAACGAACGGTCGAGCACTGCATTCCGATTGGCATTCAGGTGAAACAATAACTGAGACTCCCTATGTGTTAATGCCACTGCTTCCTCATCCATGTATTGCAGCGACTGGTTCTTAGGGTCGAAGGTGTATTTACCAATACTACTTGCGGCAATGTTCTGTTTTCCATTGTCCGATTTCAGAAGGTTTTCAATGCGCACAATAAGCTCTTCCATGCTGAAAGGCTTTTTCAGATAATCATTTCCCCCCAGGGTAAATCCTTCCACTACGTCCTGTGTTTGAGATTTGGCAGTAAGGAAGATGATTGGGATCTCTTTGTTATGCAGTCTGATCTCCCTGGCAAGCGTGAAACCGTCCATTTTCGGCATCATAACGTCCAGCACCATTAATTGAGGATTACTTTCGTGAAATTTAGCCTCGGCCTCTTTCCCATCTTTGCAAAATACTACCTCGAAACCACGGGTTTCCAGGCTTTCTTTAACGATCTGTCCCAGGGAAGGTTCGTCTTCAGCCAGTAGTATTTTTATTTTAGTTTGCATAGGGTAGGCTAATTTTAAAGGTAGTTAATTTGTCGAGATAAAGATCGATGGTTCCTCCGTGTTTCTCCACGATCTTTTTGGTATAATAAAGGCCAATTCCGAAGCCTTTTATATCGTGAGTATTTCCCTTAGGTACCCGGTAGAATTTTTCAAAAACCCGCTTTTTGTGCTGTTCACTTAGATCGTTGCCCGAATCACTTATCTCAATTACTACTTCCGTTCTGTTGCTTTCTATGGAAACAGTTATTTCATGACCTCCATATTTAACGGCATTGTCTATAATATTATTGAGGGCGTTTTCAAAGTGAAAAATATCTACCTCGTACTTTATACTATCCTCCTCGTTCTTAAAGGAGATACGTTTGCCGGATGTTTCATAGATCTCCTTTAAAGTAGTTTTTTCCAACATTTCCACCAGGTTTATTTTTTCCTTGTTCAACTGTAGTTTCTCGCTGTCCAGGGTTGCGGTGTCTAATAGCTTTTCTACCATAACATTGAGTTTGTTAACCTGTTCTTGCGAAATTTTGGCATAACGCAGGTTCTTTTCAATGTCTTGTTCTGTATTGAATTCTTGTATGGCTTCCATAGCCACGCCTATGGTTGCGATTGGAGTTTTAAACTCGTGAGTGATGTTATTTATAAGGTCGTTCTTGAGTTCAGAAAGTTCTTTTTGCTGGCGGATGATCCTTAACAGGTACATTAAACATAAGATCACAGCCCCAACCAACACAAATGATAATAACAGCCCCAATAGGTTTTTCTTTAAAACCGTTAAGGTGATATTACCAAAGTGAGCCGTTAGTGCATAATCGTGAAATGAATAGGGAGACTGTGCTGTGGTAGACAACTTTGAACTAGCTATCTTCTCTGGTCTTAATTGCTCTGTGAGTCCAACTATTCCTTCGTAGGAGAGGCCGTAATCCAGGGAAATGTTCTTTCGTCTCAGTTCTTTAAAGAAGAGAGTGTCCAGGGTTTTTAAAGAAAGGGAGTCTTCGGTGATCGAAACAATTATTTTTGAAGAAAGGGAAGTGATGAGGTCCGGGGTGCTGTCGTTCAATTCCCAGGTTCTTTTCAGAACCTTACCTTTTGCTGCACTATCAACGATCATTATTTGTACTTCAGTACTGTCCTTTAATGCAGCGTGAGTTACCGAAGACCGTTGGTGAATATCTTCGGTAAAAATTCCAACCCCTAAATTATTTAAAACAGAATCCTTGCCATACCATACACTATCTGCCTTACCGATTGAGGAGAATTCCATTCCTTTAGAGATCAAACTGAAGGATTGCTCTTTGGCGATTTCAGAATAATACTGTTCTACCGCATTATCCAGGCTGGTCTGTACATCATTTATCAGCTGCTGTTTACCTACTTCATAATTCTTGAAGTTCCAATATGCCTGAATACAGAAAGTGGTGAGGATCACAGCTGCGATAAAATACAGTATACTTTTGTACTTTAAATTATCCATAACCCAAAAGTAGGAAGTATTTGTGGGTAGCAGACAAAGCGTTAACACACGTTAACACAGCTTAACTCAAATTAAAATAAGCTTATCTCATATTTGTAATACGAAATTTAAAATATATAAATGATGAAATCTCACTTAACACTCACTTTGATCTTCTCTTTGTTGGTCTTTTCATTGCTTGCACAGGATGTGCAGGGAGTGGCTACGTATAAAGCACATCGTAAAGTTGATATCCAAATGGACAGTACACAAATGAACGATGAAATGATGGATCGCATGCAGGCCATGCTGCGAAAGCAATTTGAAAAAGAGTACACGCTCGAATTCAATGCGACCGAATCTATGTACAAGGAAGTAGAGACCCTGGAGAAGCCGGAAACTATGATAGGGAATGGTGCAGAAGTTATGGTCGTGGTGTCGGGTTCAGGAGCTGCCGATGAACTATACAAAAATGTGGCCGAGAATAGGTATGTGAATCAGAATGAATTGATGGGGAAGGAGTTTCTCATAAAGGATCTGCTCAAACTTCCAAACTGGACCTTAACAAAAGAGAGCAAGAACATTGGAACTTATACTTGTTTCAAGGCTACATATACAGATACAAGGACTATTACCCGTATGGTCTCTTCTTCAGAGAACGGGAAAACCGAAACTAAAGACGAATCGGAGGAGGAGGAATATACAGTTACAGCATGGTATACGCCACAGATCCCTGTAAATCACGGTCCTCAGCAATATTTTGGTCTTCCCGGCCTTATCCTGGAAGTGACAGATGGTACAGAGACCTTACTTTGTAATAAGGTGGTGCTCAATCCTAAAAATGGTGTGAAAATTAAAGAACCCACAAAAGGAAAAGTAGTGAGTCAAGTCGAGTACGATGAGATCACAGAGAAGAAGTCTAAAGAGATGCAGGAACGATTTCAATCGAGCCGTCGAGGAGAGGGCAGATCTGTTGAAATAAGGATAGGGGGTTAATTTTTTAAAATAGCGATTAAACCTTTTTAACATATTATTGTCTAAGGATATTATCGGAATCGATTTACTTTGTGAATCTTTCAAATTAAAACATGATGAAACTACTATCCTTCCTGGCAATTATATTGATCTCCTTTACAGGTATTTCGCAAAATATTAGTGGTGTTGCCTACTACGAATCCAAAACCACAGTCGATATGGATAACTTCGGAAATCGCGAGATGAGCGAAGACCAGAAACGACAGATCATGGAACGCATGAAGAACTACCTGGAAAAGACCTACATATTAACGTTCAACGGAAACGAATCAATATATAAGGAAGAGGAAAAATTGGAAGCCGGTGGTGGCAGAGGTGGATTTGCAATGATGATGGGTAGTTTTTCAGCCGGAAAACAGTATAAGAATTTAAAGAACAACCAGATCCTTGAAGAACGGGAGTTCTTTGGGAAAGAGTTCCTGATCAATGATACGCTTACCAACCTGGATTGGCAGATCACCAAGGAATCTAAGCAAATAGGCCAATACCTGGCGATAAAAGCGACGGCAGTGAAACCCATAGACGAGAACGATTTCAGCATGGCTCGCCGAAGAGATCGTGACCGTGATCGCGACAACAACGAAGATAAAGATGAAGGAGAAAAGGCGGAAGGTGAAAAGGTTGCCGATACCACCAAAACAGAACCCGCAGATCCGTTCGATGAGATAGAGATCCCGAAAACTGTAGAGGTAACTGCCTGGTTCACTCCCCAGATCCCCGTTGGGAACGGACCGGGAGAATACGCAGGATTACCCGGACTGATACTTGAGCTAAATGCACATCGAACTACTTTGTTGTGCTCTAAGATCGTACTTAATCCTAATGAAGCCGATAAAATAGTGGCTCCTTCTAAAGGAAAGGAAGTAACACGTGAAGAATATAATAAGATCGTAAAAGATAAAATGGATGAAATGCGGGAGAATTTCAGAGGACGCGGTGGACGTGGCGGCGGAGGAAGGCGTTTCGGAGGATAAAAACTACAACCAATTTAGATGAAAAAACTACTTTTTGCGACAGTATTACTGTTCGCCACCTCTCTTAGTGCTCAAAGTATAAAAGTTCGTGGAGTTATCCAGGACACCTTGAGTGAGCCCCTTGAATTTGCAAATGTGATCGCCACCATCGAGGCAAGCGGAGACATTGAGTCTTACGGAATCACAAACGAAGACGGCTTGTATCAACTCGACCTTCCAAAAGGTGAAACCTATACCCTCCGAGCCAGTTTCCTGGGCTTCGAAACCGTAACAAAATCTCTTACCGTACCGGAGGATGCCGAGAATATGAAAATAGATTTTGTGCTGAAATCCATATCCACCGAATTGGATGGGGTGGAGATCGTATACGAAATGCCGGTGACGGTGAAAGGAGATACTATCGTTTACAATGCCGATTCTTTTACAAGTGGAGATGAACGAAAATTAGGGGATGTAATGAAAAAGCTCCCGGGAGTGGAGGTTAACGATGATGGGGAGATAGAAGTAGAAGGCAAGGCCGTTACCAAGGTAATGGTGGAAGGAAAGGATTTTTTTGATGGCGATTCCAAGTTAGCTACAAAGAACATTCCTGCAGATGCCGTGGATAAAGTGGAGGTCTTGCGAAATTACAACGAGGTGGACCAAATGAGAGGCCTGGGGAACGACCAGGACAATGTGGCAATAAATATTAAACTTAAAGAAGGGAAAAAGAATTTCTGGTTTGGAGAAGTAACTGCCGGAGCAGGAATCGATAGTGATGATAATGCCAAGTATCTCGTCCATCCAAAGTTGTTTTATTACAGCCCTGAGTATAGCATTAACCTGATAACCGATTTCAACGATATTGGGGAAGTACCTTTTACCTGGAGGGATTATTTCAACTTCACCGGAGGCTTTAGAAATTTTAACCGCGGTGGTGGAACAAATTTCAACGTCAGCCAGAGCGACCTGGGTTTTGCCGTTGCACAAAATAACAGGGCCAACGAAATAGAAACCAATTTCCTGGCAGGAAATTTCAGTTGGAGAGCAAATAGCAAGCTGGACCTAAGTGGTTTTGCTATCTTGTCTGATAACAGGACCAATATCGTAAATAATTCTATAAGGCAGTATATAGCCTCAGGAGTCACCGAAACAACCTCTAGTGTGAACGATCAGAGGAGCCAGTTGGCTATGATGAAATTGAGTAGTGTTTATAAGCCCAATACCGATTTTCAGCTGGATTATGACGCGATATTTAAGATATCCAAACAAACCGAAGACGATAACACATTGTCCCAATTTGTAGATTCCACCAATAATATCGAGGAGGCTAAAGAGAATAAACCCTATTCCATTAACCAAAATGTAAATGCTTATTATACGCTGGACGACAATAACATCTTTGCAGGCCAGTTACAACATCTGTGGCAGGATGAGGACCCGTTTTACAACGCCATAACAGACCTCCTGCCCTTTAGTGGAATTATTCCCGTGGATTCTACCCAGAATCGCTACAATATCAACCAGCAGAAGAATATCAAAACCAACAAACTGGATGCAAAGATCGATTACTACTATGTGCTGAATAACACCAGTAACTTAAATTTTACACTGGGAACCACCTATAGCAACCAGCAGTTCGATTCTAATATTTTCCAGATTCTCAATGGAGGTGGGATGCTTAATTTCACAGAGACTCCCGAAATAGACGGAGAAAACCTACCCCTGGTAAACGATGTTACCTTCGGATTTACCGATGTCTTTCTCGGATTGCATTATAAAGTGAAAACAGGAGAGTTTATCTTCACCCCGGGATTAACCCTTCATAATTACAACTTAAAGAACGAACAATTGGGTACAACGCTTACTCAAAATGATTGGATGGTGCTTCCCGACTTTAACGCGATCTGGAACATTAAGAAAAGCGAAAGCCTCCGTTTTAACTACTCCATCTCTGCAGAATATACCGATGTAAACAACTATGCCGAGGCATTTGTATTTAATAATTACAATAGTATGTTCAGGGGTAACAGAAATCTTGAGAACGCACTTTCACATCAATATAGCCTCAACTATTTTAGCTTTAATTTGTTCAATTATACCAATATTAGCGGGTCTCTTAATTACACCCGCAGAATTGAAGGTTTCAAGAACAATTCAGAAGTCATAGGGATCAACCGCGTGGGAAGCCTGTTCAATATTGATAGTAATTTTCCCGACGAGACTTTCTCGGCCTTTGCACGTTTCAGTAAAACCATAAAAAAGATACAGTTCAACTTAAACGCTAATCTAACCCTGAGCAAGTCGAACAACCTTATTAACGATATCATCACAGAAAGTGAAAGCCTTACACA
>QQUG01000206.1 GCA_008501705.1 Flavobacterium sp.
CGGAGGGATCCTGATCGCCAACACAAAGATCGATGCGGCAACGGCCAACGAGATCCATACCCGATTTTGCGAAGTGGTTATCGCACCGTCATTTTCCGAAGAAGCCCTTGAGATCCTAAAAGGAAAGAAGAACAGGATCATACTTGTGCAAAAAGCAGCTAAATTGCCCGAAACCATCACAAGAACCTGCCTTAACGGCGCTTTGGTTCAGGACAGGGATCATATAACAGACAGTGAAGAAAATTTATCTCACGCCACTAACAATAAACCTACAGATAGTGAGTTAGAAGATTTGTTGTTCGCCTCCAAGATCTGCAAACATACCAAGTCTAACACCATCGTTCTGGCCAAAGGAAAACAATTATGTGCAAGTGGAACGGGGCAAACCTCAAGGGTGGATGCATTACGGCAGGCCATCGACAAAGCAAAGTCTTTCGATTTCGATCTAAACGGGGCAGTAATGGCCAGTGATGCTTTCTTTCCTTTTCCCGATTGTGTGGAGATAGCAAACAAAGCAGGGATCACTTCGGTTATTCAGCCGGGAGGCTCAATAAAAGACCAGTTAAGCATCGATTATTGCAACGAAAATGAGATGGCAATGGTATTTACCGGAACGCGCCATTTTAAGCATTAAAATTTGTTACATTTGTGAAGGATAAAAGCAGCTAACACGTTTAACTTCAATACCGCCAACAAAACATATGGGATTTTTTGATTTCCTGACCGAAGAAATAGCAATCGACCTTGGTACCGCCAACACATTAATTATTCATAATGACAAGGTAGTAGTCGATGCTCCTTCTATTGTTGCTCGCGACCGAACCACCGGGAAGATCATCGCTGTTGGGCGAGAGGCAAATATGATGCAGGGAAAAACCCATGAGAACATAAAGACGATCCGGCCGCTTAAAGACGGAGTGATAGCAGATTTCGATGCCAGTGAGAAGATGATCAGTATGTTCATCAAGGATATTCCGGCCTTAAAGAAAAAATGGATCACTCCCTCACTTCGAATGGTGATCTGTATTCCCAGTGGAATAACCGAAGTTGAAATGCGAGCAGTAAAAGAAAGTGCCGAGCGTGTGAATGGGAAAGAAGTATATCTTATTCACGAACCTATGGCAGCGGCTATTGGTATTGGAGTAGATATTATGCAGCCGAAAGGAAACATGGTAGTGGACATTGGTGGTGGTACCACCGAAATTGCCGTGATCGCCTTAGGAGGTATAGTGTGCGACAAATCTGTAAAGATTGCGGGTGACGTATTCACCAACGATATCATTTATTATATGCGAACCCAGCATAACTTATATGTAGGGGAGCGAACTGCCGAAAAAATCAAGATTCAAATAGGTGCGGCTACCGAAGACCTTGAACTTCCGCCGGAAGACCTTGCCGTACAGGGAAGGGATCTGCTCACCGGGAAACCCAAGCAGGTACAAACTTCTTACAGGGAAATAGCCAAAGCGCTGGATAAATCTATACTGCGCATCGAAGATGCTGTAATGGAAACCCTTTCGCAAACTCCCCCGGAGTTGGCCGCCGATATCTATAACACCGGGATCTATCTGGCCGGTGGAGGATCGATGTTGCGAGGGTTGGATAAAAGACTTTCTCAAAAAACAGATCTGCCAGTATATATAGCAGAAGATCCGTTGCGAGCCGTGGTTCGTGGAACAGGGATCTGTTTGAAAAACCTCAACAAATACAAGAGTGTGTTGATAAAATAGAAATAACAACAGATGCAACAGATCATATTTTTCTTCATAAGGAATAAAAATTCCCTGTTGTTTTTACTTCTATTCACAATTTCTGTACTTCTCACAATAAATTCGCATTCGTTCCATAGTAATAAAGTGGCTACTTCGGCCAATTTTTTCAGTGGAGGGATCTACTCGTTAAAGCAGGATATTAAGGATTACTTCAACCTAAGAACACAGAATACTATACTTTCAGAAGAAAATAAAAGATTAAGAAGATTGCTCTCTAATATGCAAAACTCACAGCAATTGCAGCTACCGGATAGTAGTGATATTATTTGGAAATATAATTATGTGGGAGCTCGGGTTGTAAATAATTCCTATTCGAAATCCAAGAACCATCTCACCATAGACGCGGGAAGGAATGATGGTATTACAATCGATATGGGCGTGATATCCTCTAAGGGTGTGGTGGGTATTGTGAACAGTATTTCGGCAAATTACGGAACAGTACAGTCTGTACTCAATACCAATAGCCAGATCAATGCGAAATTGAAAAATACAAATCACTTCGGTTCGCTTGTCTGGAGAACAGGAAGTCCGTTTGAAGCAACCTTGATCGACATTCCCAGACAGGTAAAATTTAATGTGGGTGATACGATCGTGACCGACGGGAAGTCTACAATCTTTCCCGAAGGGATCCTTATAGGTTCTATAAAAGATTACAAACTGGCGACAAATGAGGACTATTATGAATTGCAGATCTTGTTATTCAACGACATGACCAACCTTCGCCATGTTTATGTTGTAGGTAATAAGGATGCCCGGGAGATCAAGGAATTGGAAAACGCGCTGGAGAATGCTCAATAACGAATACCTGATAAATACCATACGTTTTATAGTATTATTGCTAGTACAAGTGATATTGCTCAACAACATTAATTTGTTCGGGTATATCAATCCTTATCTTTATATATTATTTATCATTGTATTTCCATTTACAGGCAATAAAAGCCTGCTTATTTTTCTCGCTTTTCTCCTAGGGCTTATGGTCGATATTTTTGGTGATTCGGGTGGAGTTCATGCGGCTGCATCTACCTTTATTGCGTTTATACGACCTGCCTTTCTAAAAGTTTCCTTTGGAGTGAGCTACGAGTACAACATGGTGAAAATTAGCAAAGCAGCAATAGGAGAACGACTCACCTATATAGCGCTGATGGTTTTTACCCACCATCTCTTACTTTTCTCCCTCGAAATTTTTAACTTTAGGCATATACTCTTAATACTAAAATCTACGTTATTCTCTGGGATATTCAGCGTTGTTTTGATCTTATGCGCTGTGTTGTTATTTAGCAGGAAGAATTGATGAGAAAACTACTTTTACTTGTATTGGTAATGATTACCGGCGTGGTGTTTGCCGGCAGACTGTTTTATTTGCAGGTTTACGACACCTCCTTTCAGAAACTTTCTGAAAATAATGCTATAAAGATCATTTACGATTATCCCCAACGAGGTTATATCTTTGACCGCAACGGAAAGTTACTTGTTAGCAACCAACCCTCTTACGATGTCATGGTTATCCCCAGGGATCTACAGCCGTTCGACACCCTTGAATTTTGTAGTCTTCTGAAAATGACCAAGGAAGATCTCGTGAAAAGCCTTGAAAAAGCCAGAACCTATTCTCCCCGCCTGCCTTCCCCTGTGATTCCTCAGTTAACAAAAGCCGAATATGCCTACCTCTCTGAGAAAATGCATAAATACAAAGGGTTTTATATTCAGAAGCGATCCCTGCGCGATTACCAGATAGATCATTCTGCCAATGTACTGGGCTATATCGCCGAAGCCGATAATAAGATCATAAAGGAGAATCCTTACTACCAGATGGGAGACCTGTTAGGTAAACAGGGAGTTGAAATGCAGTACGAAGAAATCCTTCGTGGTGTGAAAGGGGTGAAATATATTCAGAAAGACCGATTTAACCGGGAGATAGGACCGTATAAGGATGGGGCATTCGACACTATCCCGGAACGAGGTAAAGATATTACGCTTACTATTGATGGGACCCTCCAGGAATATGGCGAAAAGCTTATGGTAAACAAACGCGGAGGAATTGTTGCCCTGGAACCTGCTACAGGGGAGATCCTCGCCCTGGTCGCGGCACCTAATTACGATCCTGCTTTACTGGTAGGACGAGAACGATCCAAGAATTTCACCAAACTATGGTACGACACCATTTCAAAACCATTGTTCGACAGGGTGTTGCAGGGAGAGTATCCACCCGGATCACCTTTTAAAGCGTTAACGGCGCTTATCGGACTCCAGGAAGGGGTGATCGACACTAAGGAAACGGTATATTGCAATGGTGGTTATCGCTACGGCAGAGGCAGGATACTTGGTTGTCATGCGCACAGGAGTCCGCTTGCCATGCAAGCAGGTATTGCAAATTCCTGCAATGCATATTTCTGTACTGTTTACAGGCGTACGATTGAAAAATATCCTACCCCTCAACAAGGTATAGATACCTGGAGAGATCATCTGTTGAGCTTTGGTTTAGGAGATTATATGGGATACGACCTTCCCAGTGGCAGGCCCGGAAAGATCCCTAGTTCGAAGACCTACAATGCTATTTACCAATATCCCACTTACAAATGGTATGCCCCTGCAACCATTTCTAATGCCATAGGACAGGGAGAAGTGTTGCTTACACCTATGCAGATGGTAAATTTCACAGCTGCTATCGCCAACCGAGGTTGGTACTATAAACCACATATTATTAAGAACATTGGCGGTGTAGATACCATTCCATCCATCTACAAAGAAAAGCACATGACCACCATCGACCGGGAGCATTTTGATCCAGTAATCGCCGGCCTTTTCGATGTTTACAATTATGGAACTGCATCTCACCTGAAGGTTCCCGGCATTGAAATTTGTGGAAAGACCGGAACGGCCGAAAATTATACCCGGGTAAATGGTGAACGAATGCAGCTAACGGATCATTCGGTTTTTATCGCTTTTGCGCCTAAGGACGACCCAAAGATCGCAATAGCGGTTTTCGTGGAAAATGGGTATTGGGGAAGTCGATGGGCAGGACGAATTGCCAGTTTAATGATAGAAAAATACATCAAAGGCGAGATTAGCAGAAAAGACCTGGAAACTTTTATTCTCAATGGCAGCCTGGAAGAAGAATACGCCAAGCCTTATAGTGGCGAACCCTTTAAAATAAACCAATAATGGCAGCTGGCAGAGGATTTGTGAGGTTAGATTGGTTAACGATCTTGTTGTATTTTTTACTGGTTGGAATTGGATGGATTAATATTTATTCGGCCTCCCTTGACAATAGTGCAACAGGTTTCTTCGATCTCAACCAGGTGTATTTTAAACAGCTGGTGTGGATCTGCCTGAGTATAGTATTGATAATTTTCATTCTGGCGATCGAAGCCAAGTTCTACGAACGATTTTCCAGTATCATCTATATAATATCACTGGCCTCTCTACTTGGTTTATTCATCTTCGGAAAAAACATTAACGGAGCGACATCATGGTATGCTTTGGGAAGTTTCAGTATTCAGCCCAGTGAATTTGCGAAAGCTGCGACTGCTCTGGCTTTAGGCAAGTATATCGGGGATATGCAAACCAACATTAAAGAATTTAAACACCAGCTACGGGCCTTCATCATTATTGCTTTGCCGGCCTTATTCATCATCCCGCAACCAGATCCGGGAAGTGCCCTGGTTTACGTGGCTTTTATCTTCCCAATGTACAGGGAAGGCCTGCATTTTGTCTACCTGCTTCTAGGCTTTTTCCTGGGAGCTTTATTCATTTCAACACTGGCCTTTGGGGTAGTTTGGGTATGTGCAGGTATCATAGTGATCACAGCTTTGATCTATTTCAGAAACAGAAAAAAAAGAAAGACAAAAGCATTTCATTATATATTCGTTGCAGCATTGTGTATGGGCTTTGTATTCTCGGTGAATTATATTTTCAATAACGTTTTTGAACAGCGTCACCGCGACCGTTTCAATATAGTGTTGGGAAAAGAAAGCGACTCCAAAGGAATAGGATATAATACCAACCAAAGTGAAATTGCAATTGGTAGTGGTGGATGGACAGGCAAAGGCTGGACGCAGGGAACGCAGACCAAGGGAAACTTTGTCCCCGAACAGCAAACCGATTATATATTTAGTACGGTAGGAGAAGAATGGGGGTTTTTAGGAAGTATGGTGGTGGTGGTCTTATTTGTTGCCCTGATCATTCGGGTGCTTTACCTGGCCGAACGACAAAAGAGTCAGTTTAGCCGGGTCTATGGTTATAGTGTAGGAGCTATTTTATTCCTGCATTTCTTTGTGAATATTGGCATGGTAACCGGCTTGCTGCCTACGGTTGGAATTCCCCTACCCTTCTTTAGTTACGGAGGCTCCGGACTTTGGGGTTTTACGATACTGCTGTTTATATTGATCAGACTGGATGCTTCGAATTCATACTATGCTTAAAGTTACTTACCATCCAATTCGGTCTACTTTGCTTTCCAGTTTATCTTCCATCGAGTCCTCCAATCCCCGTAGGAAGTCCAGTCCTGTCTTTTTCTCTATTGCATCGATACTCACAGTAAAATCATAAAATGATGCTGAAGTTCCCTCATTCGGAATTAAAAAGGCAATAGCTTTTAAAGTGTCGCCATTTTTGTCTATTACGATCTTGTAAAATTCTTCCGGCACCGAAACTTCCTCGTCGCCAATGGTTTCGAGTCCGTCTTTTAGTACCCCACCTGTAATGATATAAAGTTCATCTTTTCTCTCGGCCCAATATCGAACCTTTTGTTCGAGGCGGTTCCAAATGCCTGCGTTGAAAACGTGATCCTGCGGACTGATATTACTGGTTAAAAAAGTTTCGTGATAGGCGTTGTAATCGAAACGACGGTCACCTGCAGGACAGAGATGTCCGCGGTCATAGCCGGAATTCTTATAGTTGCGCCAGTGGGCAGATTCTGTCTTTATCTTTCTATCCTGCACAAAATAGGGCCGTTCGAATTCTGCTTTGGCGAGATGTTCCTTTTTAAGCTCGTAGGCGATCCACTCTGCCTGTTCGTGTTTTTCGGAATAAGACAAGGTATAATACGAATGTCGCACCATTACGCCCGTACTAGAACTAGGTAGATACTTATCGTCGAATACATTTACCTCTTCCGGGCTGGTTTTGGTTTGCGGATATTCTTCGTTTTGTTTATCAATATACGCTTCGGCAAAATATAGGCCGGTTAGGACCAGGACAAGCAGTAAGGGGTAAAGGATTCTACGGTTCATGGAATGTTTTCAGGTTACTGGCAAAAGTATTGCTTTTTGAGAGAATTGTATGCAATCTCAACGCAACCAAATTTATAAATCAAGACTTATAGTAACAGCTAATTAATAGAGAGTAACAGCCTTTTTCATTAAGTTTGTTTATGCGAAAAACACTAACCAGTATTTTCTTACTTTTCGCTTTTACTTATAGTTGCAAGAAAAAAGATCCACCTGTTGCTGTTTCTGATATATATGAACTTCAGCAGCATATATCTAAAGGTGCCATCGATACCAGTTTTGCATACATAAAGAAGGCGGATTCTCTTATACAGCTTGTTGATGCTCCGGATTCCTTAAAAGCGGAGAATAATTTTTTAAAGGGTCTGTATTATAATAGTATTTCTGAATTGGATAGTGCCACGCGTTATTTCTATAACGCCATGGCTTTTGTTAAGGATTCGGTGTACAAGGAACGGGAAGGACAATATTTTCAGAATGCCTGGCGAGCCTATTTTAATCTCGAACAATATGGGGATGCAATAACAGTTCTGGATCGGTTTAAATCTTTATTGAACCCCGATAAACAGCGAAGACCAATTTCCTGGACCTATTATAACGAGCAGGCCACTTATGTGCGAATGAAAGAGTATAAAAAGGCGCTTGAAGTAAATGAGGAACGCATTAGATTTGCCCGGAAGAGAGATACGGTAGGTTTGCCTTCTGCTCTCATTTCAGGTGCCAACCTAAGGTATAGACAATTAAAAGATAGAAAGGAGGCCTTCAGGGTACTGGACAGTATGATCAAAAAAGAGGCGAATCTCTCCTATGATAGTAAGCGACAATTATATGGAACATATGGCGTGCTATCTTATTACGATGGTAACTACCAGGCTGCCTATGATTATTACAAAAAGGCGATCGAGAACAGTAAAAAAACCGATAGTTCTGAGTATAAGATGAACAACCTGGTAAACGGTTACAACAACCTGGCCGAAGTTAGTATAGATCTTAAGCGATATGACGATGCCCGTAAATATCTGGATACCGTGAAAAGTTACGGATTCGATAAAATAGAGCGAAGACAGCAGCGCTATTTACTGAATTACGAACTCCGCCTAGCTTCCGAAACAAATAAAAGTATAAGTACGGTAACTAAAGTTATAGATAGTATTAGTGCCTATCAGGACAGAGTATATCAGGACAAATTCACCAAGGATCTCCTCGCACTGGAATTAGCAAATGAAAAAGAAAAAGTTCTTCAGGCCGAAAAACAAGCCACAGAGATCCGAAACTTAAAATTGGAATCAAGAATTATATTATTGTCATCCGTGGCTGTATTACTTTTTGCAATTGGATTACTTTATTACCGGCAACGAAAACTGAAATTTGAAACTGAAGGACTACAAATGCAGCAGCGTTTATTGCGTTCGCAGATGAACCCTCATTTTACATTCAATACCTTGTCTGCCATACAATCCCGGATCAAAACCGACAAGGAAGGTTCGGCTCAGTACCTGTTGAAATTTTCCCGCCTGCTACGTTTAATTTTGGAAAATTCCACCAAAAATTATGTGCAACTCGAGTTGGAGCTTGATTCGATAAGGAAATACATGGATCTGCAATTACTTCGTTTCCCCGGAAAATTCAATTATAAAATAACCCTGGAGAATATGAAGGAAGACGATCTGCTGTTCGTTCCTCCAATGCTTATTCAGCCGTTCGTTGAAAATAGTATTGAGCATGGCTTTAAAGGAATAGACTATGTAGGACATATAGACCTCAATTTAAAACTAAGGGATAAATTCATACATTGCCGTATCACAGATAATGGGGTTGGGCTAAATGAAAAAACTAATCACAATAAGACCTCTACTTCTGTGGTTCTTATTTCAGAATATATACTGAAGGCAACCAGATCCGAATTGAAATTTACCAATAGAAAAGAGATGCCGGGATCCGACACCGGTGTGCAGGTCCAATTCCTAATTCCATATAAATTAACCGAATATGATTAAGACGATTATTATAGATGACGAAGACTATATTCGATTCGATGTTCGTGAACGAACTGAAGAGTTCTTTCCGAAAGAGATCACCATTGTTGCCGAAGCAGCGAGTGTGAGTGAGGCGGTACAGGCTATCGATAAACACCAACCCAACCTGTTGCTACTGGACATAGACCTGGGCGATGGTACTGCCTTTGATCTACTGGAGCAGTGCCCGGATAAAAATTTCGATATTATTTTCATTACCGGCTACGACCATCATGCAATCAAGGCTATTAAAGTAGGTGCTCTCGACTATATTCTTAAACCTATAGACGATACCGAATTCAAGGAAGCCATTCAAAAGGCATTAGCGCATACTCCCCAGGAACAGCAATTGGAAAAACTCCTTGAAGTTTCCAGCGAGTTCTTTAGAGGTGTAAAGGATAAACGGGTTATTTTAAAGACGGCAGATACGGTTTATGCCGTGTACGAGAATGACATCATTTATTGTAGGTCGGATGGTAATTATACAACATTCTATACCCAACAAATGGAAAAGATCGTTGTTTCAAAATCTATTAAGAAAATTGAGGAAATACTTTCTGAAGATATGTTTATCCGGTGTCACCAATCTTATATCGTTAATAAGAAACACGTCCTTAAATACAATAAAAATGGGGTTTTAGTAGTGAATTTGGACTTTAAGGTCCCTGTTTCCAGCAGAAGAAAGGACTATGCTTTAAAACGTATTTTCGACTAAAATGCGATTATGAAAAAAACAGTGACGAATATGAAACGAACAACTACTAATATAAAGGTAGCATTGCCGAATTCAGATTCAGGTAAGATATTTACTCTAACTTATAAAAACACTATCCTATGAAAAATCTAAGAATTGTTACTTTCGTTCTTTTTAGTTTACTTCTGAACGCCTGCTCACCCGATAGTAAGGAAGTAACTCCTCTAAGTCAAGATGAGCAGAATCTGGAACTTGGTGCCGATGCGACCAAGGGGTCTACTAATAATAATACCATCGACCATGAACACGGCTTGGCATGGGCTGCATTTATTTCAGCTAAAATATTATATAACACCAATAATACCTCCGAGCGCAGTTTTTTCAATACCAATTATGGAAGTCAGAGCTATGTTAGTTTCGATGATCTGGTTGGATCCTCTGCACAGCATTTAGGATTTAAAAACAAATTTATCGATATGCTTACAGATTATATTGGCGGAACCGGGTACAGCGGAAGTATAGGTTGCCCCGGAGATGAGGATGACACTCCTGGACAACCCGTAGTGGATGGAGGCGATATAACAGTTCAAGGAAAAGTGCAACTCTTTTTACAATTCCTGCTAGACGATAATTGTACTGAGTTATACTTTCCAGTTGGCATGAGTCTTTCGGGAAAAACTGAGGTAACGGCGGTTGCACATCCATTTGCTTATGATCTTTCGGTGAATAATGGCTGGCGACGATTTAACGACCTGGGTTGTGAAAACACAGAAGCTGTAAGTGTAAATGATCAATATATTAGCCCCGGCGGGAATGAAAATATCATTGTAGGAAGGTTGCGTAAATCCTATGGAGTGATACAATGCACCTATCCTGAGTATTCGAACATAGATTTTACCTTATTCCTCGACGGACCTTACTAAAAAATAACACTTACAATTTAAAACCGCCGAATTTACTTTCGGCGGTTTTTTTATGGCCCCAGCCGATAAAAAATCGAGAATACATTCCATAATTACGAATATGAATTAAACGTTAGCGCTTATTTGTTTGCTATTGATTGACAGGTCTTTTTAAGTGACATTTAATGAAACCTTCAAAATCAATACGCATGAATGATCAATTGTACAGTCTGCTACAAAGACTCCTGGAACGCAATAATATCCGATTAGACAGAGAGGAACTTAAATTACAATTGGTAAGTCATCCCTCTTATCCTAGCCTGCATGCCCTTACTGGAGTTCTGGAACACTTCCGGGTGCCGAATGCAGCACTAAAAGTCCCGGTGAATCACGAAGTACTATCGAACACCCCCAATCATTTTCTGGCCACTTTAAAGATCCATGACCGAGACACCCTTTCTCTAGTGGAAAGAAAAAGCGATCGTATTTATATTACCAACGGTGATGATAAAAGATCTACACTCACAATAGACGAATTTTTAACTCAATGGTCGGGGATCATAGTGGTGATCGAAAATGAGTCTGGAATAGATTCTGGAAAGGCAAGATTCTCCGGGAAATTATCGATGATCATCCTCCTGACCATTACTCTATTGCTTTCAGCATATATTATTTCGAACCACACATCCTGGTTTTCAACTCTTCATTTTTTATTAGGCCTGATTGGAATTGGTATTAGTAGTTTGATACTCCAACATGAAAACGGGATGAACTCCGGAAGCTTACAGGCATTCTGTAATCTATCTCAAAACACCAGTTGTGATGCGGTACTTGAGTCTAAAGGGGCCAGCTTGACCGGCGACATAAAACTAAGCGATCTTTCTCTGATATTTTTTGCCTCTGTAGCCATTGGCTGGCTTATTGGAACGCAACTAAATGTATCCATGGTCGACTTCTATGCATTGCTTGGCATCCTTACCGTTCCTGTTGTTGGGTACTCTGTGGTCTACCAGGCAGTAATCGTAAAGAAATGGTGTCTACTATGTTTGGGTATAAGTTGTGTTTTGCTTTTGCAGGTTGCATTTCTTTTAACAGGCGGTTCACTGAGTTCGTCTGTTTTTTTTGATTACAAACCTGCCCTCATCTTTATCTCTTCCCTACTATTGAGTTCTGCCCTATGGCTTCAAATTAAACCTCTTATTAGGAACAAGTCTCTTCTGAATAAATTAAAGGTGGAGCATTTTAAATTTAAACGAAAGTTCTCGCTCTTTAATGCACTTTATTCGCAACAAACTAAGATCTCCGACATTGGCTCTATCCCGGGAGAATTGGTCTTCGGGAAGGAGCAAGTACCACTCAAATTAATTTTAGTGACCAACCCATATTGCGGATTTTGCAAACAAGCCCACCGTGATATGGAAACCCTGCTTAGGAAAGCAGAAGGCAAAATCAATTTAACCATCCGCTTTCTTGTAGATGTTAACGACCCCGGTAGTGATATTCATTTAATTACTTCAGAAATATTAAGAATCTATAACATATCCGGGCAGGAAAAAGCCATGGCCGCGCTCAACGAAGTATATGCCGATACGGCCAACCTGGCCCAATGGATAACTGAAAAGGGATTAGAAGTGAATACAGCCTACGATTCCATTTTACAAAGCCAAAAGAACTGGGCTACGGAAAATGGGATCAATTTTACACCGGCCCTTTATTTAAACAATGTTCAATTCCCTAAAGAATACGAAAGAACCGACCTCCTCTTTTTTATTGATGAGTTAGTGGAACTACTCGAAACACAATCCACTGAAAAATTACAAAGGCAGCTTGCCTCATAAAAACTTCTCGCGAGGACAGACACATACCATGAGTGTCTATAATGGATCATGACTATTTTAATTAAAAACTTTTAACAATGAAAGAATTATTGAATTTAAACGGTGCTCAAACGCTTAACAAAGCAGAGCAAAAAGCCATTTTTGGAGGTGGATTAGATTGTTCTAATCAACCAAATGGTAAAAGATGTAACACTCAGGGCTGGGAATGCTGCAATGGCGTTTGTAGTTCGGAGGACCCATGTATCCCACATTAATAAAAATTGCTCATCAATAACTATTGGTGAGCAATTAATTGATTAGACAAATCGTGGTAGATATAAAAACCATGAAAAGATAGACACAAACCATAAGTGTCTTTAAATGATTATGGTATTTATTAATCCAATTTTTTAGTTATGAAAAAATTAATGAATCTCACTCGTGCTCATAAACTGAGCAAAAATGAGCAAAATCAAGTTTTAGGTGGTCATCCTCCCGTATGTGGAGGTACAGGCGGGACCAAGACTAATCTTACCGAAGCACAATGCAACGGATATGGTTATTCCTGGGAATACAATGCCTGTTACATCTGTTACTAACAAATCAGAGCCTGCGAACTATTAGACTTCGCAGGCTATTTATGAACAATTAAATTCTATAATTATGAAAGATCTAATGAATGTAAACGGTGCTCAGGAATTGAGCAAAGAACAATTACAAACCATCAATGGTGGTGGTGGAGCTCAATGTTCGCCATTGACCGGATGTTCGGATTGTAATACTCCTTCAGAGGAGTTTTGCTGTAAAAATCCAAACCAATGTCCATAATTGGTTCTATATGTAAACTTAACCAGGGAGATTCGTCTCCTTGGTTTTTATTAAAATAATTTTGAAAACGAAATTCCCACATTATACACAAACCGAAGCCAAGGATTGCGGCCCTACCTGTATTAAGATCGTTGCCAAACACTACGGTAAACTCATTAATACACAGCAACTTCGTACCCTGAGTGAAACAACCAGGGAAGGCAGTAGTCTACTGGGTTTAAGTGAAGCCGCCGAGAGTATGGGATTTCGAACCCTGGGATTAAAAGTTTCGTATCAGAAATTTCTGGAAGCGCCCTTACCCTGCATAGTCCATTGGAATAAAAACCACTATGTGGTAGTGTATAAAATAAAAAACGACAGGATCTATGTGTCGGACCCCGCACATGGCCTGATTACTTACACCAAGGATGAATTCATCAAATTCTGGATAGGTAATAATGCTACAGATACCACAGAAGAGGGTATTGCGCTTTTGCTCGACCCAACACCCGTTTTCTACGAAAATAAATTCGATAAAGATGAGGCCTTCGGTTTCGGATTCATTCTAAATTATCTATTAAAATATAAGCGTTTTGTCATTCAATTGATAATAGGCTTGCTGGCCGGGAGTTTGCTTCAACTTATCCTGCCTTTCCTTACGCAAAGTATAGTCGACGTAGGGATTAAAAACCAGGACATAAACTTTATCTATTTAATCCTCATCGCGCAATTGTTCTTATTCTTCGGAAAGGCCAGCCTGGAGATCATACGCAGTTGGATACTACTTCATTTAAGCACCCGAATAAACATTTCCATGATCTCCGATTTCTTCATTAAGCTGATGAAATTACCCATTTCTTACTTCGATGTTCGAATGACAGGCGACCTGCTGCAACGGATAAACGACCATAAACGTATAGAGCGAATCCTTACCACCTCATCCTTAACCATATTGTTCAGCATGTTCAACCTGGTGATCTTCAGTTTTGTATTAGGGTATTACAGTATCCAGATTTTCGCGGTTTTTGCATTGGGGAGTGTACTGTACATTGCCTGGGTACTGTTTTTCTTTAAAAAACGGGCAAAACTCGATTATAAACGCTTTTCAGAAGTAAGTCAGGAACAAAGCAAGGTCATCGAACTTATAAACGGGATGCAAGAGATCAAACTGCACAATGCCGAAAAACGCATGCGATGGAATTGGGAATTCATTCAGGCTCGTTTGTTTAAAGTCGCTACCAAAAACCTCGCTCTGGAACAAACTCAAAGTGTAGGCTCCAACCTTATCAACGAACTCAAGAATATGCTCATTACGGTTTTATCGGCCAAACTGGTAATCGATGGCGATATTACCCTGGGGATGATGGTAGCCATTAGTTATATAGTAGGGCAGTTAAACGGCCCCATTACCCAACTTATAAGTTTTATGCGCGATGTACAGGATGCTAAAATCTCTCTGGACCGCCTGGGTGAGATCCATAAAATGAAGGATGAAGAATCTCCCGAGGATCAAAAAATTAAAACCATTCCGGAAAATGCATCCATTCACCTAAAAAATATTGAATTCAGATATGTAGGGGGCCTCAATCCGGTTCTAAAGGATTTGTCACTAAGCATCCCTAACCAAAAGATCACCGCTATAGTAGGAACCAGTGGCAGCGGTAAAACCACCTTGATGAAATTACTTTTACGGTTCTATGAACCCGAAAAAGGTGAGATCACCATAAACAATCACAAGCTGGAAGCCATTTCACAAAAGACTTGGCGAGATCAATGTGGGGTGGTTATGCAAGAAGGATACATTTTCAATGATACCATTGCTAAGAATATCGGTGTTGGTGAAGACTATGTTGATAAAGAAAAACTCGCCCACGCTATAAAGGTGGCAAATATCTCAGATTATATCGACAGTTTACCCCTCGGTCTAAACACTAAGATAGGAACAGAAGGTAGCGGCCTCAGTACAGGACAAAAGCAAAGACTCCTTATTGCCAGAGCGGTGTACAAGAACCCTAACTACCTCTTTTTGGATGAGGCAACATCCGCTCTCGACGCTAACAATGAAAAAGTGATCATGCACAACCTCAACACCTTCCTCAAAGACCGAACAGCTGTCATCATTGCTCACCGATTAAGTACCGTAAAAAATGCCGATCAGATCGTCGTGCTTGACAATGGCAAAATAGTAGAAATAGGTGATCATAAAACCTTAGTAAAAGCCAAGGGCCAGTATTTCAATCTGGTAAAGAACCAGTTGGAACTGGGTACATAAAATAAAAAATACGCAAAACAGACGATAACCGGTAGTCTTAAAAATCCCGGGATTTTTAACTTTTAAATTTTTAACTATGTTAAACAAACTTTCAAAATTAGGCCAGGCGCTTAGCCGAGATGCACAAAAGGCAATTAACGGTGGCGGTGCCCTTTACTGCTGTGAGTGGTGTGCGGATGGATCCTGCAGTGGATGGACAACTCAGCCATCAACCTGTGATTTCACCTATACTTGCTAACTATAGTTGAAACCCTTTAACATTCAGGAATAGCAATTTAACTTGCTGTTCCTGAATAAAACACCCGCAAGATGCCAAATACCAGCTTACGTAGTGAAGATGTTCAGGAAATACTCACGGATGTTCCCAACTGGATGATCCGCTGGGGAAATTTGCTCATCCTTATATTTGTTCTAGGGTTACTTGCCATTTCCTGGTTTGTAAAATATCCCGATGTGATCGCGTCCCAGGCCATGGTTACTACACGAATAACTCCGCAAAAGGAGTTTGCCCAGTCTACCGGACTTATCGATACTATATTCGTAGATGATGGCGAGTTGGTTTACAAAGATTCTCCCCTCGCCATACTGGAAAATACTGCAAATTTTCAAGATGTTTTCTTTCTGAAATCAATAATCGATACCCTTCGTCCTAACAATTCCTACTTCGAGTTTCCCATCGACAAGATTCCATTATTATTTCTCGGGGATATAGAAACAGACTATGCATTATTCGAAAATAGCTACCTCGAATACCTACTTAATAAACAACTACAACCCTACTCCAATGAGGCGATCGCCAGTAAAGTGACCATTTCAGAATTAAAAAACAGATTACAGCTTCAGGAATCTCAGAAAAAATTAAATGCTGCCGAGCTTTCTTTTCAGAAAGGAGACCTGGCAAGACATAAGGCCCTTTACGAAAAAGGTGTTATCAGCTTGCGGGATTTCGAAACCAAACAGGCTGCCTACCTTCAGGCCGAACGTAACTTTAATGGTCTGGATGCTTCTATTTCTCAATTGAGAGAAGCGATTGGAAACGCCAGAACGGTTGCTAAAGGCGCTTCTATTAATCAAACAAAGGATGAAATTGTGCAGCTTAAAAATGTGATTCAGTCTTTCAATCAACTTAAACGTGCTATTCGAACCTGGGAAATGCAATATGTACTTTCATCAAAGATCGATGGCAGAGTTTCATTTTTCAATTACTGGAGTAAGAACCAGAATGTGGAACAGGGCGATCTGGTTTTCACCATCATTCCCGTATCCAATAAGGATTATATCGCAAAGCTGAAGACTCCCGCGCAAAACTCGGGTAAGATTAAAACCGGCCAATTGGTTCGTATAAATCTGGAAAACTACCCTGAAACAGAGTTTGGTACCCTGGAAGGTAGGATAGAATCTATTTCGGTAATACCTGATAGTGATGGGTACTACCTCATCGATGTTGCGCTTCCCGAGAAATTAGTCACTTCCTATGACAAAGAAATAAACTTTAAACATGAAATGCGCGGGGCTGCAGAGATCATTACCGAAGATCTCCGACTCTTTGAGCGTTTCTTTTATCGTTTGAGAGGAATGTTCTCTGGTTAAGCCTTCACATCCAATGCATCCCTAAGCGCATTTCCAATAAGCATAAAGGCGGTCACTAAACTCATGATCGCCAAACCGGGGATCACGGCCAGGTATGGTTTACCCAGGATGATGTAGGCGTAGTGATCCTTGATTATGCCTCCCCAGCTGGGCATGGGAGGCTGTGCTCCTATTCCCAGAAAACTCAATCCGCTTTCAATAAGAATAGCTCCGGCAAAATTTGCTGCCGAGATTATGATCACCGGTGCTAATGCGTTTGGGAGAATATGTTTTAAGATGATCCTGAAATCGGTATAACCCAACGCTCTTGCGGCGGTAACATATTGCATTTGCTTCACGCTCATCACCTGCCCTCTCACCACCCTGGCCACCTCCACCCACATGGTTAATCCCACAGCGATAAAAACCTGCCAGAACCCTTTGCCTAATGCAAGTGTAATGGCAATAACGAGCAATAAGGTGGGAATCGACCAGGTAACATTGATAAGCCACATGATGGCTGCATCTACTTTTCCTCCAAAATATCCCGCTATCGCTCCAAGGGTGATTCCTATAACTAAGGATATGAACACCGCCACAAATCCTATAGCCAGGGAGATACGTATACCTATAAGCATCCTGCTTAAAAGATCTCTTCCGTATTTATCGGTTCCCAGTATAAATTTTTCTTCTGAAATGTAATGCCCTGGGATCTCGTCTGCCGAATTTGCCTTCGGAAATAATTCTAGGGGATAGTCTTTCTGAAGTCCTGCCGTTCCATCGGAAGTGTATTCAGTAATAGCAACGCCCTCCTCTGTGATCTCGTAACTATTGATCGGGATCTCGGTGGCCACGTTTTTCTTTCCGAAGAAAAAAGTAGAAAGACTACTTTCCTGCTCCATCTTCCCCGGAATAGTGATCATTTCCACCTCGAAACCCGGGTTTTTAGAGTGAATGGACAAATGCATTTGGTTGGCATTTTTCGAATCGTCCGGCGCCAGGGCATAGGCAAAGACTGCAACAAGCACGCATATACCCAGAAAACTCAAACTAAAAACGCCCCAAAAGTTCTTTCGGAACTTTCGGAGCGCTATTTTCGTTAATGAGGTCGATGTATTCACATCGTAAATTTAATTAAATCCTCATTGGTATGGGATCTCAGCCTAGTTTTTAATTTTAGCTAATTTTCCGGCTTTTATGTTGTTTAATTTAAGGTCTTCCAGAACATTCACTGCCTCTTCAACATAAATATCCTTACTCAAGCTCTTATGCCAACGCTTACGCTTTTCTCTTAAGGTGGTGTCCTGTTTCATCATCTCAATTTCCGAAGGCAAGGATCGGTAACTCATTTTATTATCGTATTCACCAATGGCATCGAACTTTTTGGTTTCCTCTTTTCTCCTTTCTATCTCGGCAGCATAACGCTCGTAATTCAGGTCTACTTCCAGTTCATCCCTTCTTTTCTTGATCCACTGCGCATTTTCTTCTATTAATGCAAGCTGTTCGCTCTTAGCCATGCGCTCTTTGCTCTTCTTGATGGTCTCTTCGAAATCTATATATCCATTCCAAACCTCGTAATCTGCAGGCTCTATTTTATCGTATGGCAACGGATTTTCATAATCCCGCTCCCCTACTTCTATATAGCTATATCTATCCGGCATTACCACATCGCTTTTCACTCCTTCAAGCTGAGTAGAACCGCCATTTACACGGTAGAATTTCTGAGTGGTTAATTTTA
>QQUG01000070.1 GCA_008501705.1 Flavobacterium sp.
CTTTACGTGCCCTCACCATGGATAGGATTGTCCATTTCCTGGATGAGAAACTGGGGCCTTATCCTTTCAACAAAATGGTGGTTAGTGAGGTCGAATATCGCAACAATCCGGTTTATGGGTTAAATCAATTACCCGATTTCATTAGTCCGTTTCCCGATGGATTCGAATATGATATGGAGATGCTAAAGACCGCTACGGCAAATTACCTGGAGAATACTCTCATATTACATCCAAGGGAAGATTACTGGCTGTACGGGGCCATACAGATCTATCTCATGAAGGAATACGTGAATACCTACTATCCCAACATGAAGATCATTGGAACTCTTAGTAATTTTTGGGTGATCCGCTGGTCGCACGCCTCAGAGTTAGAATTTAACGATCAGTACCCGCTTCTCTATCTCAATATGGCACGCAACAATTTGCACCAGCCTTTGAGTACGCCCAAGGATTCATTAACCAAGTACAATAAAAATATAGCCAATAGCTATTATGGCGGAGAAGGCCTTTACTATTTGTCCGATTACCTGGGAGAAGCACCACTTTCTGAAGCACTAAAGGAATTTTATGCTAAAAACCTTCTAACTCCGGCTACTTCAGAAGATTTCAGAAACATATTGATGTCGAAAACAGAACTACCTGTAGACTGGTTCTTCGACAATTATGTGGATAAACGCAGCACTATAGATTTTAAGATCACCAAAGTTAAAAAGACAGGCGATTCTCTCGATGTGTATGTGAGAAACCGAAGAAAGTACCCCATGCCCGTATCACTCTACGGAATCAATAAGGACAGTACCATCTTCAAAAAATGGTTACCTCCAATTGATAGTATATCTATAGTAAGGGTTCCTTCGGAAAATGTAAAAAAGCTGGTCTTGAACAAGGAAGCGTCGATACCAGAATTCAACCAGCGTAATAATTATAAAACTCTTACCGGACTATTAAACAGACCCGTACAGTTTCGTTTATTCCAGGATGTTGAAGACCCTAAGTACAACCAATTATTTTTTATGCCGGTTTTCGAGTACAACCTTTACGACGGCTTTACTGTAGGACCTAAGTTGTACAACAAAACTGTACTTCCTAAAGGGATACACTACAAACTGGAACCCCAGTACGGATTTCGATCCAAGACTTTGGTAGGTAATGGCTCGTTGATCTACACCCAACGTTACAACGGTAGCCTCTACGCGCTTAGATTCGGAATTTCGGGGAGTTCGTTTTCGTACAACGACGGACTCTTTTACCGCAGGGTTACTCCTTATATGACCATGGCCTTTAGGCAAAAGGACCTTCGGAATAATGAGAAACAGTTCATTAACCTGAGGAATGTAAATGTATACAGGGACGACAATCCTATGGATCCGGATCAGGAACCCAACTACAGTGTCGTAAATCTGCAGTATGTGTATTCCAATCCGAATTTGATTCACTATTTCCGAAGCGTGCTCGATTACCAGATATCGACCAATTTCTCAAAGATCTCCGCCACTCTCGAATATCGAAAACTCTTTCTCAATAACCGCCAGCTGAATATAAGATTCTTCGCAGGAACCTTCTTATATAACAACACTCCAAAGGAAGATGATTACTTCAGTTTTGCCCTGGACCGGCCAACAGATTATCTCTTCGACTATAACTATTATGGCCGAAGTGAGGACACAGGGCTATTCAGTCAGCAGATCATCATAGCAGAAGGAGGATTTAAGTCTAAATTACAACCGGCCTTTGCGAACAGTTGGATCACTACGGTAAATGCCAGTACCAATATCTGGAAATGGATCTATGCCTATGGCGATGCAGGTCTTATTCATAACAGGGGTATTGGTGGAGGTACCGAAGCAGTTTTCGATACAGGAGTACGGTTGAGCCTTGTGGCAGATTATTTCGAATTGTATTTTCCGCTTTACTCTAATCTGGGTTGGGAACCCGGCCTTGGTAACTACGATCAACGTATAAGGTTTATTGTTACCCTGAGCCCAAAAACCCTACTAGGCCTCTTTACGAGGGAATGGTATTAATTTAAAGATCGATCATGAATTTTTTTAACGACTGGCGTATTATAATTCTGCTTTGCCTCACATTAGGGCTGGCTCCTTACTATCCCGAACCTCATTTATGGGGAAAAATAAAGTGGATCGCCGGAGGAGCCAATGGAATGGAGGCAATGGATTGGTTTGATACTTTCTGGCATTTCTTGCCGTTTTTATTGTTAGTAAGACTCATTTTTATAAAATTCATAAAAAAGTAGGCGTTTACTCTATTTTAATTAAGGATTTCGTAATGTTTTGCTGAATTTGTAAATTGTGTAATCCCTTGCTTTTTACTACTTTTGTTAAGCCAAATCCCTATTGAATGAACACAAATCCACAAACAGATAAAAATCTTTCTTTCGACGACTTTAAAGCCGAAGTGCTCAACGATTATAAGATCGCTGTTACAAGCAGGGAGTGTAGTTTGTTAGGGCGACGTGAAGTACTTACAGGAAAGGCGAAATTTGGGATTTTTGGCGATGGGAAAGAAGTACCTCAGCTAGCCTGGGCAAAGGCATTTAAGAATGGGGACTGGCGAAGTGGTTACTACCGGGATCAAACCTTTATGATGGCCATAGGCGAATTAACCATAGAGCAGTTCTTTGCCGGGCTTTATGCTCACACCGATATAAATGCCGACCCAATGAGTGCCGGCCGGCAAATGGGCGGGCATTTTGCCACTCACAGCCTGAACGAGGATGGCAGTTGGAAAAATCTAACAGAACAAAAGAACAGTAGTGCAGATATTTCCCCTACCGCAGCACAAATGCCCAGACTACTTGGTCTGGCACAGGCTTCGAAGATCTTCAGGAATGTAAAAGAGGTAAAAGACCTCACCCAATTCTCCATCAATGGAAACGAAGTTGCCTGGGGAACCATTGGAAACGCGAGTACCAGTGAAGGGTTGTTTTGGGAAACCATCAATGCTGCCGGAGTACTTCAGGTGCCAATGGTGATAAGTATATGGGACGATGAATACGGTATTTCGGTGCACGCCAAGCATCAAACCACCAAAGAGAACATCTCCGAGATCCTTAAAGGATTCCAGCGAACTGATACCGAAGATGGGTATGAGATAATCAGGGTGAACGGCTGGGATTACGCGTCACTTATAGACACCTATCAGAAAGCCGGTGTCATCGCTCGAGACGAACATGTCCCTGTACTTATTCATGTGCAGGAATTAACACAGCCCCAAGGTCACTCAACCAGTGGATCTCACGAACGATATAAAAGCGAAGAGCGTTTGCAATGGGAACGAGAGTTCGACTGTAATGTGAAGATGCGGGAGTGGATGATCGCTAACGATATGGCTACGGAAGAAGAATTAGCAGCCATTGAAAAAGATATTAAAAAAGAAGTACGGGACGGAAAGAAAGCAGCCTGGCAGGCATTCATTGCACCTCAGCAAAAAGAGCAGCAGGAAGCCATCACCCTTATTGGGAATCTTGCTGAAAGTTCTTCAAATAAGAACTTCATCGAAAAAGTTAAGAACGATCTTGCTTCAGAAAAAGAACCTTTACGCCGCGATATAATCGCTGCTGCTCGTAAGGCACTACGATATGTCATCGCTGAAGAATCCCCCGAAAGAAGACAGTTAGAAGATTGGATCGATAACTATTTCGAGATCATTCAGCCTAAGTATGCTTCTCATTTGTATTCGGAAGCAGATAATAAAGCGACAAATATTTCAGAAATAAAACCCACCTATTCCGAAAATGCAGAAGAGGTGGACGGACGTGTGGTGCTAAGGGATAATTTCGATCATATTTTCAATACTATTCCTGAAGCCATAGTGTTTGGTGAGGACAGCGGTAAAATTGGGGATGTAAACCAGGGCCTCGAAGGACTGCAGGAAAAACATGGTGAATTACGTATTGCCGATACAGGTATTAGGGAGGCGACCATTCTGGGCCAGGGAATTGGACTTGCTATGCGTGGACTGCGCCCTATTGCAGAGATCCAGTACTTAGACTATATCCTGTATTGTATACAGATCATGAGCGATGATCTTGCTACGGTAAGATATCGTACCCTGGGAAAGCAAAAAGCACCGCTTATTGTAAGAACACGGGGGCATCGCCTGGAAGGGATCTGGCACTCCGGATCGCAGATGGGGGGACTTATCCATTTGCTGAGGGGGATGTATCTACTGGTACCCCGTAATATGACCAAGGCCGCAGGTTTTTACAATACCCTGCTGGAAAGTGACGAACCGGCCGTGATCGTGGAATGCCTTAATGGCTACCGCCTTAAGGAGAAGATGCCGGAGAACCTGGGACAATTCAGGACGCCAATTGGAGTTGTAGAAACCGTAAAAGAAGGAACAGATATTACACTGGTTTCATACGGAAGTACCTTGAGAATAGTAGAAGAAGCCGCTAAGGAATTACAGCAGGTAGGCATCGATGCCGAGATCATTGATGTACAGAGTTTGCTGCCTTTGGATCTCAATCACGATATAGTTAAGAGCCTTGGAAAGACCAATCGACTGTTAGTGATCGATGAAGACGTACCGGGAGGAGCTTCGGCTTATATACTCCAACATATACTGGATGAGCAAAACGGGTACAGGCATTTGGATAGCAAGCCGCAAACCCTTACAGCGCAGCCCCATCGCCCGGCCTATGGTACAGACGGTGATTATTTCTCGAAACCTTCGGCTGAGGATATTTTTGAAAAGGTATACGCCATTATGCATGAAGCAAATCCGACGGATTATCCGCGATTGCGATAAAATTTCAGAAAAATCAATTAGAAAATTTCTTTTATTGAGAAATTATTAGATATTTGAAGAACCAAAAGACAATTACAAGCTGATGTTACTTAACAACAACAATAATAACAATAAGATGCCGTAGCAAAAGCTTGTCGCGATATAACGCCCGTCAGGTTTTTGAATCTGACGGGTTTTTTTGTGTTCACAATTAAAAGTTCGAACCCAATAACAAACTCGCTAAATAACCAGTAATAAAATAAAATAGAACAACCATGTGTGGAATAGTATGTGCCTTCGACCTCAAGCAACCTTCGGAAGAGTTGCGACCTCAATTATTAACCATGGCGAAATGTATTCGCCACCGTGGGCCCGACTGGAGCGGAATTTATGATCATGAAAAAGCCATATTGGCACATGAGCGCCTGGCTATAGTAGACCCAACCTCTGGAAAACAACCCCTGTTCTCAGAAGACAAAAAATTAATACTGGCAGCGAATGGAGAGATCTACAATCACCGTGAACTCAGGAAACCCTACGAAGGCAACTATAATTTCCAGACCCAGTCCGACTGCGAAGTGATCCTGGCATTGTACCAGGATAAGGGAGAGAGATTTCTGGACGATCTTAATGGTATTTTTGGGTTTGCTCTTTACGACGCGGAAAACGATGCCTATCTGATAGCACGAGACCACATGGGTATTATCCCCCTATATATGGGTTGGGATAAACACGGTACCTTTTATGTTGCTTCCGAGTTAAAGGCCCTGGAAGGCGTTTGCACCAAAATAGAATTGTTTCCTCCCGGCCACTATTTATACAGCAAGGACGGAGAACTAAAAAGATGGTACAGCCGAGACTGGATGGATTATGAGAATGTAAAAGATAACGAGACCTCTATAGACGAACTTCGGGCAGCGCTGGATGCGGCAGTACACAGACAATTAATGAGTGATGTTCCCTACGGGGTATTACTTTCAGGCGGATTGGATTCGTCTGTTACCTCGGCCCTGGCAAAGAAATATGCCGATATGCGGATCGAAACCGACGATACCGCTCAAGCCTGGTGGCCACAACTGCACTCCTTCGCTACCGGCCTGGAAGGATCGCCAGACCTTGCAGCTGCACGAGTGGTAGCAGATTACCTGGGAACCGTTCATCACGAAGTAAAATTTACCATCCAGGAAGGTATGGACGCAATACGCGATGTGATCTATCATCTGGAAACATACGATATCACTACTGTACGGGCATCTACGCCCATGTATCTAATGGCCAGAGCGATTAAAGCAATGGGGATTAAAATGGTGCTCAGTGGAGAAGGCAGTGATGAGATCTTTGGAGGCTATCTATATTTTCACAAAGCGCCCAACGCAGAAGAATTTCATAAAGAGACGGTTAGAAAACTCGACAAGCTTCATCAGTACGATTGTTTACGAGCCAACAAATCCCTGGCAGCCTGGGGAATTGAAGGCCGGGTACCTTTCCTCGATAAAGAATTTATGGATGTAGCCATGCGGCTAAACCCCAAAGATAAAATGATCACCCAAGACCGAATGGAAAAATGGGTATTGCGCAAAGCTTTCGAAGATATGTTGCCCGAGAGCGTTGCCTGGAGGCAAAAAGAACAATTTAGTGATGGAGTGGGATACAGTTGGATAGACACCCTCAAAGAAATGGTGGATGCCGAAATATCGGATGAGCAAATGGAAAATGCACATCACCGTTTCCCTATCCAAACACCCACAAGCAAGGAAGAGTTCTATTATCGATCTATTTTCGAAGAACATTACCCCAGTGATACAGCTGCCCTTAGTGTGCCGTCTGTACCTTCAGTGGCCTGTAGTAGCCCAATTGCCCTGGAATGGGACGAAAGTTTTAAGAATATGAACGATCCTTCGGGAAGAGCTGTGAAGAATGTCCATGATGAGGCGTATTAATGGGTGCGAATTAATAAATCTGTACATGAAGTTCGTATAAACGTCTGTTACGGTTTTTAGTTTCGTTTAAAGTTATGGAGGTTAAAAAAAATGGAAAGATTTAATTTAAAATGAAACCGTTTATGCGTAGGTGTGCCTGTACTCTTACTTTTAGTGATCTTGAACGAGCACTTCAGTTGGTATTCTTAATGTGGTGTCCAACTTTCTAAACATATACAGCATGCATTCCAATGTCCGTTTTGCAACAATTCGCACTTAATGATTTTTGTATGTGTTAGGGCTAACCTCTATTACCCGTACTTTTTATCCATGTAGGATTTAAGTCGGTCGTGAATAAAATAGTTCCAGCCGTCTATACAGCTTTGTCTTCTAAATTCCGGAACGTCTTGGGGGAAATCTGTTACCACTGTGTTGGTAAGCCTAATTTTTAAAGCATCTCCCTCGTCTAATATTTCGAAGCTAACTTTCCCCTCTCCGGGATATTCGGTGTAGGTCCAGTGATAGGTTATTGATTGCCGAGGGACCACTTCGGTAACATTCCAAATATGTGTGAAAGTACGACTCTCGGATTGTACGGGGAACTGTGTGCTAAATCCCACCCTGGCTTCGAAGGCTGGAATATTTGAGAAGTACCATTCGATCATATTATCACGTACGGTAATCGCTTCCCATAGCTGTTGCCTGGTTCCGCTTATTTTACAATCTACTACTATAGGCGGATCTGTTGTTTTCATAGAGCTCATATACTAAATAGCCTGAAGTTAGATATAAAAATAGAAATATAATAAGAAACTGCGTGTAACCCTTAAACTTAAATTGATGGAACTTTAAATTACAGGAGGCGATAAGAAATTCTAAATCGCATTACGGTTAATACATATATAAAATCTGTTCGTCCGAGTTAGCGATGTTCAGGAAGATCTCATTGGTTCCCGGGAGTTGTAGATCGGTGAGATCGAAAGTTAATTCCCTGGTGAAAACAGCCAGGCAGGCTTCATTGTTGAGAAGTGAGACACGTAATAATCTAATTGGGGGCGATGATTCTAACACAACTCCTTTATCGATTAGTTTTACCTCCCAGCTTTCCCCGGAACAACCGCTGGCTGAAAATTCTACCTTCAGGCAATCTCCCTCGATACTCATATCGATAATAGTAAGTGGTGCATTGGGAGCATTCTCAAATTGTTCTGCACTTATAATGGTTACCTGATCGCATTCGCTGGTGGAGGTACCATCATCTTCGTTTTTACACGAGAAGAGAAGGACTGCAAGAACCAGAAAAAGGTACTTTAGGTGCATGAGATCTAATTTTATGCTGCTCTGTTTGAATAAAACAGCATATCAAGTGAATATGCAACGGAAAGAGGAAGTAAATTATTGCTGAATTTGTGCTGCTAGGTAAGTTATACTTGGCCTTTAATTCATGTTAAGGCAACCATTTCTTTTCGAAATTTGGCTTTCTCTTCTCTAAAAAGGCATCCCTGCCTTCTTTGGCCTCATCGGTCATATAAGCGAGTCGGGTGGCTTCCCCTGCGAAAACCTGCTGCCCTACCATGCCGTCGTCGGTAAGATTCATGGCAAATTTCAGCATTTTAATAGAGGTAGGTGATTTAGCAAGGATCTCCTGGGCCCATTCAAAAGCAGTAGATTCTAGTTTATCGTGTGGTATAACCGCATTCACCATGCCCATTTCAAAAGCTTCCTGAGCCGAATAGTTCCTTCCGAGGAAAAAGATCTCCCTGGCCTTTTTCTGTCCTACCATCTTAGCTAAATAAGCACTACCATAGCCACCGTCAAAACTGGTCACATCGGCATCGGTTTGTTTAAAAATAGCGTGTTCTTCGCTGGCGAGGGTCATATCACATACTACATGTAGGCTATGTCCACCCCCTACTGCCCAGCCCGGAACAACGGCAATGACTGCCTTTGGCATGAATCTAATTAATCGTTGCACCTCCAGGATGTTAAGTCGGTGGTACCCATCTTCACCCACATACCCCTGATGACCGCGTACAGCCTGGTCTCCTCCACTGCAAAAACTGTAAACTCCGTCTTTGGGTGAGGGGCCTTCGGCCGAGAGCAATACTACGCCGATACTTGTATCTTCCTGGGCATCGTGAAAAGCATCAAGCAACTCTGAAGTGGTCTTTGGCCGGAATGCATTCCGAACTTCGGGTCTGTTAAACGCTATCCTGGCGACCCCATCGCACTTTTTATAAGTGATATCGGTATATTCTTTGGCCGTTTTCCAGTTCGGTGTACTCATATTTTTTATTTTTACCAAAGATAAAATTAATTCTCTTTACTTGTCGTTAAGCAAGAACTCTACTTTTTATCAAAGAACCCTGTAGTAACTAAATTTTTAAACCATGCGATATCTCATTTTTTTCTTCGGAATTTTATTCTCTATAAGTGTAAATGGGCAGCAGCCTTATAAGTTTACCACCGAAATCGACCTGGAGACCACCCCTGTGATCAGCCAGGGACGCACCGGGACCTGCTGGAGTTTTTCCAGTACTTCTTTTTTAGAATCGGAGATTATTCGTCTTAGCGGGAAGGAGATCGATCTTTCCGAAATGTACACCGTGCGAAACACCTATCCGAAGAAAGCAGAGAATTATGTGATGAGACAGGGAAAAGCTCAATTTAGCGAAGGCGGGCTGGCCCACGACGTGATGAACTCTGTACGGGATTACGGACTCGTTCCGCAATCGGCTTACAGTGGGATATTTAAAGGTGAGACCGGGCATAATCATGCCGAAATGGCCGCTGTTCTCACAGCTATGGTAGAAACTTATGTGGATAATCCCGGAAGAAAACTAAGTAAGAAATGGGACGATGCTGTAGAAGCGGTCTTGGATGTTTATATGGGTCAGAATCCAAATATTTTTACTTTCGAAGGCAAGCAGTACTCGCCAATGTCCTTTCTAGAAATGACAGGGATCGTACCCGACGATTATATTACCATAACGTCATTTACCCAAGCTCCGTTCTATTCGGAATTTATTTTGAACATTCCCGACAATTGGAGTTACGGGAGCATGTACAATGTGCCACTGGATGAGATGATCGCAACCATGGACAACGCCCTTAAAAATGGGTTTACCGTAGCACTGGACTGTGATGTAAGCGAACGTACCTTTTCATCTAAAGACGGGGTTGCTGTTATTCCGAAGGATACAGATCATAATATAAAAGCCTTGCAGGGGGTATATCCGGAAATGAGTATTAGTCAGGAGTATCGCCAGGATGAATTTGAGAATTTCACAACCACCGATGATCATTTAATGCATATCACAGGGATCCTTCGCGACCAGAACGGCACCAAGTACTACAAGGTGAAGAATAGCTGGGGAACCGATGAGAGCAGGAATGCTAATGGAGGTTATGTCTATTTCAGTGAATCTTATATGAAATTAAAGGCCATTAGTATCACTGTACATAAGGGTGCAGTACCACAGACCACAGCGAAAAAGTTAAATTTATAACTTTCGGAATCATTTTTGATATATTTGGAAGCGATGAAAACCTGGTATATCATACTATTATGTCTTCCGTTTTCGCTGATGAGTCAGAACGATTTCAGCACGAGATATTTTACCATTAATTCCAATTCATTACCGCAGTTGGAAGAATTAACCATTTATAGTTTTAAGCCTGATACGCCCTTTAAGAAAATTGGATTGAACGATTTTCAGATGAATGTGGAGAATTACCGCGCCAATGTGGATATGGTAAGTGCCGTACAATCGGAACAATCCTACGTGCCAGCCAACGTTAATGTAAAGGAGATCCAGTCTGAATTCTATGGTTTTGATGGCGGTTCTAATTATCTATCCGATGGAAAAACCAGGGTTACCAATACGGTATATAAAGAGATGCGAGGCCTGGACCTTATGGATCCCTGCCCGCCATTTGGTATTTGTGCACGCTGTGCGCCCTACAGGGTTGGAAGAGGATTTTAAATTAACCCGGCGATTACGTACTGACTGTTAGAAGTAGGTAGCGCAATTGTCAATAATAGAAACGCATACCTATGGTCCGCAGCTTTTTCTTCTTATTATTTTTACTGAATTTATCTCCGTTATTTTCCCAGAACGATGTGCTTAGTATCGTAGAAGAAGGTATCGTTTATCACGACCGCGGGGAATTCGACAAGGCCATTGCAACCTACGAAAAAGCCCTGGAGATCGACCCGAAATCGGCTATGGTATTTTATGAGATCGGCCTGAGTTATTATCATAAAGGCGAATATAAAACTGCGATAAAATTTTACGACAAGGTACTTGATCTCAACGGCGAGCACCTGTTACCGGCAACTATAAACAAAGGTCTTAGCCTCGATAATATGGGTAAGTCTAAAGCGGCCTTTAAACTTTTTAAAAAAGCAGTAAACGATTTTCAAAACGAGCCTACCCTCCACTACAACCTGGCCTATCAATATTATATAAAAGGAGAACCCCAAAAGGCGATCGAGGAATTAACAACCTCTATCATACTCGACCCGGAATACCCTACTTCTCATTTACTCATGGGTTTCCTTCAATTTGAATCTAACAACAGAGTGCAGGCCTTATTATCTTATCATTATTTTCTTTTTCTGAATCCCGGCTCGGAGCGAGCCAGGGATGTCTTTGTAGACATCAATAGTATTATGGGTGGAAATGTAACTGTTGATGGTAATACAAAGTCGATAAACATAAGTCTTTCGGCCGATCTGAACAGCGAATTTTCGGCCTCCGAATTATTACTGGCTTTACTGGCCTCGGGCGTATCCAAGGAAGAAAATAAAGAGCTGTCGCGGGAAGATCTTTTTATTGAGAACAGCAGCAGATTTTTTAAACATCTTGGTGAAATGAAAGAAAGCCAGGGATATTCTGAAGGAATTTACTGGAATTTCTATATCCCGTTCTTCGATAAATTGGCGAAATCAGACCATATGGAAGCTTACTTCTATCATATAACCGAGAACATTAATGAGAGTTCAGCTAAATGGATAGAGGAACATACCCTCGAAATGTTCGCCTTCGAAAAATGGATAGGCCAATAAATTATTTATAGCGCCAACTGCTTAGATCTGCTCCCGGGGGCGCGCTTTCCATAATTCTCTTCATGATCTTAGGTACGTACATACTATTGTAGCGCAGGCGCGAGAGATGATTGGGTAATTCAGGGTCCCCGTTCCAGCAATGTTCGGCACGATCTCCATAAGCTACTTCCCCATCATAATACGGATCTGTGGTACTCTCGAGAAAATCTTCCATGAGGTAGACCGCATTATTGAGGTAATAGTTATCCATATCACCACAATAAATATGGATCTTTCCGCGTAATTCCATACCTAATTTTTCCCAGTCGCGTTCAAGGATATAGCGAAGATCGTAATTTTCTTTCCAGTATTCGGCCACTTCTTGGTCTATGTCCCCGGTGTATTTATCCCAAAGACGTTTCGGGTAACCATCCTCTCCCAATGGCGAATAGGTCGCCTCCCATATATCCCATTGCTGGCCAGATCTCGATTTATCACCCAACACCAGTTCCAGACGGTTATAGTCTTTAATAGTTGTATTTACCTGGCCCAGATAATCTCTGTGCCCCGGTTTTTCCAGAGTACGAAATTCACTATCGTAGTAATATGCATTCTCATCCTCATAAATATTTATCAGGCAATAAGCCCTTAAATCTATCGGGTCCGGACAGGCAGCAAAGCAACCGTTATATTCTTCAGGGTATTTAACCTGTACCGCAAGCGCTTCCCAACCTCCGGTAGAACCTCCGTAAAGAAAACGGGCCCAGCCCTCTCCTATTCCTCTGAATTTCTCTTCTATATGCGGGATAAGCTCGTAGGTGATGGCATCGCCATACGGACCCTGAGCTGCGGAGTTAACAGCGTAACTATCGTCATAATAGGGAGTTGGATGCTGTATTTCAATAATAATAAAGCGCGGAAAATCTTCACTGTTCCAGCGTTTATAAAAATTGTAGGCTTCTTGTTGCTGAATTATATTATAGCCTTCAACCCCGAATCGCTCCGAATACTCCGGTTCCAGATTGGGATCGGGAGGTGTGGTTCTCCAATCTCCGAAATCGCTAGGGAAATGACCATGGAAGATCATAAGAGGATATCTGGCCTCCGGGTGCTCTTCGAATCCCTTCGGCAGCAGTACATGAGCTCCCAGATACATATCCCTGCCCCAGAATTTAGATAGCTTTTCAGATTTAAACTTAATGTGTTTTACCCATTCTGTGTCTTCCGGTTCCTCTATGGGTGGGATCACAGTATCGATCACCAGATCATTTTCGGAAGATTTTTCGCCAATGGTAACTTCAACAGGGATATTATAAATGTTCCCCGGCGAACGATTCCATTGTTGCCCTTCTCCATTGTCCATTGGCAACTTTACCGTGTGTCCGGTGGATAGGTTAAAGGTCTCATAAACGTGCAGTAAAGCCTGTGCCTGATACGTCCCTTCAGGTATCTCTTTTAGGCTTTCAAAAGGATAACCAAGATCTTCCGAAGTAAAAGTAATGGACTCCCCTTTCTGCCAGCCTTCTACATTCTTCCCAAAGATCAATTGAGTGTTTAGACCATTGTTTATCTGAAACCTGGGTTCGGCCTCTGTGTTTGTGGAAAGCATAAGAAGTAGTCTGCCGTCCAGCACCTCTATGTCTAGTGAATCTGAAAGATGGACGGTAAAACGGAGTTGGTTCGAAGATTCAGAAGTACATGCACCTAGTAGTAATGATACGGCAGCAAGAAGGAGGTAGAATTTTTTCATGAGAAGTTTAGTTAGTTTCCCATAAAAATACAAAACACTAAAGACTAAAAGGATAATTTTTTCAGAGCCGGGATCAGATCAGCTCTATACCATCTTCTTTAATTCGAATCTGTTTGTCCTTATACAAACTACCTATGGCCTTCTTGAAACTTTTCTTACTGAGACCGAGTTCATTTTTAATGATCTCCGGATCCGACTTGTCGTGCAGAGGCATAAATCCACCGGCGGCCTTGAGTTCATCCAGCACATAATTTGCATTGGGCTCGATGCTTTTATACCCCGGGGTTTGCAAAACAATATCCAGCTTATTATCGTGACGAATTTTCTTCACATAAGCCTTCATACGATCGCCGGTTCTAATATCCTCGAATATATCCTCTAGGTAAATAAGTCCTTTGTGAATCCCGTTAACGATCACGTTCGCTCCTTTGTCGGTAAGATGTGTGACAAGAATATCGACCTCGTCAAATTTCGCCACCGTTAAATTCTCATTACTTAAAAATTTATTCGTTTTGCTTGATCCAGTGAGTCGGTTGGTCTGCTCGTCAAGATACAGCCGAATTATGTACCAATTACCCGGTTTCATTGGACGCGCCTGTTCTTTAAAAGGGACAAAGAGTTGTTTTTCCAGTCCCCAATCCATAAAGGCACCAAATTTATTCACATCGCTGCAATGCAGGTATCCAAACTCATTTAATTTCACATAAGGTTCGAGAGTGGTAGCCACAAGTCGTTCTTCATGATCGAGGTAGACAAAGACATTTATTTCGTCTCCCAACTCGAAGGATTCGGGCTTATATTTATGTGGCAGTAACACTTCATCTCCTTCCGCATTACCCAAATATAATCCGGGATCGGTTTCTCGTAGTATGCTAAGTTGCTGGTATTCTCCAAGTTGTAACATAGTGGCAAAGTTAGTTATTTAATCCCCATCAATCCTATTGATTTTTTAAAGATATTCCGTAATTTCACATGCAAATGGAAATGGCAGATCCCCACAAATTAACCGTTAGAGCGGAACTAGAGCATGTGCTAAAAACCGATCTTGTAACTGTTTATTTCTACAAGGATATTGTAATAGTTGAAGCCAAAGAGGGCGTTACTTTATCATATAAGACCGCATTTTCCATCCTTGTGATGGGATTAAAATATGTAGGAAGCCGACCATTTGTGTATGTAGCCAACCGGGTAAATTCGTATTCGGTGAATCCTAATGATTATGTCTACCTGGAAAAAGTTCCTACGCTAAAAGGAATAGCGATCGTTACTCCTACCGAGTTAGGCAGGAAGAACGCAGAGCTAGAACTGAACTTCTTCAGAAAACCCATGGAAATCTTCGATAACGTTTCGGATGCATACCTCTGGGGCAAACAATTACTTCATAGCTAGTTCCTATAATTTTAGAAGCCAAACATAACATTTAATGTGATATTTATGTACAAATCACATAACGAATGTAACGGATGGTCGGAACATTTTTGTATTTCATCGAAAATATAAGCCCCTAACCCAATTATAATTTTAAAGTGTGAGGTATTTTCCTACATTTAACTCGAAATACAAATAATTAGCCCCCCAGCTTATGATGACAATTGCCCCTGAAAATGTCACCACGACATCGGAAATTCCAAGAAAGATTTTAAACACTGATATTGGTAAAATTTCAATCTATGGTCAATTAGTGATCATGGAAGGAAAAGCGAATGTTAACATCTCTATCCGAAATGGTATGTCCATCCTGATCGATGTTGCCAAAGCTGTCGGTTTTAGGCCAGTCGTTTATATCTCGAACAGGATAAACGCCTATTCGGTAGATCCCAATGATTATAAATACCTGGAAATGATACCAAATCTTAAAGGAATCGCAATTGTTACGTATAATGAGTTCTCTTATAATACCGCCAATATGGAAGAGAATTTTGTGCGGAAACCATTTCGGGTCTTTAATAACTTACAAGCAGCTAAGAGTTGGGCAAAGTATGTTATAGAAGGTAAGGTTATCGTATAAATTCGAAATAGTCGAGCAAGACCTGGTCATTAATCTCCGACGGTGTAAATATTTCCAAGAGTTTTGGCCGATTCGATTCAGAATAAAAAGTAGAAAGTTCTTTCTTCAAAGCTGTCTCATCTGTAACTGCCGTATAAACTAAATTGTACATTTCACACAAACTAGCAGCGTTTAGTGTATGGGAAGTTTCAAAATAAGTTTTAAAATGTTCAGCATACTTAGCCCCGGGTAATATCCTGAAAATACCTCCGCCGGAATTATTCACAACAATGATTCTCAAATTATTTGGCAAGTACCGGTTCCAAAGCGCATTACTATCATAGAAAAAACTTAGATCTCCGGTCACAAAAACTACTGGCTTTCCCGAGCCAACAGCAGCGCCAACGGCGGTACTTGTGCTACCGTCTATTCCACTAGTTCCGCGATTACAAAATACATCTGGTTTATTCTTAATTTCGAATAATTGGGCATAGCGAACCGTAGCGCTATTGGCCAATTGCAACTGGTATCCTTTTGGAATAGATCTAAATACTTCATCATAAACCCTAAGATCCGAATAAGCTACCCGTTGAAGATAATCAACATGCTTATCCAGTCGAAACTGTCTTTTTTGTAAGCAGGAACTCTGGTAATTTGAATCATTAGGCTGAAGAAATGGTAGTAATTTTCTGAAAAAGAGGTTGGGATCCATTCGAACGTGCTCGCTCAACGAAAAATAGGTGTCGTAGGCTTTTTTCTTATTGATATGCCAATGATGTTTTGGCTTGTACTTTCTTAGAAAGGCCTTTACGCGTTTAGAGATCACCATTCCTCCGAAAGTGATGAGCAAATCCGGTTGTAAAGCTTCGAATTCTTCCCCATTCAACGAAGTTATCAATTGGTCTATAGCAGGTATGAAATTAGGATGATGCCAGTTTGAAGTTGCTTCGGTAAAAACAAGCAGATCATTATATTCTGCCAATTGTGCCGTGATCTCAGTGTCAATTTCTGAAGGTGCTAAGGTCCCGGTTAATATGAGTTTCCTGGAGGATTTATTCCAGATTCCTGCTAACTTCTTAAAATCCGGTTCGACAGACTCCATGGTACGGGCCGGAACATGTTGTGGCCTAACCAGCAGATCATCTGCCTTTTCGTATAAGGGCTCATCGAAAGGTGCATTGATGTGTACGGGGCCCTGTAGTTCGATAGCTGTATTTAGCGCTATGTTGATCTTTGTCTCATTTTTTAGCTGAAATTCATCTCCGTCCTTGCAGTTTGCGCTGTAAAGGATATGATTGGAAAACACATTCTCCTGCCGAATGGTTTGCCCATCCCCGATTTCAACCAGTTTTTCCGGCCTGTCTGCGCTAATTACCACTAAAGGAATATCACTGTAGAAAGCTTCTGCCAAAGCAGGATAATAATTCAACAAAGCAGATCCGGAAGTACATACTAAAGCCACCGGTCTTTTAATTTGCTGGGCAATTCCCAATGCAAAGAATGCCGCGCAGCGCTCGTCTACTATACTATAGCACGTAAAAGACGGATGTTCTGTAAATCCAATGGTTAAAGGAGCGTTTCTGGATCCGGGAGATATAACAATATGATCGATCTCCTTTATGAGGCACAACTGGGTGATGGTTTGCGAGAGGCGCTTGTTGGAGAATTTCATTATAACAAAGGTACAAAGCCCGCTTAATTATTTAAAGAAACTCAGCTAGTAGTTTTAACATGGTTTGCTGTTTGTTACAAGTCTCTATCCATTCTGAATGAGGATCGGATAGAACTGTGATTCCACCGCCGGTGTAAATGGTTGCCACCTTATTAGACAAACGAATACAACGAAGATTCACAAAAAGAGAACTTGAGGAAGCACCTAGATTTACAGGCCCCACATAACCAGTGTAAAAGGTACGATCATAGCCTTCAAATTTATCAATAAACCCCAGGGCGTCCTTTGCAGGGGTCCCGCAGACCGCCGGAGTTGGGTGCAACGTATCAACAAGCTGCTTAATACTAGCGGTAGATTTTAAAAGCCCGCTAATATCGGTTCGGAGATGTTGCAGTGTGGCCGCAGAGCTGGTATAGGTTTCAGATATATCGATAGTGGCGGTAAACGGCTTCAGATCCCGGAGAATTGCATTGGTTACCAGCTGCTGTTCTTCAATTTCTTTCTCGGTCCAGGGACGTTCGCCGTGCTTTACTTTGGGCCGGGTTCCCGCCAGAGACATCGTCTTAAAAGCCTGGTCTGTGACCGAAAGTAGTAATTCGGGGCTAGCCGCACACCACAGCCCTGTTTTTGGATGAAACCATAAATATCTGAACGCATCCGTGTTTTCAGAAAAAAGAAAACTGGCAAATTTAACAATATTAAAACTTTGCAAGGGTAGATCCTTTTTACGGCTCACCACCACTTTTTTCATTTCTGAATTGGAAAGAGTTTCAACAGCTTTAGAAACCAGCGCCATATACCTGGTTCTTGAATCAATATCTTCAACGATCTCATTAATCCCATCTTTCGTATAGAGAGGGGTTATGTCTGCGCTTATCAGGTCGCTACAGCTAAGTGGGATAAGTGGGACTGAAGCAGATTTGTGGAAGGGAGCCATCACAAATCCTTTTTCCGATAAAGTGGTTGTTCTGAATAATTCATCGGTACGTTGAAATAGGCCTATTACCGTCATACTACCGGGGAGAGCATAGATAACGAAGGGTAGCTGCTTACTGTAATGACTTTCCAATGTATTAAGCACGGGATCTGTTCTCATCCGGTTACTTTTTCAACGCGATGGTAGTAAGTTTCACCATAGAGATCAATTCGTCCTTTTCGTTCACAATCGGTATTGACCATAGTTGAATGGTTCTCCCTTTGTGCAGTATTCTGGCCTTCGCGTATACATAACCGTCTCTTACAGCTTTTACATGATTGGCGGAGATCTCGATCCCGCGAATGCTCACTTCCTGTCCTTTCATAAATAATAACGCAGCCATGCTACCAACGCTTTCTGCTAGTGCTACCGATGCGCCACCATGTAACACCCCATCGGGTTGATGAACCGTCGAATTTACGGGCATACGCGCCACAACGGTCTCATCGGTAACATCAACAAATTCGATCCCGAGGGTCTCCAGTAAGGTGTTTTTACACGTGGCTGCACAGGCGGCGAGCATTTCTTCTTTTGAGTTGTTCATAGGTTTCGTTTACATTTGTAAAAATACAAAACGAACTGCAGAATGGCCGTAGAAAA
>QQUG01000189.1 GCA_008501705.1 Flavobacterium sp.
AAGATCGAAATTGTCTATATAGGTTGGTTGTAATTCAAGGTTACCTATAAAAGTATTGCTACTTATAGGATCGAAGATCTCAGCTAATGAAGCCTCTTTAAACGAAGGTCGTGCAGTTGTTCTTGAATACGACGTACGGATCTTCGTATTATCGTCCTCATTGAGATCGAATATTAAGTTCGCCGATGGAAACAAATCAGATTTATCTAGGATGGTTGCGTTGTTAAAAACAGAACCGTCCTGGCGCTGTCCCGTATAGGTAAGCGTAAATTGTTCGAACCGAACCCCTAATATTAAACGCATCCATTCCTTTACTTTGAAAGATTCGGACAAATAACCTGCGGAAACAGTCATATCCGAATCAAATTTATCCGAATCACTGGAGTCCTTTCTAACAAAAACACCACTATTTGTATCCGGGTCGTAAATATTGGACTCCAGCAGAAGATTGTCCGGATTTCCTCCCAAAGCAACTGATTGAAAATTTAAGAATGGAAACGAAAAGCGTGTTACGTCGAACGTTCTGTTTTTAAACGTGTATGCGCCTCCGGCTTTTATTTCTGCATCATATCCAAACAAGGTGTGACCGTATGTGGCATCTATTTTACCGGGAATATTGTACTCTTCGAGTTCCCGCCAAAAACGTCCCGCATCACCAGATTCACTAGGTTCGATCACAAAACTTTCATTACCGGTCTCAGGATCGATAATTACACGGAAAGGCGTAACTCTAAAATCTTTGTCGTATATAGTTGCGTAGGATGGAGATATTTTCCATTCCAGTTCAAGAGATCCGTCTTCCAAAAAACTATGTTTCCCGCCTAGCAATACATTGCTAATAGATCTTTCCACATAAGTAAGGTTGTCTTTTTTAACCTCATTCGAGCTTATGATCCCGTTTACCTGGCGAAAGATGGAATTTTCAGATTCGGCATTTTGAATATGAAGAAAATTAAGGGTGTATTTAGATTTTTCAGTTTTAAAAGTTGTTCCTAAAAGACCGCTAATAAGTACATTGTTATTTCCAAGTTCGCCACTTTGTCCACGATCCAGTAATAGATTATAGTTGGTTTTGTCTGCCTCGTCTTTTCTAAAGATCTGTCCATCTACATACTCATCGAAATACTGTGTTTCATTTCTGTATGAAAGCGAGCCGAAAAAACCAAGTTTATTATCGTTTCCAACATCGAATTGATTTCCGGCAGTAATGGAGAAATTCATATCCATCAAGCTCTGGTCTCTCTGTGCTGCAAGATCTTTCTCAAATCTTCGAGTAAGTATGGAAACCACTTCCCCATTTTGCTGAGGTAATGGAATTTCCTGTGCAGCAGGTATGGGATTTGAACGTAGTCCGTCGTCAAAACCAAAAATGTCGGTTCCGCTGTTGGGCTGTGTCAAGTAATTGGATTTGAAGTGAAAATCCGAGTTGTAAGCAAGCCCCAGGTTCACGCTATATTCTTCCTTACCAGGTATTGATCGGGTTACAATATCCACTACACCCCCGGTAAAATCGGCCGGTTGATCGGCAGTTGCAGATTTTACAACCACCACATTCTCAAGGATTTTTGTTGGAAACAGGTCCAATTGAAGCGTATTTCGGTCTGGATTCAACCCGGGAATATCCATTCCGTTCAGCGTAGACTTGGTATATCGGTCACCCAATCCTCTCACATAAACATATTTACCCCCTTGTATTGAAACTCCGGGAATACTTTTTACTGCCGACGCAATATTACTGGCGCCGGTCTTCTTGATCGTCTCCAATGAGAGACCATCGAGTAGATTTACAGAGTTCTTCTGAAAACTTAATACGGCAGATTCAGAATTATTTCGAAGTGTTGTTGTTATTACAATTTCATCCAGTTTACCCGAATTTAAAGTAACATTGATATTAACTTCCTGCCCGGGAGTTAGTTCAACATCGGTTATTTCTTTGGTCTGATATCCAACAAAAGAGAAAGAAAGCGTGTAGTTACCTGGTTGAAGGGACAATTCGTAATTTCCTTCAAAATCTGAAGTTGTTCCAACCGAGGTTCCTTTCACCAATATATTTGCAAATGGTAACACATCGTTAAAATCTCCATCTACAACTTTTCCCTTGATGGTTGCTTCTTGAGACACAACCTCATGGAAGGATGTCAGGGTAAGAATAAAAATGAACAACAGCGTAAATTTATTTTTCATGGGTGTCTATTTGTTTGAAAAATTCTCGATATACATAAACTTAATGCTCGCCACTATCGAGGATGGCGAGCATTACTAAAACTTTAATTGATCTTTGAGATTCTATAACGCACCTTTGGAGTTTGTAAATGTCCAGTTGAAGGCACTTAGATCTGCACCACCTGCGGTACCGGATGTAGCCCAATTGGCAGCTCTTTCGGTAAAGGATGGATTAAGAATGATTTGGTTTTCTAATATATCGTTATTAGGGTCTCCGTCATCACAGTTTTCGATGCATCCAACTTTTTCAACAAATATCTCATTGGCAGCAGTAACTCCTGTGGGTAGATTCACCACCCAGTTACTGAATACTAGTTTTCCATCAAGGAAGTTTTGAGATACTCCGTTGTTATCTAATTCTACATCGGAAGAAGATTTGAATCCACGTGCATAAACGTTCTGAGTAGTACCCATCGCTCCATCGCGATAATCGGCGTATTCACCACCTTCCGTGTTTTCATTACCTATTAGGGTTAGGTTGTTTATGGTAAACATTCCTTCAAGAGTTCCGGCCGGACCATCGATCTCAAGTCCGTGATCTGAAATATCACCCAAAACCACAGCAGCATTTGTAATAGTTCCGGAGTAGGCTTCATCTATATCAAGGCCATCATCTCCTTGTGACCATACTAATATGTTGGAGCAATTCACCGATCCTCCAAACCACTCGACACCATCATCTACATTTCCTACCACTTCGATATTTGAAATCGTGGTTCCAGATCCAACGGCTCCAAGTGTTAACCCGTTAATTTCGTTTCCTTCTCCAATAAGTGCTCCTCCATGTCGGATGGAGATATAACTTAATGTACCAGAATTATCGGCATCGTCGTTTCCTCCATATAAACCATTAGGGTCTGAAGCAGGAATACCTTCAATTTGATTCTCTGTAGCATCGCCACTCAAGGAAGCACGAGCATTACCTAAAACCAACAGACCTCCCCACAATCCGCGGTCGTTCTCACCTAAGTTAGTTCCTGATGTTTGCCCTACCTGGATGTTATCTGCAATGGAAGTAAAAATAATGGGTGCAGCGGCTGTTCCAACCGCGTTAATTTGCGCTCCTCTGGCGATGATCAAGGTGGAAGCATTGGCTCCAGTTCCGGCAAAAGCTTTAATAATTGTTCCCGGCTCGATAGTTAGTGTAGCACCATTTGTAACGGTTACACGTCCTTCAAGCTCCCAGATCACATCGCTGGTTAGTGTCATATCGCTTGTGATCTGTCCCACAAGACGATTATCTACGGCTGGAGTTCCCGTATCATCGACAGGGATCACTGCTCCTCCGTCATCCGAACTACAACTTGTAGCAACAAGGGCTAATGCAATAGCTATAAAGGGTAAATAGAATTTTTTCATGTTTGAATTAATTTAAAAGTGTTTATTTATTTTTTTGATTGCTTTTTTCTAATTATTTCCATGGCAAAGAAAGGGCGGTAATGTAAAGTCGATGTTAGCTATACATTACTAATTCGTGATAAGAAAGTTATCCTAATGTTAATTATCAATTGAACGAGGGTGATGCCAATAGGGAACAAAAATGTTATCTTGCAACCACTATAAATTCAATCACATGATGCAGTGGGAATCGTTGCTTTCGCTTAGGAAGCAAGGAGATACAAAAAAACGGATTCGCAATGAAGAAGACCAGACCAGAAGTGGCTTTGAAGTAGATTACGACCGTATAATATTCTCTTCCGCCTTTAGAAGTCTGCAGGATAAAACACAGGTGATCCCTCTTTCGAAAACATCCTTCGTACACACGCGTTTAACACATAGTCTGGAGGTTTCGGTTGTTGGCAGATCCCTGGGCAGACAGGTAGGAAGTGCGATCATTGAGAAGCATCCCTATTTGCATAAAGTTCATGGCTACGAGATTAACGACTTTGGCGCAATTGTAGCAGCCGCGTCTCTCGCTCATGATATTGGGAACCCTCCCTTTGGTCATAGTGGCGAGAAGGCCATTGGTAATTATTTTAAAAATGGAAATGGCAAACGTTTCCGGGATCAGCTTTCAGAAAAAGAATACCAGGACCTAATCGATTTTGAAGGTAACGCAAACGGATTTAAAATACTCACCGAAACCAAAAATGGCGTTCAGGGAGGATTGCGTCTTACTTATGCCACCCTTGGGGCATTTATGAAATATCCCAAGGAATCCCTTCCGAAGAAACCTACTACCCATATAGCCGATAAGAAATTTGGAGTTTTTCAAACCGACACTTCTTTTTTTAAAGATGTAGCAAAAAATCTCGGGTTGATAAACAGGGCTTCCGGCAATCATTTGTCATATGCCCGCCACCCATTAGCTTACCTGGTGGAAGCCGCAGATGACATATGTTACACCATCATCGATTTTGAGGATGGGATCAACCTGGGTTGGATCGCAGAAGAAACCGCTTTGGAGTATCTTATCAATCTGGTTAAGAACAGGATCAATACGGCAAACTACTCGGCACTTACACAAACTAAAGATCGCTTGGCCTATTTACGGTCCCTGGCTATAGGCACTCTTATTGCCGAAGCAGTAGAAGTGTTTGTTGAGAATGAAGAAGCTATATTATCAGGGACATTTCAGGAGTCCTTAATGGATCGCAGCAAATACAAGGCTCAGATCGACGATATTATTACCGAAAGTATCGAGAAGATCTATAGGAGTCAGGAAGTGACAGACAAGGAAATAGCCGGTTATAATATTCTAACAACCTTGTTGGACAGTTTCACCAGGGCCTGCGAAAATCAGTATCGGGGTGAGGCCACTCATTTCGATTCCTTATTGCTAAAGAGCCTGGATAGTCCTTTACCCAGGGAGGCCTCGGTCTATGAGTATACGATGTTTTGTTGTTGTTTTATTTCCATGCTTACCGATGGAAACGCCTTACAGCTTTTTAGAAAGATTAAGGGAGATCTTTAAAGTAGTGAAATCAGGACTGTTTTGATCTTTTCGGGAGATAATCCTGCCTCATCCTGTAATTGTTCTACACTGCCATGTTCGGGAAAGTAATCCCCTATGCCTATGATCTTTAAGGTGTTTTTATAATTCTTTTCTGAAGCGAATTCGGCTATAGCCCCGCCAAATCCTCCTTTAGTCACCCCATCTTCTACCGTAACGATCTTCTTGTAGTTCTGAAACAACTGGTGAAGCAGATTGTGATCCAGTGGTTTCACGAATCTTAGGTCGTAATGCCCGATCTTTTCTTTTTCTGAAATAGAGTTGATGGCCTCTGATACGTTATAAGTCATATTTCCAACCGAAAGTACCGCAATTTCAGAACCCGCTATTAACTTTCGTCCTTCTCCTATTTTTATTTCTGAAAATGGTTTTTCCCAATCAACTATATGGCCTCTACCACGAGGATAACGTATTGCGACGGGGTGTTCCAGTTTCTTCTGAAAAGTATAAAGCATATTTCTAAGTTCTATTTCGTTGGCAGGGGCGGCGATTATCAAATTAGGGATACATCGCAAATAGGCCAGGTCGAATATTCCATGGTGCGTTGCACCGTCCTCTCCTACAATACCTGCCCTGTCCAGGCAGAAAATAACCGGCAGGTCCTGAAGACATACATCATGGATCAACTGGTCGTAGGCACGCTGTAGAAAGGTGGAATAAATATTACAAAAAACCACCATGCCTTGAGTTGCGAGGCCTGCCGCAAAGGTAACGGCATGCTGTTCTGCGATCCCCACATCGAATGCCCGATCGGGATAGGCATCCATCATGTACTTTAAAGAACTTCCGGTGGGCATGGCAGGGGTGATACCAACGATCTTCTCGTTCTGTGCCGCCAGTTCTACGATCGTCTTCCCAAATACATCTTGATATTTTGGGGGAAGGTGAGCGGTATCCTTTTTTACCAGATTACCGGTTTCGGCATCGAACTTACCCGGAGCGTGATATTTTACCTGGTCTTCTTCGGCTTGTCTTAGCCCCTTGCCTTTTTTTGTGATGATGTGCAGCAGTTTAGGGCCGTCTACTTGTTGTAGTTTTTTAAGTTCGGAAATAAGCACGTCGATATCATGACCGTCTATGGGCCCGGAATATTTAAAATTAAGTGCCTCGAATATATTGTCGGTTTCGGGGGCATTGTCCAGGGTAACCCTGGTGAGATAATCTTTTAGAGAACCTACGCTGGGATCTATGCCTATAGCGTTGTCGTTAAGAATAACCAATAGGTTGGTGTTGGTGACTCCGGCATGGTTGAGGGCCTCAAAGGCCATACCGCTTGCTATAGAAGCGTCGCCTACCACGGCAATATGCTGCTTGCCGGCAGCAGCTGTCAATTGCGAGGCAATTGCCATTCCCAGCGTAGCGGAAATTGCCGTGGAGCTGTGTCCCGTTCCAAAAGGGTCGTATTCACTTTCATCTCGTTTTGGAAATCCGCAGATCCCGCCCAGTTGCCTGTTGGTATGAAATATATCTTTTCGGCCGGTCAATATCTTATGGCCGTAGGCCTGGTGCCCTACATCCCAAACCAAAATATCATCGGGGGTATTAAACACATAATGCAGGGCGATGGTAAGTTCTACTACGCCCAGACTGGCACCCAGATGACCTTCTTTGGTGGCAACTATATTAATAATGAAATCGCGCAACTCCGCTGCCAGCTGCGGTAGATCCTGCTGTGGAATTTTCCTCAGGTCGGCAGGAAATTGAACGCTATTTAAAAGGCTTTCGGACACAAGGCAAAGATACATTATGAAATTGTACTTTTACCGAAGACATTCTGAATAAAATGATGAAACCACTGGACGATACTTATTTTATGAAAAGAGCCCTGCAGGAGGCTGAGGCTGCACTAGAGAAGGGAGAAATACCCATTGGAGCTGTTGTGGTAATTAAAGACAGGATCATTGCCAGGACCCATAATCTCACCGAAACTTTAAATGATGTTACAGCCCATGCCGAGATGCAGGCGATTACGGCGGCAGCCAATTTTCTGGGAGGGAAATACCTGAAGGATTGTACATTGTATGTTACCATCGAACCCTGCCAGATGTGTGCAGGAGCTTTATATTGGAGTCAGATCTCCAGGGTGGTTTACGGTGCGAGGGATGAGCAAAGGGGTTGTATCAAGATGAAGACAAAACTTCACCCAAAAACTACAATGACGGGAGGAATATTGGAAAAGGAATCATCGGAAATTCTCAAACGGTTTTTTATAGAAAAGAGAAATCTCAACTAGTACATATAGGGCAAAAAAAATCCTCCGGGGTGTAAACCGCGGAGGATGGAATTTAGTTAGTTACGATATATCTTAGTCGTGGATTACGCGCACCTGTGCGGCAACCATTCCTTTCCGTCCTTCTTCTTCTACGTACTCTACTTTATCGCCTTCATTTAGCGCTTCCCCGTTGAGACCAGTAACATGAACAAAGATGTCCTTACCGGTTTCGTCGTTGGTAATAAAGCCGTAGCCTTTTGATTCGTTAAAAAACTTTACTGTACCTTCCATTGTAATAAAAAAATAAATTAATAATGCGATAAAGGTACAAGATTATTCAAGTGGTAGGATATTAAATTGTAACTATTTTGCAAAAACTGCTTGATTTACAGTTTTTTCCTACGGCCTTCTTCACGCATCTTATCAATGTTCTCTTTGGTAAGCATATAGTCCTTAAAACTTCTTTTATTCCATCTGAAATAGATAAATAAAGGTATCAATACAAAAAATATTACCACAACCGAGATCCCAATGATCAGGTTACCTGTGGTTTCATCGTCTGGCTTTATGTAAAAGCCTGTGGCCGTTCCGCCAATTACTGCGACTAGTAGTATGATAAGTACGATTCTCATTTATTTTTCGGCATAATCTATTAGCTTTCTTCTATAAGCAGTGAGTAATTTCGACTTGGAAATAAATCCACAATAAATTCCATTGGAAAGTACCGGAAGGTTCCAGGAACCGGTATCCTGAAACTTTTTCATCACTTCTGTTGTTTTATCTTTTTCCAGTTGAATTATAGCAGCCGGGTTTTTCATCAGGTCACTTGCTTTTAATTCGTCGTATAAACTCTGATCGAACATAACAGGCCGCAGGTCATCCAGAAGAATGATACCTTCCAGGGACTTGGTTTCTTTATTCACCACAGGGAAAATATTTCGTTTGGATTTTACAACAGCCTGATGTACAATCTCACCAAGAGTCATTTTCGGTTCAAGAATTACGAAATTCTTTTCCACAATATTTTCCAGATTTAGTAAGGTGAGCACCGCGTGATCCTTATTGTGTGTGATCAATTCTCCCTTTCTTCCCAACTCCATTGCATAAACCGAATGTGGCGAGAAGTACTTGGTTATCGTAAAGGATATCGCCGCTGTGATCATGAGCGGGATGATAAGTTGGTAACCGGCAGTTACTTCTGCAATAAGGAAAATTGCAGTTAAAGGGGCATGTAACACCCCTGCCATAAGGCCGGTCATACCCACCAGTGTAAAATTACTTTCCGATACCGGATTTGAGAGTATGTGGGTGGCATTTATGATCTTGGCTGTACAGAATCCCATAATGCTTCCCATAAACAGGGTTGGCGAAAATATTCCACCAACTCCTCCGGCTCCAAAGGTTAAGGAGCTCGCTATCACTTTAAAGACCACCAGCCCGGCTAGCAGGGAGATGAGTATCCATGGGTTTGCTATATCGAGATGAAAGATATTGTTCTTAAGGACGGGATCTGTATTACCCTTTACCAGGGCGTTTATCATGTCGAATCCTTCACCGTAAAGTGGCGGTATGAAATATACCAGGATACCAATCCCTAAACCACCTATTACGAGCCGTTTAAGCGGGGATGCGATCTTGTCGAAAAACTTCTGAATTCGTTCAAAAGTGATCGTAAAATATAAGGAAACAAAACCGGCTACTACCCCTAGTAGTGCGTATACCGGTATGTCCGACAACGTAAATTTATCTGTTATACTGAAGGGGAGTATAATATCATTTCCGAAGAAAAAATAAGAAGTGATCACGGCGGATACAGATGCCAGTAATAAGGGAATTAGTGATACCAGGGTGAGATCGAGACTAAATACTTCTACCGCAAATATAATTGCGGCAATGGGAGCTTTAAAGATAGACGACATGGCTCCCGCCGCGGCACAGCCTATTAATAGTGTGCGGGTAGACTGGTTCATATGCAGCATCCTGGAGAGGTTGGAACTAATAGCCGAACCTGTTGCTACTGTTGGCCCTTCCAGCCCTACCGACCCTCCAAATCCAACCGTAATGGGCGCTAGTATAAGGCTGGCGTACATCTGAAACGAACTCATCACGCCTTTTTTCTTCGATATGGCATACAAGGTTGCCGGAATACCCTGTGTAGGCGTGTTTTTCACCAGGTATTTAATAATAAAATAGACAATGGTGAAGCCTAATAGTGGGAAAATAAAATAAAAAGCAGTTTGATAATCGCGAATCAAAGTACCCTCGAGTACCGATTGTATAATATGTGTACCATTTTTAATAACGACGGCACACATACCTGAGAGAAAACCAACAACGATACTGAGAATATATAGAAATTGCCTGTGTGATATGTGCTTAAGTCGCCATATCAGAAAACGAGTTAAGATCGTTCGATTTTGTACAGACATAGTGCATCATTATATAAATCCCGGGAACCTTATATTTTTCTGGGTCTCAGAGATCTAATTTTATATTGAGCTCTTTGAGTTGAGCGTTATCCAGGGGTGCAGGGGCATCTATCATAACGTCTCTTCCTGCATTGTTCTTCGGAAATGCAATAAAATCCCGGATCGTTTCCTGTCCGCCCAAGATGGCTACCAGTCGGTCGAGACCAAATGCGATCCCTCCGTGCGGTGGAGCACCATACTCGAAGGCTTCCATTAAAAATCCGAATTGTGCTTTTGCTTCGTCCGGTGTAAACCCAAGATAGTTAAGCATCCTGGACTGTAATTCCTTGTCGTGAATTCGTATCGAACCTCCTCCAATTTCGTTTCCGTTCAGTACCAGGTCGTAGGCATTCGCTTTCACCTCGGCAGGATTGGTTTTTAATAATTCCAGTTGTCCGGACTTAGGTGATGTGAAAGGGTGGTGCATGGCGTGAAAACGCTCTGTTTCCTCATCCCATTCCAATAAGGGGAAATCTACTACCCATAAAGGAGCAAATTCATCAGGTTTACGCAATCCAAGGCGTTTTGCCAGCTCCATGCGCAGGGCACTTAATTGCGCCCTGGTCTTATTTTTTTCTCCGGAAAGCACACAAATCAGGTCTCCGGGATTGGCTCCTGTAACTTCGGCCCATTTCTTAAGATCGTTCTCATCGTAGAATTTGTCCACCGAAGATTTAAAGCTTCCATCTTCGTTGCATCGTACATATACCATACCTAAGGCACCGATCTGCGGGCGTTTCACCCAATCGATCAACTTATCGATCTCCTTACGCGAATACTCATTTCCACCGGGAACAGCTATTCCTACTACCAGTTCGGCCGAATTAAAGACGTTAAAATCCTTGTGTTGAGCAACTTCATTGAGTTCACCAAATTCCATTCTGAAGCGGATATCCGGTTTATCATTCCCATATCTTTGCATCGCTTCATCGTAGGTCATACGCGGGAAATCACCTATTTCAACCCCATTGATCTCTTTTAACAGATGCCTGGTAAGGCCTTCAAATGTATTTAATATATCTTCCTGCTCTACAAAGGCCATTTCGCAGTCTATCTGTGTAAATTCTGGCTGTCGGTCTGCTCTCAGGTCCTCGTCGCGGAAACATTTCACAATTTGGAAATATTTGTCTAATCCTCCTACCATGAGTAATTGTTTGAAGGTTTGAGGCGACTGAGGCAGGGCATAGAACTGTCCTTCGTTCATTCTTGATGGCACGACAAAATCACGAGCTCCTTCAGGAGTTGACTTAATAAGGTAGGGGGTTTCAACTTCAACAAAATCCTTTTCAGAAAGATAATTTCGAACAGCCATGGTCACCTTATGGCGAAATACCAGGTTGTTCCGTACAGGCGCTCTTCTAATGTCCAGATATCGGTATTTCATACGAAGGTCTTCCCCGCCATCTGTATCATTCTCTATGCTGAAAGGAGGAGTTAGTGCGGGATTGAGCACTTTTAGGTCTGAAACCAGGATCTCAATATCGCCGGTTGGCATATTGGGGTTCTTGGATTCTCGCTCAATTACTTTACCTGTAACCTGTATCACAAATTCCCGTCCTAAGGAAGAGGCAGCATCCATTACGGCTTCCGGACTCCTATCTGCGTCGAAGATCAGTTGAGTGATCCCGTATCGGTCCCGCAGATCGATCCAGATCATAAATCCTTTATTTCGGGACTTCTGTACCCAGCCTGCAAGGGTTACCTCTTTATTTATATGTTCAGCACGTAGCTGTCCGTTGGTATGCGTTCTGTACATATTTGCACCTTAAAATTTAGTTCGCAAAGGTAAGAAGTTATTGAGTATTGATGTATATAAATGAAAGATTATTGGTTTGATTGTCAATACATTTAAATATATTTATATAATATCCAGATTTAATAATTTATTTTCATGAAAACTTTATTAATTTTGAAAACTTAACAAAAACTTAAACATTATGAAACAAAACAACTTTTACCACAGGATACTCCTGTTTTTTCTCTTTGTTTTTCCATGTTTAGTGTTTGGGCAAAACACTATAACTGGTACTGTAAACAGCGAGAGCGGAGATTCCTTACCCTTTGTTAATGTAATTGAGAAAGGGACCAGCAATGGAACTACCACCGATATAGATGGTAATTTCAGCATTGATGTTTCAAGCGTGCCGGTAACTCTGATATTTTCTTCCTTAGGGATGGAAACTATTGAACAGTCTGTTAGTGGATCACCTGTAAACGTAACTATGGCCGAATCTGCCCAAGCACTTTCGGAGGTGGTAGTAACAGGTCTGGCAACTTCTATCAAGAGAACTAACTCGGCCAATGCGGTTGCTTCTATTTCTGCTGAAGAATTAGTAGGAACCACTCCCCCCCCAACTTTAGACGGCGCATTATACGGTAAATTTGCCGGAGCGATCGTAAACCAGAATTCGGGAGCTCCCGGAGGTGGTATTTCTATAAAATTGCGGGGTGTTACTTCCTTACAGGGTAATACGCAACCACTATATATTATAGATGGGGTTTATGTAGATAACTCCTCTATAGCAGCCGGATTGAATGCAGTATCGGCAGCAGCTGCTGGAGGGAACAGTGCTTCCCTTCTTCAGGACAACGCTTCCAACCGTATTGCAGACATCAACCCTGATGATATCGAAACGCTGGATGTTCTTAAAGGAGCTTCGGCAGCAGCGATCTACGGATCTCGTGCGGCAGCAGGGGTTGTGATCATTACAACCAAGCGCGGTAGAGCAGGAGAGACCAAATTTAGATTCAATCAGTCCACCGGATGGACTGAAGCCCTGAACTTACTTGGGGTACGGGATTATAACGAGCAACGAGTAAGAGACTCTTTTGGCGACGCTGCAGTTGCAGATTTTATTGCGGCCAGGAACCAGGGGCGTCTGGTAGATTATGAAGAAGAAATATACGGTAGAAAAGGATTCATCAGTATTACAAACTTCAGTATGAGTGGTGGAAATTCGGATACCAAGTATTATGCGAGTTTCGGGCACAATAACGAAGACGGAATTGTAAACAATACCGGATATAAGAAAACATCATTACGTCTTAACCTGGATCACAGGCCGAAAGACTTTCTGAAGCTTTCTTTCAGTACTAATTATGTACACTCATCTTCAGATCGTGGATTCTTTAATAACGATAACTCGGGAACTACCATTGGTATCGCTTTAACATCCACTCGTCCCTGGGATCAATTATTCCCAGACGCAAACGGAGTGTATCCGGACCACCCTAATAATTCGTCCAACCCGCTTCAAACTCGCGATCTTGTGAGAAATAACGAAAGCGTGAACAGAATCATCATGGGAGGAACCGCTACCCTCGATGTATTTAAATGGGAGAATTCTAGTTTAGAATTAATCCTTCGTGGAGGACTGGACTTTTACGGACAACAGTCTCGTGCCATTTTCCCGAAAGAACTGCAATTCCAGAAATTAACCAATGGTGGTTTAAATGGAGTTTCGATTCAAGGGGATACTCAGAACAAGAACTATAACTTATCTGCCTTCCTGGTTCATAATTTTAATACCAATAATGATATTAATTTCAGAACACAGGCTGGTCTAACAAGAGAATTCTTCGACCAGAACACCGAGTTGATCACAGCGTCCGGTTTGGTTGCTTCTGAAACAAATGTGGATCAGGCAGCGAACACAGGAGTGAATCAAACCCGATTCCTACAGCAGGATTCCGGTTTCTTTGTTCAGGAGGAAGTTAACTTCCAGGATAAAGTGATCGCTACCCTGGGTGTACGTGGAGATAAGTCCTCTAATAACGGTGATGCCAACGAGATTTTTTACTATCCAAAAGGATCGGTTGCAGTAAATCTGCACGAAATGGGCTTCTGGAACGACAGCTCCAAATGGAGTCAGTTTAAAGTTAGAGCCGCCTATGGAGAATCTGGTAACTTCCCACCTCGTGGCGGGTTATTCACCTCGTATAATGCAGCATCTACAGATGGTCTTCTGGGAATTAGTATTAGTACAATTCGTGGAGACGGTAATTTAAAATCTGAAAGACAGAAGGAATTAGAATTTGGTGCAGACCTTGGTTTCTTCGATGGCAGACTACAGTTATCCGGAACCTATTATATAAAAACGATCGAAGACCTGATCTTACGTGCGGCTCTCGAGCCTTCTACAGGTTTCAGTACTCAGATCGTTAATGCCGGTGAAATGGAGAACAAGGGTATAGAACTTTCCTTGTACGCTACACCTGTGATGACAGACGATTTCCAATGGGATCTTTCTGTGAACTGGTTTAAAAATGAATCTGAGATCACCAGACTGGACGTAGAACCATTTAATATTGGTGCGTTTGGAGCTACTTTAGGTACCTACCGAATTGAAGAAGGACGAAGTGCCACTCAATTAGTTGGTATTGGACCTAACCCGGATGAAAGCGGATTCCAGGTACACGGAGATGCCGAACCGGATTTCCAGATGGCAATGACCAACAATCTGTCTTATAAGAATATCGATCTTTCATTCCTATGGCAATGGAAGAACGGTGGTGATAACGTAAACCTAACGGCATTGTTAACCGACCTTAACGGTACAAGTGCCGATTACGATACGATAGATCTAGATCCTTCAGGACAACTTGGAAACGGACCTTACAGACTAAGTCAGTTAGGTTCATCTGCCGAAGTGTTTGTAGAAGACGCATCTTATCTTAGATTACGTGAAGTAGGACTATATTATAATCTGCCGGACGCATTCCTTGATGGAATTCTGGGCGGTGCCATAGATGGAGTAAGAATTGGATTCTCCGGAACCAATCTTATAAACATCTTCGATTATAACAGTTATGATCCTGAAGTATCCAACTTCGGTGGGAATACACCATTTACCGGAATTGAGGTAACTCCGTTCCCTTCATCAAAGAGATACTTATTTAATTTCACGGCTAATTTTTAAAAAACATTATTATGAAAAAACACATATATAAATTATTATTCTTTGCTTTGATAATAGGAGCTGTTTCCTCTTGTCAGATTGAGGAATACTCAGACCTTAATGGCCCTGAGGTAGACGCATTCGCGGAAAACCTCACCAGGGGTGACCTTCAGGATCTTATCGGGGGTATTTTATTCAGTTCCAGAGAACGACTGGGAACGTATTTCGACGATTGCGGCGTGATAGGTAGAGAATACTGGAGATTCTCCGGATCGGACCCGAGATTTACCACCGATCTTTTAGGAGGTGATAACTCTGTGTTGGATAATAACACTTTCTACATAACGGGGCCTTGGGCATCGCGTTATAGAAGCGTTAAAAATGCTAATCTTATTTTAGGATTCCTGGACGGACAGGATGTTTCAGGTCAATTTACAGCAGCCGAAGTAAACGCTACTCGTGGATTCCTGAAAACTATCATGGCATATGAGTTATTGTTAAATTTAAATCTTACTTACGATAACGGAATACGAGTAGATGTAGCCGATGAGAACAACCTCGGACCATTTGTTGGAAGGGCAGAAGCCTTAACTGCAATTAGAGCGATGTTGGCCGATGGTGCTACAGATCTCTCAACTGGTGGAGGTAACTTCCCGTTTATTCTATCCTCTGGTTTTGCAGGATATAATACTCCGGGTACATTCCTACAGGTGAATAAAGCGATAGCAGCAAGAGTTGCAGCCTACCAGGGCGACAATGCCGGAATACTTAATTTACTCAGTGACTCGTTCCTTGACTTAAGTGGAGGGAATATGGATGCAGGTGTTTACTATACCTTCTCTGAAGATGCTAACGACATCATTAATCCATTGTTCATTTCTGTTGGAGGTTCTTCTGCCGCACAAGCGCGCGTAGTTCAGCCTTCCTTTATAACAGATGCGGAAGCAGGCGATACCCGTTTAGAAAAGACGGCACAACTGGCTGCTCCATTAACGCTGGATGATCTCACTGGTGATTATATAGTATTCCGCTATTCAGATAGCGATGTGCCTATTCCTATGATCCGTAATGAGGAGCTCATTTTATTATATGCCGAAGGAAACGTATCCACCAATAGCAGTGAGGCTGTTAATGCTATCAATACAGTAAGAGCAGCTGCAGGTCTCGGGCCTTATACTGGTGGTACAGACCCTGCTTCATTGATCAACGAGATCTTAAATCAGCGTAGATATTCACTATTTGCTGAAGGTCACCGTTGGATCGATATGAGACGATTTAATAAACTCGGGGAATTACCTCTGGACAGACCTGAAGATGACGTTTGGAGTCAGTTTCCTATTCCACTTACCGAAAATCAGTAATGATTTAGGTTAGTTATATCATTAAAAAACCCTCTCCGGCCGGAGAGGGTTTTTTTAATTAAGCAGCGCTTTTAACTTTATTCTGTATTTTTGCCTTTTGGTTTTTTGAACGGAAATTTCTCCATCGCAATTTTAATTTATGCACGATGTAGAATAATACGGGTACTATGATAAGGGTAAGGAAGGTAGCTACAATCAACCCATAAATAACAGCCCAGGCCAACGGCCCCCAGAAGATCACATTATCTCCTCCAACGTAGATCTTCGGATCACCTTCAGCAAACAATGAGAAGAAATCCAGGTTAAAACCAATGGCAAGTGGTATTAGACCCAAAACGGTTGTAATCGCGGTAAGAAGTACAGGTCTTAGACGAGCCCGTCCTCCCTTTATAATAATGGTCTTCACTTCATCCTTCGAAAGTAATTCATCATCTTCCATTTCCAGTTCCACCATACGTCTGTCTATAAGCAGTTGTGTATAATCCAGCAGTACCACACCATTGTTTACCACTATACCTGCCAGGGAAATAATACCCATCATCGTCATCATAATCACAAACGAAGCTCCCGTAATCAATATTCCTCCAAATACACCTATAAAACTCAGGAATATGGCGATCATTATTATGGTTGGTCTAGAGATCGAACTGAACTGGAAGATCAGGATAAGCATTATAAGACCCAGTCCGGAAAAGAAGGCACCCATTAAGAACGACATCTGTTTTTCCTGTTCTTCGATCTGTCCGGTATAATCAATTTTCACATTCTTAGGCAGGTTTTGGAAGTTGGCCATTTCAGCCTGGATCTGCGATACTATGGCGCCGGCATCTGTATACCCCGCTTGTAAAGCAGAATATACTGTTACAACACGTTTCGCATCCCTGTGTTTAATAGCACTAAAAGATGAGGTGTTCTTTTCACTGGTAACAGCAGACACGGGAATTTCTTTGATCTGTCCGGTAGCCTGATCTCTGAAGATGATATTCTGGTTGAACAACGCACTTTTGTTGTATTTAATATCTTCATTAAACCGAACATAGATGTCGTAGTCTTCACCGTCTTTCTTAAATACTCCCGCCTTTTCTCCAAACAGGGATCGTCTTAATTGAGTAGCTACCTGTCCTGCCGCAACGCCAAGTTCCCCGGCTTTTTCACGATCTACATATACCTGCATGGCAGGCTTACCTTTATTAACATCGATCTTCAATTCATCGATCCCGGCTATGTTCTTGGCATTAATGTAATTTCGCATTTCTTCGGCCGTTTGGATCAATTCGTCATAATCCTCACCCTCTATCTCAATATTGATGGGGTAACCTACCGGTGGCCCAACCATGTCCTTTTCCACAGAGATCGCTACTCCGGGATAAATTCCCTTGAGAGATTCCTGAACTTTTTTCCGAAGCAATTCAGAGTCTTCACCACGCCTAAATTTAAATTCCCGCAAAGTGGCGGTTATCTTACCCCTGTGGGGCATTTCGGCAGCAGAACCTCCATCCGTCTGTGGGTTCCCCGCACCTTCACCCACTTGGGAAACAGCAGACTCCACCATAAAATTGTAGCCGTTGTCTACGTAAGTGTTCTCATTGAGAACCTTATAGACACGCTCTTCAATTTCCTTGGTGATTGCATTGGTTTTATCGATATCTGTTCCTTGTGGATACTCGATATACACAATGATCTGGTTTGGTTTATTGTCCGGGAAGAACTCAATACTGGTTCGCTGGCTTATTATGGATGCACCAAATAGTCCAAAGACGATAAACAACAGCAGAAATGTACCTATTACAAAACCACCGGATCGCCAACCTGTTAAAGCACGTGACAGAAAGCTTGTGTATTTACGTTCCATCCAGCTTAAGATATTTCGCTGGAAATACAAAGCTGCCCGTTTTAGGAAGTAGCGATAGATCCAAAACATGATAGCTACTAAGATCATTAGGGACCCCAAGCCGCGTACCGGACCTCCGAATATAAAGATCAGGGTTCCGAAACCTCCTAGAATAATGGAGATCCTAATGAGTTGTTTTCGGGTTAAGTTCTTATCATCTGTTTCCATGAATTGAGAAACAAGCATGGAATTAAAGAAAATTGCCACAAAAAGAGAGGATCCGAGGACCACTGATAAGGTGATCGGGAAATAGATCATAAACTCACCCATCACACCTGGCCACAATCCTAATGGAACAAAGGCAGCCACAGTGGTGGCTGTAGAAATTATAATAGGGAAGGCAATTTCACCTATTCCCTTTTTGGCCGCCTGGATGCGGGACATACCTTCTTCATCCATAAGTCGGTACACGTTCTCTACTACCACAATACCATTATCTACCAGCATCCCCAGCCCCATGATCAACGCAAAAAGTATCATAGTGTTCATGGTATAACCCAGACCCGACAGTATCATGAAGGACATGAACATCGACATGGGAATTGCGAAACCAACAAAAAGGGCATTACGAAAACCAATGAAGAACATCAGAACGGTTAC
>QQUG01000220.1 GCA_008501705.1 Flavobacterium sp.
ATCGCGCGCAATTAAAGTGGCGCTCGGATTACCCTTTTTATTCTCTGTTACATCCAGATAGGCCTCATCCAGGGAAAGAGGCTCAACCAGGTCTGTAAATTCGTGAAATATCTTCCTTATCTGTCCGGAGATCTCTTTATACCTATCGAAACGAGGTGGGACGAAAATTAGATCGGGGCAACGCTTCCGCGCCAGTACCCCACTCATGGCAGATCGTACTCCAAATTTTCGTGCCTCATAACTGGCTGCACTCACCACTCCCCGGGGCCCACCACCGCCAACCGCAATGGGTTTACCAAGCAGTTCCGGATTATCCAGTTGTTCCACAGACGCGTAAAACGCATCCATATCTACATGGATGATCTTTCTAATGGGAACTCCTTCAAACATCCCGTAAAATTATAATATCTTAGTGAGTCTTTCAGTATAAAATGAATCTGAACCAAATTACCATACCCTCTAAGAATGTCCCCAGGGCAATCGAGTTCTACGTAAAACTCGGACTCAAACTTATTGTACATACACACGATCGCTATGCGAGATTCGAAATGCCCGAAGGCGATGCGACCTTTTCGATCCACGAAGTGGATGAACTCCCTAAAGCTAATGGTGTTATGGTGTATTTTGAGGTGGAAGATGTGTATAAGACTGTGACCGAATTAAAAGCGAAAGGGTTTAAATTCGACACAGATGTTGAAGAGCAATCCTGGTTGTGGACGGAAGTACGATTACGTGACCCGGATGGGAATCAATTGATTATTTTTAGTGCCGGAAAGAACAGAAAATATCCACCCTGGAGAAAAGAAGGCGTATGATCGAGATCGAACGAAAATTTTTAGTGAAATCAGCGGCCTACCGCGAAGGGAACCATTCAAAGTCCACCATGGTCCAGGGATTTTTGAACACAGACCCTGAGCGGACAGTGCGCATAAGAATTCATGGGGAGATAGGATATTTAACGGTTAAAGGAATATCAAACGAATCCGGCACCACTCGTTTCGAGTGGGAAGACGAATTGAACCTGTCCGATGCCAGGGCATTACTGAAAATCTGTGAACCTGGCATCATCGAAAAGACGCGATTTGAAGTTGTTATTGGCGATCATACATTCGAAATTGACGAATTTCACGGTGACAATGAAGGTCTGACAATGGCCGAAATTGAGTTGGAAAGTGAGAATGAGAACTTTCCTAAACCGGAATGGCTGGGAAAAGAGGTCACGGGAGATGTGAGATATTATAATTCAAACCTGGCAAAACAACCATATAAATATTGGAAAGATGAATCGTAAGTAATTGTTACTTTTTCTTATAGCCGTTATTCTCTCCTGTAAGGAAGATCCCAAAACCCATGACCATAATGATCATCTAACCGAAAAAGGTTATCAGCTCTTCGATTATGTAGATCCGGATACAAGGGATACCATTCTCATGCAACAGTATTTCATTGCCTTTCTGAAACGCGGTCCTAATCGCTCGCAGGATTCCCTGGAAGCCGCCAAACTCCAGGAGGCGCATCTTAAACATCTAGACAGAATGTACGATCTGGGATATGCCGATATATCCGGACCCTTTGGCGATGATGGCGATATTAGAGGGATCACCATATACAATGTGCCCACTTTCAAAATGGCAGATAGCCTGGCCAATATGGACCCTATGGTAAAAGCCGGCCGACTGAAGATAGAAATTCACCCCTGGTGGGCGGCCAAAGGATTTCCTTTGCGCTAGCGAACAAGCTTCACGATTTCCGTTATCGTATGGAGGTCTGAAATTCCTTCAACCCCATTGTCAAATAAGGATCTGGCAGGGCCAGTTTTTTTTATTGCTGAAAGGTGAACGCTTCCAAAACCCGCTTCTTTGAATGTGAGCACGTTTGAAAGGTTGATCCCGGCTCCCGGCATGATCTCAATTTGATCGCGGGAACTTTCCATTAAAGTTTTAAGTAGTTCGAGTCCGTCCACGGCAGTTAATTGCTGACCTGATGAAAGCAAGCGGTCAACGCCTAATTGTAGGAGGTCGTCCAGGGACGTCATTGGCTCGACACATTCATCGAATGCCCTGTGAAACGTAAACTCCATGCCTTCGGCAGCAACGATCAGCCTACGGGTTTTCTCGATATCGACCCTTTTTTCAGCAGTAAGAACACCGCTTACTATTCCGGCACAGCCCATACTTCCACAATGAGCGATAGTATCTGTCATTGACCGTATCTCTAATTCAGAAAAACAAAAATTACCCGACCTCGGGCGTACAAGCACATGTACTGGGATATTTATTTCTGAAAACACTTTATCGATCAGATCCCGGGGAGGACTTAGACCACCTACGGATAACCGGGTGCAAAGTTCGATGCGGTCGGCCCCGCCTTGTTCGGCAGCTAACGCACTTTCAAAATTCGATGCACATATCTCAACGATCATTGGATCACGATCTCATCTATAAAGGTCCAGGCTTTGTTGCCCGCCCCTTGTTTCCCATCCGGGATAGTACCGAAATTTGGGATTTTAAGTTTGATAAATTTGGTTTTGATGGCGTTAATATTCAGGATTGCATTCACCCGGGAGGCATCCGGTTCCAGATTCAGGGTTTGATCTATTTGATAATCTTTCCCGTTGTTTGAAGTAAGCAAGGTCACATTTTTAGGCGAATAGATCCATTGTCCGGGAGCGTGGAAAAAACTGGTTGAAATCCAGCTTAGCTCTTGTTGGGTACCCAGCTCGATCGTAATTTCAAGATCGTCCCCCCAGAAACCCAGCCACTCAGAATCCCCATAGCGGGAGTCACTTCCCCTTACGCCATTATTTAAAGCCGCTAAACCCCCCGAACTATAAGTTTTATGAGGCGCGGTATTCAACTTAATTTTACTCAACATTCCTTTATGAAAAGTAATATCCTCTACAAAAGTATCGCTTACTATTTGTCCTTTCTTATAGACCATTGCTTTTATCTGTGTTCTCATTCCACCAATTGGGAAAGGCTCATGATACTCTGTGAGTGGCCCTTCGGGCAACTTATATTTTATCAACTTACCTGAGGTGGGTGTCGATAATTTATAGTAAATGCCGTCTTTTCGCTTTAACACCTCACCACTTATGGAGTAAAGATGGTTAGCATAATTTACATCCAGTTCCTTTAGACGTTCGTGAAACAATTCAACCCGATTCACAAAATCCGGATAGTCTTCTTCAAAATTATCGGTGGGTCCACTCCAAACCACTTCACTCATCGCCAGCATCCTTGGAAAGATCATATACTCAACTTGTTGCTCGGTTTTCATGTATTCCGTCCAGACATTCCCCTGGGCGCCTAATACATATTGAGCTTCTTCATCGGTTAATTCATCAGGGATGGGATCAAATCCATATACTTTCTCCAGGGGAAGAAATCCTCCAATTGCTAATGGTTCTTTGGGATCTTCACTTTGGTAATAATCGAAATAGGCATGCGAGGTGGGGGTCATGATCACCTTATGCCCGGATTTTGCCGCTTCTATTCCACCCTGGGTGCCACGCCAGGACATCACCGTAGCGTTTGGAGCCAGGCCACCTTCCAGGATCTCGTCCCAGCCGATAATGCTCTTTCCTTTGCTATTCACAAAAGTCTCGATTTCTTTGATAAACCAGCTCTGTAATTCGTGCTCGTCTTTTAGTCCATGGTCCCGGATCAATTTCTGACAATGAGCACATTGCTTCCATTGTGTCTTGGGAGCTTCATCTCCGCCGATATGAATGTATTCTCCCGGGAAAAGTTCGATCACTTCGGTGAGGACTCCTTTAAGAAAGGCAAAGGTTTTCTGGTTGGGGCAATAGATGTTTTCAAACACACCCCATTTGGTGGCTACCTGTACCTGCTCTCCGGAACAGCCTAATTCCGGATAGGCACTTATAGCAGCCTGTGCATGTCCCGGCATTTCAATTTCGGGCACAATAGTAATGTGGTGAGCTTCTGCATAGGCAATGATCTCTTTTATGTCTTCCCTGGTGTAGAATCCTCCATATCGTTGTCCGTCGAATTTTTGAGGGGTATCACTATAATGTCCTATCAGGGTTTCATCCCTAAAGGCTGCATGTGTAATTAAGCGAGGGAATTGCTCAATTTCAATTCGCCAGCCCTGGTCTTCGGTGAGATGCCAGTGAAAATAGTTCATTTTCAGCATGGCGAGATAAGAGAGATATTTTTTGATAAATTCCTTCGGAAAAAAATGCCGTGCAACATCCAGATGCATTCCTCTATAACTGAATTCAGGAGCATCGGTTATAACAACTGCCGGAATTTCCACTGCCGATTTTTTTAAAACCATGGCTGCTTCCATTTCAGCCGGGAGTAATTGCCGTATGGTTTGTACTCCGTAGAATACACCTGCCTTATCAGCTCCCTCCAATAGAATTCCATTTTCACTCACGCTTAATCGATACCCTTCGGCAGGGAGAGTAGTGTCTGTCTTAAATCGGACATCGGCCTTTTCAGGAATGGACTGAGGCTTCAGTTTTATTCCCGTTCCGTTCAATATGTATTTCTGAAAAAATTGATTGGCATATTTAAATTCTTCGGAAGAACTGAATGTTGTTTCATCCGTAATAAGGAAGCTTCCATCTTGCGGCTCAATACTTTGTGGGGCCGGGATGATATTTACTTCAGAAACAAAAAGACCGTTACTTTTTTTATTGCATCCGTAAAGCAGAATTGACAGCGTGAGGAGTGAAAGTGCAAAAGTGAGAGTTGGCCGGGTTCGTTTCATTTACTAAAAATAATGAAAAAGACTCAGGAACCACTCGCGAGAGCCACCTCTAATTTTCGATGAATCTGGTTTCCTTCCTGGTCCACAACGGTTAAAACAAAATTTCCGGGTACAGGCTGCAGGGCTATTTCGTGGAAGGTGTCGGTCATACCAATAAACCGAGAGTCCAAATACCAGTATAATTTGGTCTCAGGTGATCTATGAGCCACCTTTAAAATAATGTCATTAATGTTTTCATTGAAATCTTTGGCCAAAACTATGGCCTCATTTCTTTTTGGATAGATAAATTCCATAAGCTGCTCACCATCCTGCAGGCAATCACTTCTAAATTCCGGCAGTGGGATATACTCCGGATGTTTTTTAGCGTAATAATATTCCATAACCGGAGGTAGCGTGAACCAGCTTTTTTGTTGCATATTAGCGAGGGGGTAGCAAGAAGAATTCACCTGATATCTGCCTTCTGCATCCAGGAATACCTGCTGGTGGAAATTACATGGAGAAGTTCGTGTACCCAGTTTTGGAATGAATTCACGGTGCACCGATTCACAATGGACCCCGGCAAGAAATCCGCTTTTCACACAAATTTCACTTTCGATCATCTCGTCGTACGGAACCGCAAACCAATCACTGTTTGGTAGTGCATCCAGCACATCGAACAATACGGGTGCCGCAGCCTGAATACCGGTAAGCCCGGGCCTTCCTTCCCCGTCGGCATTTCCTGCCCAAACACCAATGGCATAACGTGGCGTCACCCCAACAGCCCATGCGTCTTTAAATCCGAAACTGGTGCCCGTCTTCCAGGCAATTGGCTGGGAACTATTGAAAAAACTCCAGTTTTCCTCACCTTGTGGGCGATTTACCTGCTGAAGTGCCTCAAGGGTCTTATAGATCGCTGCGGCATTAAAAACGATGGGATCGCCGGTCAAATCATCTATTTTTTGACCATTATTTTGAACTAATTGAGGCCTTTTAAAAGAGGCTGAAGTGTATTCGCTGGAGCTGCGGTTGAAAAAATTTACAGTGGCCGCCATACTAGCGTAAGCATTAGTCACTTCCCACAACGAACTCTCTGCTCCACCCAGGATGAGTGAAAGTCCGTAGTAACCCGCTGGTTTATCAATGCTCTTAAAATTCAATTCCTGCAGCCTTCGATGGAATCTGTCCAAACCATACCTACGAAGCATTCGTACAGCGGGCACATTGAGGGACCGGGATAAAGCTACGCTGGCAGGCACGGCGCCATTAAATTCACCATCGAAATTTTCCGGGCTATAGCCATTTATAACCGTTGGAATATCGGCCACAAGACTGTTTGGAAGCAATTCTCCGCTATCCAGCAGGGAAGTATATAAAAAGGGTTTTAGTACACTACCCGTGCTTCGTGATTTGTCTATAATGTCTACGTATTTGTTGTTTTCAAGAGTAGTAGGTGCATTACCCAGATAGGCCAGCACTTCCCTGGAGTCCACATCAAGGATGAGAACGGCCAAATTGTTTATTTCATTTTGCTTAAGTCTGTAGTGTTGCTGGGCCGCGATGCGATTCAACGTTTTTTGCAGCTCTGCCGAGATCGTGGTTTTTATGCGTTCACCTGGGTGTTCCCTTTTCATTCGTTCGGTAAGGTGTAGTGCAATTTCGGGGAGAGGCAGGGGTTTACCCGGCAGAGATTCGTCCAATGCCAACTCATAGGTTGTCTGGTCGATAATTCCCTTAGTGAAAAGTTTCTCCAACAGACGGTCACGTTTCTTTTTTAGAACAGTCTCATTTTTGCCAGGGAAAATAAGAGAAGGAGCATTGGGTAAAATGGCTAATGAGGCCGATTGTCCCCAGCTTAGTTCAGACGCGGGAAGGCCAAAATAGCGCCAGCTTGCTGTTTCCAGGCCTACTACATTCCCTCCAAAGGGAGCGTGTGAAGCGTACATTTTCAGGATGTCGTTCTTGGAGTATCCGGCTTCCAGTCGCGTTGCCATAACGATCTCTATTCCTTTTTCGAAATAAGTTCGCGGCTTATTCTTACGGGAAAGTCGGATCACCTGTTGTGTCAAGGTACTGCCACCTCTTCTTTTATCTGTGGTGAGATTCTGCCACAATGCTTTAGCCATGGAAACTGGATTGATGCCCGGATGTTCATAGAAATATTCATCTTCAAAATGAAGTAAACACTGTTCGAATCGATACGGGATGGAATCGGATTCCGGGAAACGCCATTGTCCGTCATCTGCTATTCTTGCACCCAGCATAACTCCTTCTCTACTTTCTACCACGGTAGAGGTGGGCCTAGTGAATAATTCGGCGGGCAGACTAAATAGCCATAGACCGAACAATACTAGGCAGACCCCAATTTTTAGTTTGTGGCGATATATCTTCCGGCGGATATGTGTGTGTGATAATCTCATTATTTCTCAACCACCACCCAGTTTCCTTTGGTTCGTGCGTAATATGTATTGTCATACATAGCCTCGGCCTGCGTTCCCGGTAGATAATAGTCGCCTAAATAGGATGCATTAAGCTTTACTGTAAAGGTCTTTGTTGATCTCTTCGCAAGATCGAAATAGAAATGTACCCTGTCATCCCTTATATCGGTGTATCGGGCAGTACCTTTAGCACCTCCTCCTAATTCGGTAAAGCTTGTATTTACAATTTCCCAACCGCTAGGAAGGATCTGTGAAAGCGCTACATTATCTACATAGTCATTGGAAGTGTTCGTAACCACTATCTTCATAGTGATCTCTGTACCCTGTTTGAGATTTGTAACTTCCATTTGCTCACCTTCACCATCCAGAAACTGAGTTTTCAGTGATAGCTTTCGCTGTGCAGTAAGTTCATTCCCGAGGGGTAATTTACCCTGCTGAGATAGGTTGACATATACCACATTTGCCTGATTGTTTGAAATAGTCATAGTATTAGATCCCATAGATATGTCCAGATCACGTACAGCCATCGCGTTCTCTGTATTAACAACTTCTTTTTTTCCACCAATGGTAAAAGAAATGTCCATAGCCTTTCCTCCGTTTTTAGTGATCATTTTAGAAAGTGCCAGCAGGGCATAGGCCGTTTCCTGGGTGCTATACCAGGTATTGGATGAGAGTCCTTTCGCCAACGATACAGATAGATCCCTTTGTTTTGGGTCCTCTAAAATCGTCATGGTCTCTAAAGCCATGGCCATGTTTCGGAAGGGTGATCCGTAGCTGTAATAATTATAGGAGTTGGATTCGAAATTCAAATTGGCTGTGCCGGCTATGTCTTCGGCTACCTTTTTCTTCCCGGCAAGGGCGTAGGCAGCTGCCAATCTCCATTTAGCATCATTGTTCATTTTGCCAGATTCGCGTAATCGGTTCATAGCAGCAAGTTCCGGCTGGCCTGCCAATGCCAAAGTAAACAATCTATACGCCTGTATATGACTAGAGTTATACGAAGTACTGCTACTTCTCCACTGCCTGGCTGCACTTTTTTGGTAACTCAGCCAGTTACTTAGAAAGGTGATAGGAAGGGCGTATCCTTGTTTTTTGGCCTCCAGCATAAAGTGGCCCGCATAATTTGTGCCCCAGTCGTTAATTTCACTTTCTCCCGGCCAGTAACTCAACCCGCCGCCGGCTCTTTGAAAATTATTGAGGCGTTTGATGGCAGCCTTCACATTATGTTCTATTTGCTCTTTCTTATCGAAAGTAAGGTCGAATATATCATCCAGATATAATTGGGGAAACGCACCGGAGGTTGTTTGTTCAATACATCCGTGGGGATATCTTATTAGGTATCCCATCCGTTTGTTAAAGTCCATTGGAGGTAGCGTGGAGAATTCCAACGTAGCTTTATTTGTGCCGGCTACTCCAAAAGTATCGAATGAAATAGTCTGCGCAGCCTTAGGGTCCAGAGTATATAGAGTAGACTTTTGAGATACGGGGTTAGGATTTTCCACATCGATCTCCACCTGGTAGCTTGCTTTTTCACCGCTTCCCGTTGCGATGACCTCTATGGTCTGAAATTCGGCGGCCGGAAGTACTTCAAATTCAAAATTCACGATTTGTTCGCCCGGTTCGGAGAATGAAATATTTTTTTCTGTTCCATTTATCGCCCTCAGCGCATCTCCGGTTTTTATTGTAACCCTCGCATTCTTTACCTTTTTTTCCATCGCGAACACCGTAACCGGCAGTGTTACTTTTTCACCCGGAGATAATTTTCGAGGTAGAGATGCCAAGACCATCAATGGTTTCCGAACAGGAGTAGTGACATCAGATTTTCCATAAGCTCCAAGATTGTCATCACCTGCTACGATCATGGTCCTAACCGATCCTATATAATTTGGCATTTTAATATTGTGGGAGGCTGTTTGACCTTTCTCCAGGGTAAACGGCCCCAGGAACTTCACTACCGGTTTAAACCTGTCTGCTTTTCGGTTTTTGGCTCCGGCTGCTTCATCGCCACCCCCTATTGCAAAAATATTATCTACACTGCCGGAATATGCCCCAATGATATAGTCGTATATATCGAAGGTCTTTACACCCAGGGCTTCACGTGAATAAAATGCCCGATGAATCTCCGGGGTTTTAAATCTTGTGAGATCCAATAAACCTTCATCGACCATGGCAATAGTGTAGGTCATAGGTTTGTTGTTTTCTTCCTTAACTTTTACCGTAAAACTCTCCTCAGGTTTTAAAACCGATGGCATGTCCAGGGTGGGTTCCAGTTTGGTGGCTGGGTCTTCCACTAAGATGGGAATAACCCCATAAAGCCGTATTGGGAGGTCGTTTTTAGTTTGCTCGTGGGGTTGTAAAAGGGAAATATTCACATACACATTGGGTGTCATTTCCTTTGTTAGTTCGATCCGTGTGGTGGTTTCTCCCTTCTTCGTTTCGATCCATTGGGTAGAGAGTACTTCGGTTCCATTTTCAATACTGATCAATGCACGCCCCTCACTTCCAGACGGGAATGTTATAGTAGCTTTCTCACCCACTTTATAAGATTCTTTATCTGCTGAAAATACAAGCATCTGCGCACTTTCGGCATCCCCATCGGCTGGTTGTTTCCACCAATTTCGGTAGAAGTAAGCCACGCGTCCCGAGGCGTGTCCGGATTCTATATCTAATACCCTGATAAGATATCGACCTCCTTCGTCTTCAGGAATATTAATATCGAAGGTTGCTTTACCACTTGCATTCGAAGTGACTTTAAATTTCTTTACTGGACGATGTACCCGGGCGTTTTCATATCGCGACAAATTTTCGCGACCTCTGCTCCACCACCATCGCCATTCGATGCGGAACACCTGAACTTCAACTGTTCTATTTCCACTTGGGCTCCCCTGGGCATCTACTGTTGCTATTTCGAATTGTGTTTTTTCGTCTGTAAAATAAGAACCGTACCGATGTGGTTTAGGCGAACGCAATCCCACAAAATGGCTGTAGGGAGATAGGTTTTTTGAAAACACATCTATGGAAAAATCACCACCACCTTCAAACACTTTTGTTAAGAAGGTTGCCCGGAGCATGCCCGGGGCTTTTTTACTGATATTAAAGGCTTCGGAAAAGTTTACCTTCCCATCGTTTGAAAGGGCTGTGTTTATAAAAGGGATCTCTACTTCATCGAAATTGCGCACCGGGTCGTTGAACGTATATCCCTTAAATTTTTCAAAGGCTGTTGAAGTGGACCTTAGCGTGGCTTCCATCTCGATTTTCATATTCCTGGCAGGTGCCCCGTGCAGCCACAAAGCTTCAGCATTACCGGTAACTGGCTTAGTAGCATCGAGAACTTCATCATCGAAGTTTAATTTAATTTTCAGGCGATTTGGTTTTACTGTGGCCACTTTCAGCGTTTTACTAAAGGTCACACCCCCCACACTAATGGTGGCATTCCAGTTCCCGGTAGGGGCAGACGGGTCTGTGGCCAATGGGAAGTAATAAAAACTATTTTCCGAAATCCCATCGGAAGTTGCCCGGCCATTGATCACTTTCCGTTCTACTAGTTTACCTCTGGCATCCTTCAATTGTAGTGTTACGGGATGTCCCTTCGGAAGCGGATTTGCAAGATCGTTCAGTACAAAAGTGAGATGAATGCTATCTCCCGGTCTATGCACACCGCGTTCGGTATACAGGAAACCTTTCAATCCTTTTTGTAATTCTTTACCCGAAACATCGAACTTACTCAAGGAAAGGGCGTTGCCATCCTCCAGTTTGGCATAGGCATAATTATATCCTTTTTGAGCTACGGCAAAGGCAATGTTCTTGTCGCTGTCATAGATGGATAGGCCATCCTTATCGGTTGTTACCGTATGTATAAGCTGTTGCTGATAGTTGTACAATTTAATATTTACCGATGCCTCCGGATTGGCAGTGATAAGATTAGTGGTGGCGAAATGATAAGAGCGATTCTTGCCTTTTTTAACTATGAGTCCGAGATCGCTGCCCATTACGTTGGCCGTGATATTCCTATCCTCATTATAATAGGCTGCGTGACAGGGGTTGTCGCGTTGCTCCCAGTTGTACGTGTAGGTTCTCCAACGATAGATCTCGTTATCCCAATATCGTTCTTCCCGCTCTTCTTCGTCCAGGTTGGAAGCGTCGGCATATTCAATATAATCGTCGTTTGGATCGCTGCCTTCAGCATTAGAACAATCATAACTACTGTTTTCTTTACTGAAACTGAATTCCACCTGATAGAGCGCTCCCGGATCTGCTTTAAAGAATTCGGAAAGGTTGATCGCATAGGCCTTCCACGATCCATCCGGGGTGATACCGTCCTCTTCCAGGGTCATGGTTGTGGAAGCAACACGCCTGCCTACTCTCCGAATATTATAACTACTGGTGTTATTTAGATTGGACGTTTGCAGAAATTGCAACATATTATTTTCAAAGATCTGTATTACCCTAATATCTACTGTTTTGAGGTTCACCGCCTCAAAATATAACGGAGTAGAGGCCGCATTAGGAAGGATCACCCCATCAGAGAGGAGTCTTACAGCAGGTTTTAACTGCTCGAAGGATATCAGTTCAGAAAATTCTTTTTTCAGCTTAAATCCTTCGGTGTTCTTTATACCACTGAAGAGGGTTACTCGTGATGCTCCGGTGAGACGAGTATTCGGATAAACAATAAGAACATTACCATCTACCTCGAACCGCAAGTTCTCGGCATTTTCTATGGTCACTAACCCGGCGAAATCCTGATCTTCCTGAAGGGGATCGGAAAAATTTACAGTTAGAGAAGCCTGAGGGGCGTGAGTACTTTCCACCGCAACAACTTTAAAATTGTTCTGTCCCGGAATAGGAAAATCCTGGGTGCCTCTGGTTCGGGCCTCAATAGGATCTCCGTCCCAGCTAATAGTGATCTCCGAATCTTCCACCTTTCGCTGAATGCTATCTATGGTGAAGTTAAAATATCGGGCCGCCTCGTCTGCGCCGTCCCATTTTATTTTAAGTTTTTTTCCGTCCTGTACTGCGGTAACAAGTTGCCTGGCCTTATCCAATGGGATCACATCGGAGGTTTCCAGGGAACCACTCACATACTGCCATTGCTTGTTATAAGACTGAAGGTTGTCGAGATCCAGTTTTAGATTTGGGGTAATGGTCTTAAAAGCGAAGGTATAGGCTTTAAATTCTTTGCCTATGTCTTTATAGAGTTTTCCTAGCTGGACGGTGATCGTGTATTCGGTATCTGGCTTAAGATATCCGGTTGGTTGAAAAATTAAAGTTGTACTATTCTCAATTAGCAAAGTTCCCTCGGTTTTTGGATGGATCTTCAAATAAGACGGATCGATCTCCTCTGAAAGTTCGAATTGCTCTAATGGTTTCGCAAGTTCTATACGGATGGGTGCAGCAATACTCTGGTTGCCGTAGGTATGATGCGTGATATAATCTTTGAATTTGAAAAGGTTGTCTGTTTGTGAGATTTCAGATTTGTCCTTGCAGGCGTGTAAAAGAACAATAGCTGCAATGGCAGCCAGGCGAAGCAATGATTTCATAATCGATGGTTTAGTAGTATTAAAAGTACAATAAAAGGGTGGTAGCACAAAGGCGGTCTCGTTAGTAAACTATGAACAAATCACAGTTTACCAAATACGTAAAATCGTCTGCTGGGTGGGAAAGGGTTAAAAGTTGAACGGCAAGGATTGCCTGCTTGGTATACGCACTTTTAACATTTGGGAGAAGTTTAACAAAAGGGTGGAGAAACTAAGATTCGAATTCGTATTCACGTACAACCTTGCAGATTCTTGTTTTATACCAGCGATACCATTGTTTCCTACCAAGTTGCTGAGCCTGTAAATGTTCCAGATCTTCCTTCCAGTTCTTGATGTCTTCCAGGCTTTCCCAGTAGCTTATAGTAATCCCAAGGTCTTCCCTGGCGCTTTCAAACCCAAGATAGCCAGGCTGCTGTTTGGCAAGGGTTTCCATTTTCATACCCATTTCCTTATAGCCTTCTGTGTCATCGGTTAACAGGCTGGTGAATATAACTGCGTAATACGGTTTCATAATAAACTATTCTTTATAGATCGCAATGGTAAGTTCACCCTCGGCGTTCATATGTGCTCGATACATCCCTGCTGTGTTGAACTCCATCGCCACATTGCCGTCCTTATCTATAGCCACTATTCCTCCATCACCGCCTAGTTCAGGGACTTTTTTCTGAATTACTTCTGAAGCGGCTTCCTGAAGGCTTATTCCTTTGTATTCCATCATGGCCGAAATATCATGGGCCACCATGGCTCTGATAAAATATTCACCCCAACCTGTGGAAGAAACGGCGCAAGTTGCATTGTTAGCATAAGTTCCGGCCCCGATGATGGGAGCATCTCCAATTCGGTTCCAGCGTTTATTGGTCATACCCCCGGTTGAAGTTCCGGCGGCCAAATTTCCATTTTTGTCAAGGGCCGCGCAGCCAACTGTCCCGAATTTAGCGTTTTTTATAAAAGGGTCTTCAGCCACAGATACCGTGTTCTCACTTTCTTTTTTCTTAACTTGTTGTAGAGATTGAAATCTTCTTTCTGTATAGAAGTACATAGGATCCACCAGCTCAAACCCTCTTTCCGAAGCAAAAATTTCGGCTCCTTTTCCACTTAGCATTACGTGTGGAGAGTTGTTCATCACCTCCAGTGCAAGATCGATAGGGTTTTTAATTCTGGTCACTCCCGCTACTGCACCTGCGTTAAGCGTGGCCCCATCCATTACGGAGGCATCCAACTCGTTAGTTTCTTCGTGCGTGAATACCGCACCCTTTCCGGCATTGAAAAGGGGAGAGTCTTCCATCACATTTATAGTTTTTGTAACTGCTTCCATGGCCGATCCGCCATTGGCCAGAATTTCGTGTCCCACCCGAATTGCCTCTTCAAGTTTCGCCTTATAAGCTGCCTCCAGCGAATCGCTCATATTCTTTTTTAAAATGGTGCCGGCACCTCCGTGAATTACGAGTCCGAAAGTTGATGCGTTTTCTTCGGTTTTTCCGGAAGAATTCGGGCTGTCTTCGGCCGCTTTTTTATCGTTTTCACAACTCAAAAACAGAAAAACAACACATAAAAGTGAAAAAATTTTAGCCATGACACATTTTTTATCTGAATTCCGAAGATACCATAAAAACCAATGTTTTCCGAAGGAGAGCCCAATTTAGTAATCAATTATTTCTTACACGAATTATGCATTTCATCGATGAAATGCATAAAAAAGAGGTTGAAATACACTTTTGTATGATTTTTTTTCTATATTTGTCCAGCATCATGCCCCAAATTTGATGCCCCCCGCTTATGAAACTTGTAAAATACAGCCTACTGGCTATGGTATTTTTTACTGCCGTAGTCTCTTGTTCGAAAGACGAAACTGTAGTTGTCGAAGAGGCAAACTACTCCATTGACCTCAACCTAGCTATGGAAACCGATTGGGAAATGGCAAATGCTATTCTCGACCTGGTAAACCAACACAGAGAATCGCTGGGATTACCTGCATTAAAAAGAGATCAGACTTACGCTTCTGCCTATGCAGTTGAGCATACACAGTACATGATCCAGAAATCGAAACTTAGCCATGATAATTTTGGTGTACGGTCTCAGGGCCTTAAAGACAGAGGAGCCCAGATCGTTGGTGAAAATGTAGCCTATGGTTACAACACCGCCGAAGATGTGGTAAATGCCTGGCTAAATAGTCCGGGACACAAAAAGATCATAGAAGGATTGTTTACACATTCCGGATTTGGGATCATTCCTAACGGAAGAGGGGATTACTATTTTACCCAACTCTTCTATAGAAAATAGCACTACTTTTTTTATAAGTTCTCCAATTGCCGTATTTTTATGAATTAACATAAAGATACGGCAATGGCTATTCCAAAACCTTTCAATTTAACCCAATGGGTTGAAGAAAACAGAGACCTTCTGAAACCTCCTGTAGGCAATAAAAATTTATATAAGGATGCCGAAGACTACATAGTGATGGTGGTAGCGGGTCCTAACGCCAGAAAGGATTACCACTATAATGAAACCGAAGAACTTTTTTATCAGCTCGAAGGAAATATAGAGGTAATAATTCAGGAAGACGGGGAGCGAAAGGTTATGAAGTTGGGGCCCGGCGATATGTATCTGCATCCTGCTAAAGTTCCACATTCTCCGGCCAGAAGTGCAGGTTCTATTGGTCTGGTTGTAGAACGGAAACGTACCGATCTGGACGCCAAAGACGGACTATTATGGTTCTGCGACAACTGCAATAACAAATTGCACGAAGTATATTTTCCACTACACGATATAGAAACAGATTTTCTGAAACACTTCAAAGAATTTTACGGCTCGAAGGAACTTCGTACCTGCGATAAATGCGGCACCGTCATGGAAGCCGATGAACGCTTCGTAAGCAAAGACTAATACATTAGAACATACTTCGGGATCAACTGCATCCCATACGAGTGTACAAATTGGCGCCACAAGCGATTCTGAATATCCGGATGCACACAGTCTGGAGTTTGTATTTTTACCTCTAATTCAGTCTTTGGTTTTCACAAGACTTTTTTAAGTGATGAAACCTCTTCATATGGTTTCTAATTACACTTGGAATACGTAACTTCGCAGGTATAAATTCAGCAATAAAATTATAACATATGTTAACTGCAACAACTTCCTTTGGAATAGAAGAAGCCCTTGAAAAATTAGGCGTTGAAGAAGTAAATTATGGAACTTCCACTGGAACAAAATGGATGCCCGGAGGCGAAGCTATTTCGTCCTACTCGCCCGTAGACGGTAAGCTAATAGGTAAAGTAACTACTACCACCCGGGAAGAATATGAGCAAATGATGACCACCGCCCTCGAGGCTTTTAAAACCTGGCGAGTTATGCCGGCACCACAACGCGGTGAAGTAGTAAGACAGTTTGGTGAAGAATTACGGAGATTGAAAGAGCCCTTGGGAAAACTGGTTTCTTATGAAATGGGAAAAAGCTATCAGGAAGGTCTTGGAGAAGTTCAGGAAATGATCGATATCTGCGATTTTGCTGTTGGTTTATCCAGACAGTTACACGGACTTACCATGCATAGTGAACGCCCCGGTCATCGTATGTACGAACAATACCACCCGTTGGGAGTTGTGGGTATAATCTCAGCATTTAATTTTCCTGTTGCGGTATGGAGTTGGAATACGGCACTGGCATGGATCTGTGGCGATGTTTGCGTTTGGAAGCCTTCAGAAAAAGCCCCATTATGCGGAATCGCCTGCCAGAAGATAGCGGCAAAAGTATTTGCCGAGAACAATCTTCCCGAAGGGATCTCCTGCATTATTAACGGCGATTATAAAGTAGGGGAGTTTATGACAACCGATAAACGCGTCCCTCTCATCTCTGCTACAGGATCGACCCGCATGGGTAAGATTGTAGGAAGAACAGTGGGTGAGCGTTTAGGAAAATCCTTATTGGAGTTGGGAGGAAACAACGCGATTATCGTTACTCCGGATGCTGATATAAAGATGACGGTTATTGGAGCGGTTTTCGGAGCTGTTGGAACCTGCGGTCAGCGATGTACCTCCACACGAAGATTAATCATTCATGAAAGTATCTACGATAAGGTAAAAGACGCCCTGGTTGCGGCTTACGGTCAATTGAGCATTGGAAATCCGCTGGATGAGAACAATCATGTAGGGCCTTTAATCGATAAAGATGCCGTAACAATGTATGAGAATGCTTTACAAAAAGTTGTAGAAGAAGGTGGAAACCTGGTCGTTGAAGGCGGTGTACTGGAAGGAGAGGGATATGAGAGTGGATGCTACGTAAAACCTGCAATAGCCGAAGCTAGTAACGATTTCGAGATTGTTCAGCATGAAACCTTTGCTCCTGTACTTTATCTTCTGAAATACAGTGGCGACGTAGAAAATGCCATTGATATTCAGAATGGAGTAGCCCAGGGATTGTCGTCGGCTATCATGACCAATAACCTTCGGGAGGCTGAACGTTTCCTCAGCCATGCAGGTAGCGATTGTGGTATTGCCAACGTAAATATTGGTACCAGTGGAGCCGAGATCGGTGGTGCTTTTGGAGGTGAGAAAGATACAGGTGGCGGACGTGAAAGCGGAAGTGACGCCTGGAAGATCTATATGAGAAGACAGACAAATACTATTAATTATACAACCGAATTACCATTGGCTCAAGGGATCAAGTTCGATCTCTAGGAAGCTGATAATTACATACAAACCGCCTCGACCGAGGCGGTTTTTTTGTTTAAATCCTTATCTTTAATTCTTATACGATAAATTATGAAACGTAGAGATTTTGCAAAGAACATCAGTCTTGCCGGAGGTGTAGTTGGACTAGGTTTGTTGTCGTCCTGCAACGATGCCACTGAAAAAACTTCCGATGAAAACGAAAGTGTCTCCAAAGAGGACGTAAGCCCGAAACTTTCCGAAGCCATGTATGCCAAAGCATTGGAGATAACAAAATCTAAAGTTAGAGGAGGGGCCTCCGAACCTTTTTTCAAAAAACCATTTATTGATGCAGCGTTTTCCCCAAATATATTTCTCTGGGACACCTGCTTTATGTGTTGCTTCGCGAAATATCATCTGAACGAACTTCCGGTATACCAGGCTTTGGATAATTTTTACGAACAAATGGAGGAGGATGGTTATATCTGCCGTGAATACAGGCAGGACGGCAGGGCACTATGGTCTAAAGATCATCCGGTTTCAATAAATCCTCCCTTACTCGCATTCGCCGAATGGGAGATATATAAGATCTCTCAGGACACGGGTCGCTTAAAAAAGGTTTACCCTACCCTAAAGAAGAATTTCGAGTTTCATGTGAACAGATATATGATGGAGGACGATCTTTTCTATGGGGACACCTTGGGAATGGGGATGGATAATATTCCACGGGCTCCGCGAGATTGGGAACCGGAAAGCGGTAATGGTCTTACCCACCACGAACTGGGAGAACGTCTTGCAGCCATGAACGAATCTGCGGAAACTAAACTTCAGTACTTTATAGAACAATACGTGGAAACCAAACAAGGTTTGTGGAATAAACAGGCGAGATTGGTGGATTTTTCATCACAAATGGCCATGTTCGCTCTGCAACTTTCAGAGATCGCGAAAATAACAGAAAATGATACCGATATTGATGCCTTTATGGCCATTCATGAACGTATTAAAACCGCGGTAAACAAAAAATGCTGGAACGACCAGGATAAATTCTATTACGACCTGGGATTCGACAAGCAGGTTCCCAGAAGGCATATAGGGATGTACTGGGCGTTGTTGGGGAAAATAGTTCCCGAAGAAAGGAAGAAACACTTCCTGGAACACCTGCGAAATCCGGACGAATTTTATCGAAAAACCCCAC
>QQUG01000091.1 GCA_008501705.1 Flavobacterium sp.
ACTGAAAAACTTCCGGCAAAGGGCTGTCTATCACAATGGATCGGTTGATGTGATACTTTAACGGAGCCGCGAGGATCAGGATAATAATAACGGCCACAATAACCCCAAGAATACTTAAGAAGATATACATAACAATGCTTTTTTGGTTAGGAATTGAAATTTACGAATTTTTGTTCGCTTTATATCGTTTTATTATCTCATCTACACTTTTAATGCTACGCTTTGTCCATTCAAATTCCAGCTCTTCTTTTTCTTTTTCTGAAAGTTGCCAGTCCACACCTAGTTTGCGTGCCCGTGTCACCACATCCTGCAATACTATTGCCGCCGAAACAGAAATATTAAGACTTTCTGTAAAACCATACATGGGGATCTTTAAAAAACCATCGGCTTTTTCAAGTACAACATCACTCAGGCCTGTATCTTCCTTTCCGAAGAAAAAGGCTGTCCTAGGCTGCACGTCAAGATCCTGCAACATGGTAGAATCATTATGCGGTGTGGTCGCTATAATTTTATACCCTTTCGCCCGAAGAGTTTGCATACAGGATTCGATGGTGTTATACCGATGAAGACTTACCCATTTCTGTGCACCCATGGCAATTTCCTTGTCTACACGACGGCCTTCCAGTTCTTCCACCACATGCAGGTCCTGAATCCCGAACACATCACAGGATCGCATTACCGCACTGGTATTGTGTAGCTGATAAACATCCTCTGTAACTACCGAGAAATGCCTGGTGCGCTGGGCCAATACTTCTTTAAAAAGTTGTTTACGCCTGTCGGTAAGATAAGTTTGCAGATATTCAAAAAGCTCTTGATCCAAAGAAAAGATTGTTTGGGCTAAGATAATTTTTTTCTGAAAAAGCTTAATTTCTGCTACTTTTAAAGCATGAGAATAGCAGTATTGACAGGAGCAGGAATGAGCGCCGAAAGCGGCCTGAAAACATTTAGAGACAGCAACGGCCTCTGGGAAGGACACGACGTAATGCAGGTAGCCTCTCCTCAGGGCTTTGAGCGTAATCCCGAACTTGTCCTGGATTTCTATAACCAAAGACGGCGGCAGCTATTGCAGGTAGAACCCAATACGGCTCATTACGCCCTGGCCGATCTGGAACATAATTTTAAAGTGGATATAATCACTCAGAACGTAGACGACCTTCACGAAAGAGCCGGTAGTAAGCGTGTTTGGCATTTACACGGAGAGCTGCTCAAGGTGAGAAGTACATTCGATGAAGACCTCGTTATGGACTGGCGGGACGATCTTAAGCTAGGTGACATGTGCGAACATAATCACCAATTGCGGCCACATATTGTTTGGTTTGGTGAAGCCGTTCCCCTTATGGATACTGCTATCGACCTGGTGCAGGTCTCAGATATCATCATCATTGTTGGGACCTCTATGCAGGTATATCCGGCTGCGGGATTACTTCAATACGCCAACCGAAATTCATCGGTTTATTTTGTAGATCCAAATCCGGCTATCGATAGTTCGGATGGGGTTATCGTATTGGCCGAAACCGCCACCTCGGGTGTACCTAAAGTGATAGATATGATCCATCAAAGGCATTTATAATGACACATCCCGATCTCGTCAACCAATTAAATTATCAAAAAGCCTATCGCGAGAACAGGCTGAAAGCTGCCCAATGGGTCCTGGCCCACCCCCACACTTTCCGCCAATTGCTCACATACTGCTTTGAAGATCCAACAGAACTTTCATATAAAGCTGCCTGGGCATTCGAGTTTGTATACCTGGAAGAACCGGCCTTACTCTATCCGCATTTTCAGTATTTCTTCAATAAACTCCCTTCGGTAAAAATGGATCAGATCCTTCGTCCGATGGCCCATGTATGCGAGATGATCTGTATTAAGTATTACAAAAAGCAGGAGCCGGCAATTCGAGAACATTTCAGTAAAGAAAATAAGAATACCCTCACCGAATGTGCTTTCGACTGGCTTATTACCGATCAAAAAGTTGCCTGCCAGGTACGTGCCATGACCTGCCTGTATTATTTAGGGACAGAATTCAACTGGATCCACCCGGAATTAAAACAGATCCTTGAAAGTAACATCCATAAGGGAAGCGCAGGTTATAAATCTCGCGCACGAAAAACGCTGGAGCAAATTTCACGCTGATATTGATTTTTAGGAGTGGATTCGTTTGAGTGTTTATTTGTTTAAGTGAATTTGGAAACTGATATTTATTTGAATTTTAGAGTTTGTAGTTTGATATTTCTTTTTCTGTGTCGGTTCCATATTGTCTCGAACAGAAACATGGGTTCTTATAGAAACGATAGCCGATTCCCCATCCTATTTCCAGTAAGAAAATGTATCTTTGCACCTTTAATACGCTAAGTTATGTCATCCCGATCACTACAGGCTATTTCTCCTATCGACGGACGTTATGCGGCCAAGACCAAATCTCTTGTTCCTTTCTTTTCCGAAGAGGCTCTCATCCGTTACAGGGTCCAGGTAGAGATCGAGTATTTTATTGCCCTGGTGGAATTACCACTACCGCAGCTGTCCGATTTCGATAGGCAGCTGTTCGATACGTTAAGAAAGCTTTATACCGAATTTTCTTCGGAAGATGCGCAGCGTATCAAAGAGACGGAAAAAGTGACCAATCACGATGTAAAAGCAGTCGAATACTTTATTAAGGAGGAATTCGATTCCCTCGGACTTGAAAAATACAAGGAGTTCATTCATTTTGGGCTAACCTCCCAGGATATAAATAATACTGCCATTCCGCTTTCGCTAAGGGATGCCATGAACGAGGTGTATGTACCGGGATTCTTCGAGCTTAAGAATAAACTAAAAGAGCTCGCCACCCAGTGGAAAGATGTGCCTATGCTGGCCAGAACTCATGGACAGCCCGCCTCTCCTACTCGTCTGGGGAAAGAGTTAGACGTCTTTGTAGTTAGGATGGAAGAACAATTCGATCTGCTGAACGACATAAAAAGTGCAGCTAAATTTGGTGGCGCTACCGGTAATTTTAATGCCCATAAAGTAGCCTATCCATCTATTGACTGGAAAGCCTTTGGAACGCAATTTGTTCAGGAAAGACTAGGACTGCATCATTCGTTCCCCACCACACAGATAGAGCATTACGACCATATGGCGGCTCTCTTCGATTGCCTGAAACGTATCAATACCATCCTCATAGATCTGGATCGTGATATTTGGACCTATGTTTCTATGGATTACTTCAAACAGAAAATTAAAAAAGGAGAGATCGGTTCATCGGCCATGCCTCATAAAGTTAACCCAATCGATTTTGAAAATAGCGAGGGAAATCTTGGCATCGCTAACGCCATCTTCGAGCATTTAAGCGCTAAACTTCCGGTAAGCAGGCTTCAGCGAGATCTTACAGATAGTACAGTGTTGCGCAATATAGGTGTTCCCCTGGGCCATACCCTAATAGGGTTTCAATCCACCCTGAAAGGCCTTGACAAACTTTTATTGAATGAAAGTAAGTTCAATGAGGACCTTGAAAATAACTGGGCCGTAGTTGCAGAAGCCATTCAGACCATACTAAGACGCGAAGGCTATCCAAACCCATATGAAGCCTTGAAGGGGCTTACACGCACTAATACGGCCATTACGAGGGATTCTATAAGTGACTTTATCGATGGGTTAAACGTTTCAGAAGAAATAAAAGAAGAACTGAGGAATATCTCTCCTTCCAACTATACCGGGATATAAAAAAGACTCCCCGAAGGGAGTCTAAATTCTTCAACCTATCTCATCCTGTGAGGTCTCTGGTTGAGAGGACGACTTAATTGCGGGGAAATAACATTAAGTGCGTCCAACGTCATCTACTCAAATTTATATCCAAAGTTCTAAGGATCAATAAGCTAAAAATGCGTTTTCGACTAAAAACAAAAAAGGCTCTGTTAATGGAGCCTTTTTCTTACAAAACTTTAACATTAGTCTGCAATTTCCTCAATAATGCTTGTATTTTCTTCAGCCGTATCGGTGTTTTGAGTATCAAAGTCGTCTTGGAACATATCTCCTATCCCGCTCAATGCACTCAAATTGAGGTCTCCGCTATTGATAGAGTTCATCAATTTCAGCATTTGCCCGGGTTTCATATCGTCTCCCAATAACCTGAATATCGCAAATCCCCTGGTATCATCACTTGCAAAGATGATAACCTCATCGATGGCATCTTCTTCTCCCAGGTACTTCATGGTCATTTTACTGCCGTTAGAATTTACTTTCCCAAGTAACACATATTTCTCGTTGTCCAGGATCTTAGCCAATTCGGCGCGCTCTGTCTCGTAATCTGCGGCATTCTCCCCTTTTAATGGGAAAGCTACCACATTTACTTTCTTGATCGTACTTAGGATCTCTTTCTGCTCTTCGGTGAAATCGGCATCATCACTTTCAAATAAACTGGTGGCTATATCCAGCTTTAGGTATTTATCATCGTCCTGTTTATCCACCAGGTAACGCTGCAGGGAAGTTCCGTCGTTGCAGCTTACCAGTGCAAGGGCAGCCACACTTATTCCTACTAAAAATCTTACTATGGTTACCATCTTATTGTTTTTTATCGATGTTCTTCAGTTCTTCACTGCCAGGTACTTTTAGGTCCTTGGTAAGCTTGGAGATCTTCTTCAAGTCAATGTTCCCGGTAATACTCATGATCATGGTCCCGTCTTTTCCTTCAA
>QQUG01000218.1 GCA_008501705.1 Flavobacterium sp.
TTGATTATTTTGTGTGAAAATAGTAATAAACAAGGTAGTCTGAAAATAAATTATTTTAGATTGTCTCATACGGCATAAATAAGAAGTCTTTACTTTTAAGTACCTAAAAAATGGTATCTTCCCTTTGCTGCTAAACCAACTATTCTTGAAACACCATGTCTTCAGCACTATAGGAATTGGAGTTGCATTTTCTCCTAATCTCAAAGCAAATATTTACGAAGCCGCAAGGCTGGCCATATTTTTCGGGTCTAAACTGGTTTTAATACATGTTGGTGAAGGATCTGTGATTAAGCAGGAGACCATCCAATCCCACTTAAAACCATTTATAGACCGTGACCTGGAATATGAGATCATTTTTGAGCCCGGATATCCAGTAGATGTGATCCTGGCCTCTGTGAATCTAAAAAACATCGATCTGCTATTACTGGGCGCTCTGCAACGGGAAAAATTCCTTCAATTTTATATTGGTTCTATTGCTCGCAAAATAACACGCAAAGCCTCCTGCGCAGTTTTGCTTCATATAAATCCTTCCATACAGCGAATACCTTGCCGGCATATTGTTGTAAATGGAATGAATTCGGACAAATCATCAAATACAATAACAACGGCTTTTTATGTTGCTAATAAATTAGGAACAGGCCGTTTAACGATAGTGGAGGAGATAAGTCCGGATGAGGTTGCCATAAAGGTGCGGGACGATAAATCATTGCGTAGATCGACATTGGTTCGTGAGCGTCTTCGCCGACGCGAAAGTAACCGGGTAAAAAAGATAGTTGAAGAGGTGCCGCAAAAATTTAAAAAAGGAATTGTTTCATCTTCTCAGCCTATTTTCGGGCGCCGAGGATATTCTATCGGCCATTATGCAGAGGTGGTTCGGGCCGATCTATTGGTGCTCCACGCACCGGCTAAAAGCAGGTTAAAAGATAGACTGATCACTCACGACAACGAACATATTTTAAAAGATCTACCCACCGATGTTCTAATTCTTCCATGACTCCCAAACAAAACAAATTAACCCGCTTCTTAAGTACATTGCCTAAAAATATATTTTCAGGTCTGGTGGTGAGTCTGATCGCTTTACCATTAGGGTTGGGTCTGGCGATGGCAAGTGATGCCCCGCCAATTGCTGGAATCATCACGGCTGTTGTGGGTGGTGTGCTGGTATCGCTACTGGGGGGTAGTCATGTTACAATTACTGGGCCCGGGAACGGGATGGTAGGAGTCCTTCTTGTAGCCGTAACTACCCTTGGTCTGGAAGCAACATATGCAGCCGTAATTTGTTCGGGGGGATTGGTTCTATTGCTGGGGTTTCTGCGTATGGGTAAACTGGCCGATTTCTTTCCTTCTTCGGCTATCCAGGGAATGTTGGCCGCGATCGGTCTTATCATCCTTGGGAAGCAATTCCATGTTATGCTGGGCAATAAAATAAGCCGGGAAAGTAGTATTGACTATATCGTCGAAATTCCCGTAAGCATCCTGAGCGTATTTCGTCAAGACTCCATGTCGCTGGTTTATGCTGCGATCGCCGGTTTGCTGAGTTTGCTCATCATGGCCTACTATCCCAAACTTCGGAATAAATATCTGCAACTTATTCCCGCCCCGATGTGGATAGTGATCCTTTCCATTGGTTTTAGTTATTTTATGGAACTAGTTGTTCAAGCTCCTAATCCCATTCATCCCGATTACATGATTTCGGGTATCCCAATGCCTGCCGAGATATTATCACAACTGCCCACGCCCGATTTCAGCAGTATCTCCGGACTGCCATTCTGGATCAGTGTTCTTGGGCTAACTCTTATCGCCAGTATAGAATCCCTGCTTAGTATAAAAGCTGTCGATAAACTGGATCCGCAACGCAGACGGAGCAATGTGAACAAAGATCTAAAAGCCCTGGGGCTGGCCACAATTGGTAGTGGCTTTATGGGTGGTATTAACGTGGTGACGGTTATCGCCAGAAGCTCGGTGAACGTAAATAACGGAGCTACTAACCGCTCCTCAAATTTATTTCACGCATTATTTTTAACCGCCTTTATATTATTATTCAGCACTCAGCTTACCCGTATTCCTTTGCCTGCATTAATGGCTATTCTTGTGTTTACGGGATACAAACTGGCTTCCCCCGCCAATATTCAAAAGATATTTAATGTTGGGAAAGAGCAACTTCTCATCTTCTTTACTACACTTTTTGTGACCTTGTATGTCGATCTTATCGTGGGAATTCTTGCCGGCGTGGTAATGACCCTTATTATTCATCTTTTTGTTGCCAGGAGCATTTCCTTATTTTTCAGAAATCTGCCCAAACCCAATGTGTTAATGTACAAGGAAATGGACTCGGGTGGTTATTATGTAAGTGTTAAGCATTTCTGTTCTTTTCTGAATTACTTCAAACTAAAACAAAAACTGGATATCATCCCGGAAGATTCAGACCTGGTGGTAGATTTTAGTCTGTGTGAATTTGTAGACCACACTGTTATGGAAAATTTACACAGCTATCAGAATATATTTGCCAGACGGGGCGGAAATTTCGAAGTGATTGGCCTCGATCTTCACGATACCGAATCTGAACACCCGTTTGCCCTTCGAAGACTCCTACCAGGCTTTCAGTTTATCGAAAAGAATTTGACAAAAAGACAAACCACCCTGCGAGACGTGGCCGAGGACTATCAGTTGAACTACGCTTTCGAAAGCGTGGAAGATGTGAGGTTCCTGGATGATTTTTTATTTTTCAGAACAAAACAGATCCAGCGGGTCTACAACCAGTTATTCAACGACATTGAAAGCTTCAGGATATTCGACCTCTCCTTTTCTGAAGGGGCCTTTATTGCGCGCAAAGAAGTTCGCACTACCATGTTGCATATAGAACTCGAACAGGAACTGCCTGTATTTACACTTGACAGGGAAGGGTTCCTTGAAAAAGTTTATGCGTTTGCCGGTTTTAAAGATATCCCAATAGACAATCACAGCGACTTTTCTAACCGATTTTACCTGCTGGGTGAAGATGAAGCTTCCATAAAGAAGTTTTTTACAGACGACCTCGTTCACTTCTTCGAAAGTAATCCCTATTATCATATCGAATCTAACGGACATTCTTTATTACTTTTCGGAAAAGAACGGTTGGCTGGCATTAAAGAGATCAAAGCAATGCTTGATTTTGGAAAGCGCTTAAAAGACGTGATTAACACTTAGTTCAATTCTTAATTATACCTTAACAATTACAAACAATCCGCCTACTTTTATTATTTTGCGGCTCCAATGAAATTATACCCCATAGAATCTGGAAATTTCAAGCTTGATGGCGGCGCGATGTTTGGCGTCGTTCCAAAGTCTTTATGGTCCAGAACCAACCCTGCCGATGAAAATAATATGATCGATATGGCTGCTCGCTGCCTGCTCATTGAACAGGGCGACAGGCTTACGCTTATCGATACCGGTATGGGAAATAAACAAAGCGAGAAGTTCTATGGATACTATTATCGTTGGGGTGATTATTCCCTCGAAACTTCATTGAAAGAGTATGGTTTTCACCCGGATGATATTACCGATGTCTTTATGACCCACCTACACTTCGATCACTGCGGCGGTAGTGTACAATGGAACAAGGACAGAACTGGTTACGAGCCTGCCTTTAAAAATGCAACTTTCTGGAGCAATGCAAGACATTGGGATTGGGCCGTGAATCCCAACCGACGGGAGAGGGCTTCTTTCCTGAAGGAGAATATAATTCCCATGCAAGAAAGCGGACAGCTAAAATTTATTTCAGACCCCGCAGGTGATTTCACGGAGGCCGATGAAATGGATTTCAGCATTTTCTATGCAGATGGGCATACAGAAAAACAGATGTTACCGCACATATCCTATAAGGGCAAGACCATTGTTTTTGTTGCCGACCTTTTGCCAACCGCAGGTCATTTACCGTTACCCTATGTTATGGGATATGACACACGGCCGTTGCTAACGCTTCCGGAAAAAGAAAAATTCCTGAATGCCGCAGCAGACAACAATTATTATTTATTCTTAGAGCATGACGCTCATAATGAAATCATTACTGTGAAACATACGGAGAAAGGCGTTCGGCTGGACGAATCCTTTACCTTTGAACAATTATTTAATTAAAATTTTAAGATGAAATTGACAAGAATTTTACTGGTAGGGTTGCTTTCCGCCACCCTATTATCAAGCTGCGGAAATACCGTAGCCCCAATTGTATCCACTCCCATTGAAAACATAGATACGCTACCCCTGAAAACAGCGCCTCTTACCGAAGAGGAATATAAATCCTGGGTAGCTGCCGACTTACTTTCAGACACTATTCCTGGAATGAGTGTTGAAAAAGCCTATGCGGAACTCCTAAAGGGTCGTAAAGGCGAGAAGGTAATCGTTGGTGTAGTAGACAGCGGAGTTGATATAGAACACGAAGATCTTAAAAATGTGATCTGGGTGAACAAAGACGAAATACCCGGTAACGGAAAAGACGACGATAAAAACGGATACGTGGACGATGTACATGGCTGGAACTTTCTTGGAGATATAGTAGGTGAGAACATGGAATATGTTCGATATATTAAAAAGTTAGGGCCAAAATTTGAAGGTAAGACAGAAAGCTCCATAAGTGCTGCAGATCGTGAAGATTTCGCCATCTACCAGAAAGCCAAAGCAGAATACGAAAAAGAATACCAGGAAGTTCTAGCTAACAAAAATCGTTACGAACAGATCCTGGCGCAATTGAAGCCAGTCCATCAGGCTATGGCTAAAAAATTAGGGAAGGAAGATTATAACCAGAAAGATCTATCAGAAATTAGCAACCCTTCTCCTGCCGAACAACAACAAATAGGAATGCTCACCCAAATGCTTAATTACGGTGATACTGTTCCCGATGTGATTAAAGAGCTCAATGGCGGAGTTGAATATTTTTCCGGCAGACTAGACACACATTTTAACATGGACAAAGATTTCCGCTCAGTATTAAATAATGACCCGGACGACTTCTCCACTAAATATTACGGAAATAACGATGTCGATGGGCCCGATCCACAAGAAGAGGATGCAAAACACGGTACCCATGTTGCTGGAATTATTGCCGCGCAACGCAATAACGGCGTGGGTATGAACGGAGTGGCAGATAATGTCGAGATCATGGTGGTACGTACAATTCCCGATGGAGACGAATACGATAAAGATGTGGCGCTGGCCATTAGATATGCTGTAGACAACGGGGCGAAAGTGATCAACACAAGTTTTGGAAAATACTTCTCACCACACCCCGAATGGGTGCGGGACGCTATAAAGTATGCAGCATCTAAAGATGTGTTAGTAGTAAATGCGGCAGGAAATGAAGGATTAAACCTAGACACTATCGAAGTATACCCTAATGATCAGTCTTTAACAGGCCCGGAAATTGCAAGTAATGTACTAACTGTTGGTGCGCTTAGCTACAAATACGGAAGTGAAATGATCGCAGGGTTTTCTAACTACGGGAAGTCGAACGTAGATGTATTTGCTCCGGGAGTAAAGATCTGGTCTACTACCCCCTTGAACACCTACGAGTATCTGCAAGGAACCTCAATGGCCGCTCCGGCGGTGGCAGGTGTTGCGGCAACAATACGTTCGTATTATCCTAACCTGAGCGCGGCTCAGGTAAAGCAAATAATTATGGATAGCGGCCTTACTTCAAAAAGTCCGGTGATCCTGGCGGGTGACGCTTCCAATCAGGATAACTTCGGAAATATTTCTAAGTCTGGAAAGATGGTGAATTTGTTTAACGCGCTGATCCTGGCTGATAAAATGTCGCGAAAATGAAGCAAAACATATTAATTATTCTCTTGTTGTCGATCAATATTTCAATAACAGGGCAAAATAATACTGCCTATTGGCAACAACATGTAGACTATTCCATGGAGATTGATGTTAACGTGAAGACATATCAATACAAGGGAAAACAAACCGCAGTCTACACCAATAATTCGCCAGACGCCCTGGACAGGATCTTTTATCACTTGCATTTTAATGCCTTCCAACCTGGAAGTGAAATGGATGTTAGATCCAGGACAATTGTAGATCCCGATTCCAGAGTTGGTGACAGAATTTCAAAGCTTAGTCCTTCAGAATTAGGGTATTTAAAGCCCACTAAACTTACCCAGGACGGTGTTGCGCTTAAGTATAATGTGGCAGGAACCGTTCTGGAGGTGAGCCTGAACAGGCCTATCCAGCCCGGAGAAAGCACAACCTTTTATATGGAATGGGATGCTCAGGTACCGGTTCAGATTAGAAGAAGTGGAAGAAATAACAGGGATGGTGTTGCTTTGTCGATGACGCAGTGGTATCCTAAAATCGCCGAATACGATTTTCAGGGATGGCACGCAGATCCTTACATAGGCCGAGAATTTCACGGAGTGTGGGGGAATTTTGATGTGAAGATCACCATAGATGCAGATTATACAATTGGCGGTACAGGATATCTTCAGAACGCCGAAGAAGTTGGCCATGGATACGGACCTGAAGGCTTAAAGCCAATGAAGCCAAAAAACGGAAAATATACCTGGCATTTTGTTGCTCCTAAGGTGCATGATTTTACCTGGGCGGCAGACAATGAATATATCCACGATAAGCTTGAAGGTCCTAACGGAGTTATGCTTCATTTCCTGTACAAGAATGATCCTAAAGTGATTGAGAACTGGAAGAAAATTCAGCCAAAAACAGCTGAGTTGATGGAGTTTTACAACGAAAATATTGGGTCTTATCCTTACAAGCAGTACTCTGTCATCCAGGGAGGCGATGGGGGAATGGAATACGGTATGTGTACTTTGATCACAGGAGGAGAGCGCTACCGAAGTTTGCTGGGAACCACTTCTCATGAGCTGGCTCACAGTTGGTTTCAGTTTGTCCTGGCAACCAACGAGAGTAAGCATGAATGGATGGACGAAGGGTTTACATCTTATATCTCAGCAAGAGCCATGGCAGCTGTAAACAACGAAGTAAAGGAAAACCCCTGGGGGGGATCTTTTCGTGGGTACAAGTTTTTAGCTACCAGCGGTATGGAACAACCACAGTCCACGCATGCCGATAGGTATGCCACAAACCGTTCGTACGGAATTGCAGCTTACAGTAAGGGGGCGGTTTTCCTGGCTCAATTAGGTTATGTGATCGGGGAAGAAAATTTAAATAAAACCCTGAAGAGGTACTTTGCTGACTGGTCGTTTAAACATCCAACTCCTAATGATTTTATCAGGGTAGCTGAAAAGATTTCAGGGTTCGAACTGGATTGGTACCTCACAGACTGGACACAAACTACCAATACGATCGATTATGCCATAAAAGAAATTACGCCGAACAAGGACGCGACCATCATTACCCTCGAGCGATTAGGCCTAATGCCTATGCCAATCGATTTGTTTGTAACTTTTGAAGACGGAAGCTCGGCCTATTATTATATCCCGCTACAAATGGCCAGGGCAGAGAAAGAGAATCCATACCCTAAGGTGAAGCGCGTTGTTTCTAATGACTGGGCATGGGCTTATCCTACATACGATTTGCAGATACCCGGAGGGAAGAAGGTTACTTCGGTGCAGATCGATCCAAGTGGGTTAATGGCCGATATCAACATGGAAAACAACAGTATGGTTGTAGACTAATTTTTTCAGAATAAACATAGAACCTAACCCGCTTCTGTTGGAAGCGGGTTTTTTATGCTTTGCCGAATATGGCAAATAACCTACTTTTATACCATGCGTTTTAAATATCCGAAACAGGAAAAATTAAAAAGCCGAAAGATTATTGCTGCCTTATTTTCCGAAGGAAGGTCGGCAAATAAATTTCCTGTGCGTTTGGTTTATTTGCCTCTTGAAGATCTTACTCTAAACCAGGCTGCGTTTTCTGTTCCAAAACGCAGGTTCAGGCTGGCAGTGGATAGAAACAGAATAAAACGACTAATGCGTGAGGCTTACAGGAAGCATAAAGGGTCGTTAAACTCTAATAAAGGAAGAAATTTTGCGTTGATGTTTTTGTATATTGGTCAGGATGATGGAGATTTTGGCGAAATAGAAAAAGCAATTGCCGCTCTTCTCAAAAAGCTTCCCGGGACAGACTAATACTTATAGCTCCGGAATATATTAAATACACTTTTTATCATGAAAAAGAAGATAATCTTTTCGGTCCTGGCGATCGGCATTTTTTTCACCACAGTTAGTTTTAAGAATGATTTCTTCGAGGTCGCCAAACAAATTGAAATATTCACAACCATGTTCAAAGAACTCAATATGAACTACGTGGATGAGGTTACACCTGCCACCTTGATGGATAAAGCTATTAAAGGCATGCTGGAGGATCTGGACCCTTACACTATCTATTGGAATGAACAGGAAGTGGAGGATGCCAGGATAAAAAATTCCGGTACGTACACAGGAATTGGAGCCTCGGTAAGAACCCATGCCGACAAGATTATTGTGGTTGAGCCTTTTCAGGGATACCCGGCAGATGAAGCCGGATTGAAAGCGGGAGACGAGATCATCAGAATAGGAAACACCAACTTGTCCGATTTCGACGACGATGCGGGAGAACTTTTAAAGGGGGCTACCGGGACAACTGTTGAGCTCACCTATGTGCGGCAGGGAAAGACTCAAACCACTTCTTTGGTTCGAAAGAAAGTAGCCGAAAAAGCGGTCCCATTCTTTAAATTACTTGATGATAATATTGGGTATATCGTACTCACTAAATTTAATAGAACCACAACCCGTGAAACGAAAGCGGCTCTCGAATCGCTAAAATTAGACGGCGCAGAGAAGATCATCCTAGACCTTAGAGGAAACCCGGGCGGCCTTTTAAACGAAGCTATAAATATTGTTAATCTATTCGTGCCTAAAGGAGAGGTGATCACAACTACCAAGTCGGTGATCGAAAAGTATAATAAGACATACAGCACACAAAATGAACCGGTAGATACCGAAATTCCCTTGGTTGTACTTGTAAATGGTAGAAGCGCCTCTGCCAGCGAGATCGTTTCTGGAGGTTTACAGGACCTGGATCGTGCCGTGATAGTGGGTGCGCGAAGTTTTGGCAAAGGACTTGTTCAAAGACCTAAAAAACTAACTTATGGTACACAACTGAAGGTTACCATTTCGAGATATTACACCCCTAGCGGCCGATGTATTCAGGCGCTGGATTATTGGAATCGCGACGAAAACGGCGATCCTATTCGTCTCGATCCAAAAGAGTATAACGCCTTTAAGACCAAAGGAGGTAGAACGGTATACGACGGGGGTGGGATACTACCGGATATCGAGGTGGAAACAGCTAATTTTAGCCCCATCACAACCGCATTATTAAAAGATAATGCCATCTTCGATTATGCGACTCAGTATTATTACGATAACCAAATGACGGATTCTTCGAATTTTAAGTTTACCGATTCGGACTTTCAGGATTTCCTGCAATTTTTAAAGAAGAATGATTTCAGCTACGAAACTGAAACCGAAAAAGAGTTTGCTGAAGCGTTACGGCGATCTGAAGACGACGATCTTAAAAAGCATATAGAGAATAGCTACAAACAGCTGATCTCGTCCATCGAATCGGCCAAAGAAAAAGCGTTGGTGGATAAGAAGGCTGAAATAAAGTCATTGCTCTCCGACGAGATCCTTAAACGTTATTTTTATCGTGATGGATTATATAACTATCAGGTAAAGCACAACCCCGAGATCCTTGAAGCGATCGCTGTGCTAAAAGACACTAATAGATACAACCGAATTTTAAAATAAGTTTGAGTGGAGGCTTTTCTCAATTTTTTTGAAACCATGCCCGTTTGGATGAAGGCAGGTTGGATTGTTTTTTTACTTGCTTTTTTCTGGATATTGGAGGGAAATTACAGCCTGGTAAAATTTCAATATAAAAAGTGGAAACACGCCAAAGTGAATTTCATTCTGTTGCTGCTCGTTTTGGTTATCAATACCCTTTTTGGAATAGTTACCACCTGGTTGTTCATTTGGATGGGCGAGTCGCAATTTGGGTTATTACACCTCATTAATGCTCCTATGTGGGTAGAACTGCTGCTTTCTATTCTGGTCCTGGACCTGGTTGCGCAATATACCGTTCATTATCTCCTTCATAAGGTGCCGTTCATGTGGCGACTCCATATGGTACATCACAGCGACAAGCATGTGGATGTGACCACGGGAACGAGACATCACCCATTCGATTTTATAATCCGCGAGACGTTTGCGTTAATTGCCCTGATGATCATGGGTATGCCAATAGCCTATTACTTTCTTTACAGAATAATCACCATTTTATTCACCTATTTCTCTCACGCTAACATCGCCCTTCCAAAATGGTTGGACAAAAGTATGTGTATACTCTTTGTAACCCCGAACATGCATAAATTTCATCACCATTACCAAATGCCTTGGACAGATAGTAATTACGGGAGTATTTTCTCTTTCTGGGATCGACTTTTTGGAACCTTTGTCTACGACGATACAAGTAAGATAAAATACGGGATAGATGTTGCAGATCACCGGGACGACGAGAATATCGCTGTGCAGCTAGGGATTCCATTTGATAGATCGGTTGGTAAAATGCAGCGTTAAATACTGTTATGAAAAGTATTTGTTGCATAATTGATGTGGTTTGCTTATATTATTGGTTATGATACAATTAGAAAAAGAAAATAATAAGGAGGTAATGCAATTGTCACTTGCGTACCTGGAAAAAAAGGGATTTGAGAATATCAAAGCAGACATTGAGGGATATGAAAAACCTAAAAGCTACCATAAAAAGGATAGTGATGAAACGATTACGCCCGATATCGTAGCAGAAAGAGCCGGGATTAAACATTATTTTGAGATTGGCCTAAAAAGCGAAAAACCAAATCTGCTGAAATCGAAATGGCGATTTTTGGAGGTGCTTAGCCGAATGAAAAATCATCGTTTTAAAATTATAACCCGCAGAGGGCATTTTAAATTTACCAACGAAATGCTGTCTGATCTCAACCTGAACAAACCCCTGATTAAATTATAGTTAGGGGTCTATATTTTCGCCGTGTTGTGAGGCGTCCAATCCTCTGTATTCCTGGTCCTCTCGAACTCTCATTGATAGAAGCATATCTGTAACCTTATAAAGTATCCAGCTTCCTGCGAATGTAAAAACCGCTACAAGTACCAGGGCTAGAATATGGTACAGAAAGGTGGTTGTCTCGCCATAGATAAGCCCTACATCTTTTGCCAGCACCCCGGTAAGGATCATACCCACAATTCCACCTACACCATGGCTGGGGAATACATCCAGAGTATCGTCAATTTCGGAGCGTTTGTTTAGCCTGATGGCAAAATTACTTACCAGAGCAGCTACAAAACCTATAAATATACTTTGTCCGAGCGTCACAAAACCGGCGGCCGGAGTAATGGCAACCAACCCAACAATAGCACCAATACAGGCACCCAGAGACGACATTTTTCTATTCTGAAACCTATCCAAAAATATCCAGGCTATCATACTGGTAGCAGAAGCCAGGTTGGTGTTCGCAAAAGCAATTACGGCATCTGTGTTTGCTCCTAGCGCAGAACCCGAATTAAACCCAAACCACCCAAACCATAACAGACCGGTTCCAAGGATCACAAAGGGAATGTTGGCTGGTCGTTCTATGCGTTCATTTCTCTTGCCCAGATACATCGCGCCGGCCAGCGCCGCAATTCCTGCCGACATGTGGACTACTGTCCCACCCGCAAAATCCAGAACGCCCCAATTGCGTAGTAATCCGTCAGGGTGCCATGTCATATGAGCTAAAGGCGAATAAATGAAAACTGAAAATAATACCATAAAGAGAATGTAGCTTCTAAATCGGATGCGTTCTGCAAAACTCCCGGTGATCAAAGCAGGCGTGATTATGGCAAATTTTAATTGAAACAATGCAAAGATGAGGAAGGGTATGGAATCTGAAAATTCCGGGTTAGGAGATAAGCTCACCCCTCTGAAATTAAAATAGGTTAGAGGGTTTCCAATGATCCCGCCAATACTGTCGCCAAAAGCCAGACTGAAGCCAACTAATACCCATAAAACACTAATTACACCCAGAGCAACAAAACTTTGAAGCATGGTGGAGATCACACTTTTCTTACTAACCATTCCTCCATAAAAAAAAGCGAGGCCGGGTGTCATTAGCAACACAAAGGCACTGGCAACGATCATCCATGCCGTATCGCCCGAATCTATAGAACCACTACCTTCAATGAATTTGTATTCCGCACTAAATAATAAACTTAGCAACACTAAAGCTGTTAATACAATAAAATTAAGTTTTCTGCCCATACCCTCTGTTTTTTAAGGAATAAAGGCATAAACTTATCAATTTATGTTAGCTACCCCCCCAAATTTTATTCAATGTTATTAACATTTACGGAATTTTGAGAAACTACCCCGTAAAATTAAAAAATTATTAATTTTTAGCGGAATTTTTTATCATTGCTATATGTGGGATGCCGTCTTCCAGGTAAGTTTCCCCTGTGCTTGTAAATCCGTGCTGTTCATAGAAGTGGATGAGGTAAGTTTGCGCGGAAAGTTTTATTGCTTCGGAATTGTACTGATCTTTGATCGCCTTGATCGATGCCTTCATGATCTCGTGTCCGTAGCCGGATTTTCTAAATTCGCCCGCCACCACGACCCGGCCAATTGCAGCTTCCCTGAAGTAATCCCCGGGCGCAAAACACCGTGTGTATGCGGCCAGTTTTGACTGATCATAGCCTAAAATATGAAGTGCTTTAACATCCTTACCATCTATATCCTGGTACACACAGTCTTGCTCTACTACAAATACTTCGCTTCGTAGCTGTAACAGATCGTGCAACTCCTGTGTGTTAAGGCTTTCAAATTTTTTTATCCTGATCTCCATAATTTAGTCCTGAACAATAATGTCTTTAGGGTCATCCTTCTGATATTCGGGTTGGATATTCACGTGGTTTATTCCGAAGTCTTTTTCTAAGATCTGTTCTACATCAACGAGAATGGCATCGAATTCAGAAAGGGTAATGTCGCGGTGGAAATCTATGTGGGCCTCTAAATGGTTTTCTTTTTCATTTAATTGCCAAAGGTGCATATGATGTACATTTTTGATCTCCGGGTGTGAAGATATTGCGGTTCGTAATTCCTCAAGATCCACATCTTCGGGGGTGAACAACATAAGCACACGAAAAGAATTTCGCAAAAGATCGTATCCCATAACAACCAAATAGATCGCAATAAGAACCGTTAAAGCGCTGTCTACCCAAAACCAACCGAAATACTTCATTAAAAGCCCACCAATTAAAACGGCCACAGAAGCAGACATATCGGTTAGTAAATGCAGGTAAGCCGATCTCATATTCATGTTCTCCTTAGAGCTTTTCTGAAGTAGTAACACACTAAAACCATTTACTGCAATTCCTAAAATGGCGAGCCAGATCACCAGGCCACTTTCAATTTCCTGAGGGTTGAAAAAGCGCTGAATCGCCTCGATGATAAGATATACTGCAACTATCATAAGGGTGGCAGCATTAACAAACGCAGCGATAATTTCGGCGCGTTTATAACCAAAGGTTTTATTGAAAGAAGCTTTCTTTTTCGAATAACGATCAGCTATATAACTTATAACCAGGGATAATACATCACTAAAATTATGCAGTGCATCACTAAGAAGTGAAAGACTGCCCGATATAAGTCCTCCTATAACCTGGGCAACAGTGATGAGAAGATTTAAGAGTATAGATATAAGGAGGTTTCTTCCTTTCACATCATGGTGGTCGTGATGGGTATGATGATGTGAATGATTGTGAGCCATAAGAAAATATTATGCACAGGCGATCTTGTCGACCCTTCGTTGATGCCGGCCACCTTCAAACGGAGTTTCTATAAAAGTCTTAACCATATCTATAGCCTGGGGTTGGCTGGTGAATCGCGCCGGGATACTTAAGATATTTGCGTTGTTATGCTCTCTTGCCAGGGCGGTAATTTCTTTGGTCCAGCATAGTGCCGATCGAACTTTCTGGTGTTTATTTGCGGTCATTGAAGCTCCGTTACCGCTTCCGCAGATAATGATACCCATATCCACATCTGCGTCGGACACAGCCTGCGCAACAGGATGAATAAAATCAGGATAATCAACACTATCATTAGTGTTTGTACCAAAATTACTAACAGTATGGCCTTCAGATTCTAAATAAGAGACTATAGCATTCTTATAATCTGTGCCGGCGTGGTCGTTTCCAATAGCGATTTTCATAATGGATTTCAGTTTTAACAAAGATACTAATTCCTTGTCAGCTCGTAACCAGATGATCACTTTGTATAAGCATACTTTTTAACAAGCTATATTTAATTTTATAAAGAGTTTTAATTTGTATTGGTTAATAAAACTGTTAATAGTTGTTCATTCTATTTATAGAAAAAATGTTGTTTGGTAAACTATAGTTTCTCATATGGAATTATTATTCGAACCGGCAAATTTTTTTAATGAAAATTATAAGTCTGTTATGAGGTGAAAAATTCTGTTTTCAAACATTTTTTTCCGAAGAAAATATTAAGAATTCATTGTTAAGTAACATTATTCACAATTGTTAACCAATGTTTCTAAATCCTTATTTTTCAGTTCATTTTTATTACAATAATATGTTCACAACCTATCAACAAAAACCCATAACTAAATCTCAAAATAAATAACCAAAAACTTATACCCGAAATTAACAAGCTATAATCACCATCATTTTTAATTTAAATTTTAAATAAAAAAATAATATGATATTATAAATGTTAACAAGTTAAACGATGCGCATATTAGAGGATCGATTAAGGTTTTCGATGATCTCTTCGGCTAGCAGAATATCGTCCTGGTGGACCTTTAGACGGATACCTCCGATAGCATTGCTGTGAAATGGAAGTACGCTTATCATGGTTTCATTCTGAAATACATGCCGTATCTCATGATGTTCCAGCAATAATCGGAGTACTGCATATTCGCTGGGATAGGTAAAAATTGCTATAGTTTTAAAGTCTTGCATATGTCTTTTACTAATGTATTAAATCTTTATATATTTCTGATACTGATTGTGATATAAAGCGTACTTTTGCCGCATACTTAAAAAACAATGCCAAAGAGAAAGAAGAGAAGAAGAAATAAACAACGTATAGAAAATCTTACCGAGAGCATACTAAATATACTTCGTCAAAATCATTCCCAAACCTTTAATTATAAACAACTTGCCTCAAAATTAGGAGTAGACGATCCTAGTAGTAGGAATCAGATAATAAAGAAGTTAAAACAACTTCAAACTAAAGGAACCATTGAGGAAATAGAACGAGGGAAATTTAGAATCACACCTTCGGTGAATTACTACACCGGCGTGATGGATCTAACCTCACGTGGAGAAGGATACGTTGTGGTTGAAGATCTGGATGATGATATTTTCATTAGGAATAAAAGCCTGAATAAAGCACTTAATGGAGATGTGGTAGAAGTGTATGTTTTTAAGCGGAGAAAAGGCGGAAAGTTAGAAGGTGAAGTTTCAAAAGTATTACAACGGAAGAGAACCGAATTTGTGGGGACTATTCAAATTTCAGAAAAGTTTGCCTTTGTAGAAACTTCCGGTTACAATATGTATACAGATATTTTTGTTCCGAAAAGTAAAATCCTTACTGCAGAAAACGGTGATAAAGTTCTTGTAAAGATTGAGGGTTGGGAAGCACATTCCGAATCTCCTGTAGGAAGTGTGATAAAAGTCCTGGGTAAACCCGGTGAACACAATACAGAAATTCATGCAATTCTAGCTCAATACGGACTCCCATATGAGTTTCCTCCTGAAGTTGAGAAATATGCCAATTCACTCGATACTGGCATTCAGGCAGATGAAGTAAGGAAAAGAAGGGATATGCGGGAAACTTTAACCTTTACCATCGACCCAAAAGACGCAAAGGATTTTGATGATGCCCTTTCCTTCGAGATATTAGAAAATGGAAATTTTGAGATAGGGATCCATATTGCAGACGTGTCTCACTATGTAAAACCCGGAACTGTTTTAGACGACGAAGCATACGAACGTGCAACTTCTGTTTACCTGGTAGACCGGGTGGTCCCAATGTTGCCTGAGATCCTTTCTAATAATGCTTGTTCTTTACGTCCGAATGAAGAAAAATATACCTTTTCTGCTATCTTCGAAATGAATGAGCAGGCGGAAGTAGTAAAGAAATGGTTTGGGCGAACAGTAACTTACAGTGATGCCAGGTTTGCTTATGAAGAAGCTCAGTATATTATTGAAAACCAGGGATCCGATACATACGAGATCCCTTCCGATATTTCACTAACATCTAAGAAATATAAAGTGGATCCTGCTATTGCTAAAGCAGTACTGGAGCTGGATAGACTTGCTAAGATCTTAAGAAAGAAAAGAATGCGCAACGGCGCAATTTCATTCGATAAGGTGGAAGTAAAATTTAAGCTGGATGAAAACAACGAACCTGAAGGTGTTTACTTTAAAGAAAGTAAAGACGCTAACAAACTCATAGAAGAGTTTATGCTCTTAGCTAATAGAAGTGTTGCAGAGTTTATAGGAAAGCAAAAAGAAAAGAAAACCTTTGTTTACAGGGTTCATGACGAACCGGATGATGAGAAGATCGCACAGCTGGAGAATATTGTTAAGCGTTTTGGTTATAAAATAAATACTCGCGACAGGCAAAGTACAGCAGCATCTCTTAATAAACTTCTGGAGGATGTTCAGGGAAAGAAGGAGCAAAACTTGGTTGATACTCTTGCAATTAGAAGTATGAGTAAGGCAGTTTACACCACAAATAATATTGGCCACTACGGATTGGCTTTCGATCATTACACCCATTTTACTTCACCGATACGACGTTATCCTGATGTAATGGTGCATAGATTATTACAACACTATCTAGACCGAAAACCCTCGGTTAAAGAAGATCTTTATGAGGAGAAGTGTGGTCATTCCAGCAATATGGAGTACCTGGCAGCTTCGGCAGAAAGGGACAGTATTAAGTATATGCAGGTGAAGTATATGATGGACCATCAGGATCAGGATTTCCTGGGTGTAATCTCCGGAGTAACCGAATGGGGAATCTATGTGGAGATCATTTTAAATAAATGTGAAGGTATGGTGCGCCTGCAAGACCTGAAGGATGATCACTATAGTTTCGACAGGGATGAATTTGCGGTAATAGGCAACAAATCAAAGAATGCCTATCAGCTTGGTGACGAGGTTTACGTTAAAGTGAAGAATGCGGATCTGGTAAAAAAACATCTTGATTTTCTTATGCTTGGTCATCGAAAAGATTATAAAGGCGAAGCATAGTTTTCTTTCCAACTTTTATCCTTAAAATTAGCGCTGGACAAGACTAAACAAATTTGTATTTTTACAGTATGTTCGACGGTTTGTTATATGCGGCCCTCTACGGAGTTATCCTTGCTTTTATGGTGGGCCCTGTATTTTTTACCCTAATCGAAACTAGTATTACCAAAGGCTTTCGGGCGGGATTATTTTTCGACCTTGGCGCAATTACAGCAGATATAGTTTTTATTTTAATTGCCTTATATGGAACGAGTAAGATCCTTGAAAAAGTAAAAGACGATCCCGGCTTGTTGATCTTTGGAGGAGTGATCCTGATCGCCTATGGTGTTATATCATACATCCGCACCGCCAAATCGTTCATCAAGATAGTTCGCGAGCATTATGCGGTGAAGGTAAAGAAAGACCTGGGCGGGTTATTTTTAAAAGGATTCTTGTTGAATTTTGTGAATTTTGGCGTACTTGCCGGTTGGATCGCCACAATAATAATGGCTAATGCCTTAACCGCTTCAGACAGAGGCGTATTGTTGTTTCTCGCCACGGTGCTCGTAACCTTCTTCTTAACCGATCTTGCGAAGATCTCCCTTGCTAAAAAACTTAAGAGCAGGCTTACCCCGCGATTTGTATATAAAACAAAGAAATGGATAAGTATTCTTATCATTGGGTTTGGAGCTTTGCTCTTAGTGGAAGGCATATTTCCCGATGAAGTACAACGTGGACTGGACAGAATACCTTCTGTAAAAAGCCCTATGGAACAACCTGTAGAATAACAAAACCCCTCCCGAAAACAGGAAGGGTCTTTTGAGGCATCGAGCGGATTCGAACCGCTGTACAAGGTTTTGCAGACCTCTGCCTAGCCACTCGGCCACGATGCCTTTTACAGATGGCAAATATAAAAGATTAACTTTAAAAAACAGGCTTAAAAGTTAATTTACCGCTTAGAAGACATACTCACACTAACTTCGGCAACATCACCACCAATAGGAGGGTTAACTTTTGAAACCATCACCATCACGTAGTTCACTTTAGGAAGCTCTTTAAAAATAGTGTCGATGATTCGCTGCCCCACATGTTCAAGCAATTTAGACCGTATCGCCATTTGTTCTTTTACTATCCGATTTAGATGTACATAATCCA
>QQUG01000226.1 GCA_008501705.1 Flavobacterium sp.
CTGCTATTCTTTAAAGGTTATACGCAGGCTGATGCTGCCAAAGAACTGGAGATACCCCTTGGAACATTAAAAACTAGAAACCGAAATTGCATACAGCAATTAAGAACAATTGTATTGGGATAAATGAGTACTGAAGAGATCATAGCATCCGGGAAACTGGAACTTTACGTAACCGGTTCTCTGCCGGCAGAAGAGGCTGCCGAGATCGCAGAGGCTGTCCGACAGGACCCTAAACTTCAGAAAGAAGTGGAAGCGATCGAAGCTTCGCTGATCGACCTTGCTGGTTCTGTTTCACCAGGAATACCATCTGCCGTATGGGAACGTATCCTAAATTCTATTCGATCTGTTCGTACCCTGGACGATCAAGGTTCTACATCAACCAACTGGGCGGCTATAAGCGGTTGGGCGGCTGCAGTACTTGCCATAGGAGGAATTTTCTGGCTTATGAATACCAATTCATCCCTTCAGGATGAACTGGAGATCACAATTACAGAAAATTCAGAACTTCAGGAACAATTGAAAAATACCGAATCGCAATTGGCGAGTTCGGAGGAAATACTGGAAATACTGAGATCGAAAGATTACAACACCATAATTTTACCAGGAAATCAGGCTGTAGCTCCCGATGCTTTTGCCAAGGTTTATTTCGATAAAACCAATAAAGTCGCCTATATAGATTCACGTGGATTACCGGAAGTCTCCGGAACAAATGTTTACCAGGCATGGTCGTTGAAACTCGACCCGCTTAGGCCAACCAGCATGGGTCTGCTGGATCTGGCGAACGAGGTTGAAGAAGGCATCTACAAATTCGAGAATGTACCGGATCCTGAGGCATTCGGAATTACCCTTGAACCGGCTGGCGGTAGTGAAACACCTACGCTTACCCAACTCTACACCCTGGGTGCTGTAAGTCCGTAAAATATAAAATCGAAAACGCCCCTTCAAGGGGCGTTCTCTAATAACAAAAAAACTCTGAAATCCGGCTTTCGCCAGCGAATTAATCGACGCACTAAGGCGTTCCGATTAAACCTCATATCTATTTACGATGTAATTGCGTAACCGGTTTTAAAATTTATCGATCTTTTTAGAGAGGACCGGACCTAATTCGAATGCTGCTTCCTGCAATTCTTTTTTTAACTCCTGAAGTTCCTTCTTCATTCCATTTGCCTGGTAAACCAGCGCCATATAATAGGTCGCCATGGGTTCGGAGGTCTTGTCCTTTACCCGGGATTCGATGATCTCGAGAGCCTGTTTCTTCTCTCCCTTCATAAGCCTGGTGTAAGCCAGCAGGGAATAGGTTTCGGGTGTGGCCCGTTCTGTAACTTCAACCTCGGCAATGGCCATTGCTCTGTTGGGATCTTTTTCGGCGAGCACTTCTATTAGGTAAGCGTTATACATCTTTCCATAAGCCTCGTTTGTGGCAGCATTTATAAAACTTGTGGTATATGCCTCGGCCTTTGCATCATCTTTTTCATTTTCGGCCATTTCGGCCAGGAACAGGTAATAATCCGGAATTTTATGATTTTTCATAACCGAATCGAGTATGCGTCTTGCTTCGGAAGCATCGTTTTGATAGGCATAATTTATCCAGGCGATCCCCTTTTTCACATGTGTATTATCCGGTTGCAGTTCGAGGGTCATTAAATAATGCTTGTACGCATCGGCTATTCTGCCGTCATGCCCGTAATAGTCGCCCAAATTGCTGTACGTCCATATCTTCAAGGGTTTAGAGTCTCTGGACTCGGCGATCGCTTTGGCGCTTTCCATATAATTGATCGCGTTTGTTAGGTCGCCGGTATGATCACTCCATTTCGCCTTCCGAATGAGATAATTATAATCTGAAGTGTTATTGAGTAATTTTAAGTAGCTCTCGGCTTCCTCGTACTCACCCAGTTCCATAAGCACATCGAACAACATGAATTGGGTTGCTCTTTTACTCGAGACTCCTTCATAACTCTGCTTTAATAAATTAGCAGCTTCCTTGAATCTATGTTGAGAAATATAAGTTCTTGCCAATCCTCTTGCGTAGATATCCTTATTATTGGCAGAGATCACCATTGCTTTTTTATATAAGGTTACGGCATTATTTAAGTACGTTGCATTGCCTGTTGCATCGAAAAGCCTGGTGTAGGCAGATGCCAGCGGCCCCAGGTCTCCAACCCCGGAACTGTCCGGGCGCAGCCGCTTCGACCAGAATGCGACTTCATTCTCTGCTTCAAGCATTGTGGATCTTTCGGAAGTGTGCAGATATAAATTGTAGTCGTCGGGATTGGCAATGGGCTCTATCTCCGTTTCAGAAACACAGGAAGAGAGTAAACATACCATTCCGAAGAAAAAAATAAATAGTTTCATCATGATATAAAAAAAGGAAAAGGGCATTTAGCAGCCCTTTTCCATATGTTACTTGTTCTATTGTGTGATGGGCGTTTCCAGGTATGGAAATGGAAGGCTGAAATCGCGATCTCCACTATCCACTCCGTCACTCGTAAGTTGCGGGGTACCATTATTGCCATCGAATCGTGTACCAGAAGTACCTCCAAACATCAAGGTTAAGGAGATATCGATCACATCGTCTGCCAGGGTTCTACCTGTTAGTACTACCCCGGTTCCGGGATCGTAATAGGTTGTTTGTCCGTTAGGCGCAACCTGCAAGGCATCAAATTGTGCTAATACCGTAGTAAAGGTTGGCGCGTCCAATCCTAATATATTTGTTTCGTAATCGATGGTAATTCCGAGGGCATCTTCGTAAACATCGTGATAAGCCTCAAGCGTAGCTTCGAAAGTAGGTTGAAAAGATGCTCTATCGCTTACCAGGGAGGTGTTGAACATGTTCTTTACATTATCGGCCCCGCTGAACACGGTATTTACTCCCGGACGACCCATAATATCTTCCTGCACATAAGTTCCGCTAAAGTCGATTTCGTCTATACAAGGCTCACAGGCAGATCCACCGCAGTCTATTCCTTCTTCATCTCCATTCTGAATTCCATCATCACAGGTTTCCTGAACGATTACATTTCCATTCTCATCGTCGTCACACTGAACAAACAGTAGTGTGGCACAGATCGCGATGCATACTAATTTGAATTTATATATTTTCATTTTTATCTTTTTTGAAGTGATTGATTATTGCTTTCTTTTGGCCGACACCCACACGTTGTATGAGGCAGGCAATCCGGTAAGTCCAACTAATTCACCTACGTGAGGTGGGGCGGAACCGAGCATGGAATTAGGAACTTCCACGGCTACGGCCAGCACATTTAGTTCGTTGAAAAAGTCGTCTGCCGTTCCCGGAGGAAAGAATCCGTCCGGAGCTGCAGAACCCGACACAACTTCATTAAATCTGTTGAAATCGAAATAGAAAGCATCTCTTCTTGGGCCGGCAAAAAAGCTCATGCCGTCGTTGGTAGCTGTTTGAACATCGTCTGTGGTTGAGATTTTAACAGCTGTATATCCGGCAAAAGTTGCAACTTCACTGGACAAGCCTGTTTGGGCAGGTTGTGCCGGGCCGAAAAAATACATAGAATCACCTCTTTTTATGGCCTGGATCACCAGATCTTCAACAAAATCACCGGTATTGTCGATATTAAATTCGATTAAAACATCTTCATCGAAGGCAGCATTTTCGGTCACTGTCCCCGGAGTTAGTGGCCCCTGTAGTGTTGCTATCAGAACCGTATTATTGGGATTATCCCCTTCAAATGCGTACAAGTCGGCAATGTCGGTAGTAGTTCCGGCAACCGCTGGTGCATCAATATGGTCTGCAGCAACGAATACTATCGAGAGTGCAAGAACACATGCACCACCAATTGCTGCAAAAAGATTTGTTTTTTTCATAATTGAAGATTTTTAATTATTTATTTTTATGCTTCGGTGATTATATACGACGAAAATAAGCCTATGGTTTTTAACTTGCAATTATTCTTTTATCAATCCCAGTAAATTAAGGAGTTGAGAGAGTCATTTTTATATTGAACACTAACTGATTATTAATACCATTTATTGTGAACCCATCTGCATCAGACTGGATACCTAAATATCTCCACATATTGGAACAAAATTCGAAGGCTATCGAGTTCTCCGATGAAACGGCTTTTTACGCCGCCCTTAAAAAAACAGGTTTTATTTACGGGGTATCACTGGATGCTATTCCGAAGAAATCTATCAGCTCCCTTAATCTTACCCGGGAGGAGTTCACCAAGGTGAATCTGTTTCACGCCCTGCTTTTTACCCATCACCATTTCGAGGCGAATATGGATCACGAATCGGCAATAGAAAGTATTATTAATTTCTACGATTATATGGACAAGGCCAAAACTGGCTTTCTGCAAAAACTTTCCTTGTCCACTTCGCCATCTCAGAAGCTCGAGAAAATGCTGGCTGCGAGATTACAGGAGACCAATACTTTTTTACATAAGGGCGCCACAGGCATTCTTACCTATGCCTTGTTGTATGTAGATGTAATGGCATATCGATATGCGCTTAAAAAACCGGATACCTTCCGTAAATATGCCGAAAAAGTGGAAAGTACGGTGATCAATGCTTGTTTTCTGGCATTGAGTTCGAAGAAGAAGAAGAATAAATACGACAAACTCTTGATCGAACTATTTCAATCGTCGGCTTATTATCTTTCGGCACACAGTTCTTCAAAAAAAGTAAGCCTAAAAAGCTTACCCCATTTAAAAACAGCCACCGAGCTTGAAAAAAGATACATCCTGGACATTTGCACAATTACGGTCTGGGATGACCATACGATGGATGAAGATGAGTTTTCATTTCTGAAAAATCTAACCTCCTATCTGGAACTCCCAATTACTTATTTGGAAAATAGCCTTACAGACCTGGCAGAATTTATGAGCGAACACAAAACCTCGATCAAACTTTTTGAATATGCCAATCCTGTGAAATTGTTTTATAAGCAATCTACTTCTACGGTTAAATTACTCATCTTAAGGAACAAAAAAAGGCTTCAGAAAGAACTTGAGGAAAGTGGGGAATTGTTGGTACTATTAACACAATCTACGCTTCGCGAACTCACCGATGATGAAAAGACCAAGGTAAAACAACAGTTGCTCGACATCTGTAAAACCGTTCCATCATTAACAGTGTTCTTGTTACCCGGAGGCACCGTATTACTCCCTATTTTAATTAAATTTATTCCGCAATTACTACCCTCTTCTTTTAGGGAGAACCAAATCGACAAGCCCTGATCTATGCTTAGAAAATATCTACTACTCATATTTAGTGCACTTGTGCTAAATACAACGTACAGTCAAACTGAAATTACCAATACGATCCCTTTTGTGGCATATTGGTCTGTTGGTGATACCTTTCAATTTCAGATCAGGAAGATTAGCATTCAGTGGGATGATGATATCCTTGTAAAGGCGGATACAATCTACCGGGATGTGCGTTTTAAAGTTATAGATTCTACGGCCTTTATGTACAAGGTGGAGTGGCGGTATGCGAACGAATTTCAGGACGGTCGCCTGCTAAAAAACGTATTTAATGAACTAACCCGGAACAATGCCTATACTAAGGTGATCTACACCACCGATGAAATGGGTGAATTTCAGGGTGTTGAAAACTGGAAGGAGATCCGCGACGACCTTATCAGGGAACTAAAAGCCACTATGAAGGGCAAAGTATTCGTAAAAGAGAATGAAGAGGCCATGTTTAAAAAAGCTATGCAGCCTATTATCGAGGCATACAGCACTAAAGCAGGTGTAGAAGAACTGGCACTAAAGGAGCTCTATTATTTTCATATGCCGCTGGGTTACGAATATACAATAGACGAGGTCTACGAATACGAAGATGTACTACCATCCCTTATTGGAGGAGAGGATATGCGATGCGATTATAAAATCACGGTAGATAATATAGATCGTCACAACGGGATTTGCAGGGTAACCGAAGAAATGAAGGTGAATCCCGATGATTCTAAACGGGAAGTCTTGTCTATGATTAAAAGGATGGGAATTGAGTACGACATGTTTAGTGAGGAGATCGGTGGGGCTAAACTCAACATGGAGGATTTTAATACCTATATCTACAATTTCGATTACGGACTCCCCATTACCATCAACACCAGCCGAATGGTAGATCTGCAAATAGAAGGGGAAAAACGGCGCAAGGAAGAAAAGATCATCATCGACCTTATTTACGAGTAACGAATGTAACTTTTATTCCAGCCAGATCTTAAAGTCCTTTACTCTTTCCCGGGCCACAATAACCTGCTGTTCCTTAAAACTGTTCAATTTTAGCTGAAGCCTGCTGTTAGTATAGGAAATTATATCTTTAATGGCATTGATATTCACAATAAAGGTCCTGTTTACCCTGAAGAAATCCTGGGGAGTAAGTTCATCTTCCAGTTGTTCCAGAGTTGTGTCCAGCAGGTAATCGCGTCCATCGACCGTATGTGCATAGGTGCCTTTATTTTCGGAATAAAAACATTCGATCTCATCCACAGCGATCATTTTTATATGCTGCCCGATCTTAGTTGTAAATCGCTTTTTGTACTGCTGGCCCACCGGGTTTGCGAGTAGTTTTCTGATGTCCTCAAAATTGAGTTGCACATTTTGCTTTTTCGGGGCGTGTTCACGGAATTTACGCACAGCCGCCTCCAGTTCTTCCTCGTCTATGGGTTTTAGGAGATAGTCTATGCTATTTAGTTTAAATGCCTGCAAGGCGTATTCATCGAAGGCAGTGGTAAAAATAATCGCACTTTTTACCTCCACTTCATCGAAGATCTCGAAGGAAAGGCCATCGCTTAGCTGGATATCCAGGAAGATGAGATCGGGGTGTTCGTTGTTTGCAAACCATTCTACCGCCTCCCCAACACTGTGTAACATAACATTTACAGCCACGTTCTGCTTTTCTAACATTCGTTGCAAACGTCTTGCCGATGGTTTCTCGTCCTCGATAATTAGTACATTCATATTGTCAATCTAATTTTTTTATTTTTCTGAAACTCATACAATGGAGTAAGCATTCTTTCAATCTTGTTCCGAATCGAATTTCCTAAGCTCCTCCATATCTTTTTCCATGTATTCCTTAATCTTTCGCTCTTCCCATTTCTTTATAAAGCCACTTTTAAACTGAAAGACATACAGACCGTGAAACAATAGACCGATGCCCCAGGCTACTGGAGAAATAAAATGAGGCCAGCTGAGTATTTCGAATGAAACACCGTGGCCAGACAACAATCCGGCAGCCGTTAATAAGATAAAAGTGTTCACTAGAATGTAAATGGTTAAGTGGGTATAAAACCCCTTTATCTCAGCCACTCTTTTTTTGGCAAGTTTATACTTCTCTGTATTGTTCTCGGTAGTTTTCATAGATCGAATTTATTTCGTTCCTCCGCTTCTTCTTTCTCAATGATCTCACGGATCTTACGTTCTTCCCAGTTTTTCAGAAACCCAAACTTATGCCTATAGACATAGAGCCCGTGAATAAGAAGTCCGATACCCCATAGGGCTGCCGTTCCGTAAGTGTTCCAACGAAGCCAGTTTTCGAAATTCCAGTCGAATTCCCTATCGCTGAAAGCATCCATGATGTTCGCCTTGAAAAGTAGCAAAATGACATTTACTATGATATAGGCCGTAAGGTGTTTGTGAAATCCTTTGATGTCGTTCACCTTTTTTCTGGCCCTTTCGTATTTCTCCTGTTCGGTTGGTTTCATTAATGTTGCCTTTAGTTCCACGTATCTTTTCTATCTTCCTCTTCCAGAAACTCCTTCATCTTTTTCTCTTCCCAGTCCTTGCCCAGGAGGGGGTTCCACCTGAATGCCTTTGCCGCCTGGAAGAATAAGGCAATTCCCCAGCCTAAGGCAGCCCATAAGAACCACATATAACGCCACTCGTTGGTGTAGTAATTCAGTGCAGCTAAAAAGCCAATGAATAATGAATAAAGTATGAGCGATGTATAAAACTTCTTTATACACTCTACCCGTTCCTTAGCGCGCAGATATTTATTTTCCCTATTTTCTCTATGTAGATCCATATCTTTTTTTTCTACTTTCTGATTGCTTTAAAATTGTAATTCATCTTCGTCCATAAATTGTTTGATCTTGCGATCCTCCCAGTTCCTTCCGAACAACGGATTCCATCTAAAAGTATCTGTAGCGTGACCAATGATGCCAAGACCCCATCCTACTATTGGAAAGATCGCCCAGGGAAAACTTGTGCTTCTTACATTCAGATAAATAAAGAATACCACAAAGATCAGGTAAATTACAAGATGCGTATAGAATCCTTTTAGTTTTTCAACCCGCATTCGGGCTCTTTGATATTTTGAGTCGTCACTATGGCTAAATGTTCTCATGTTACTGTTTTTAATGATTATGATATAAAAGTATATCAGAAAACCACCCTCAGAAAACTATATAGTATGAACTGTCGATTTCGATTCCTCAATTGTAGTTATCAGGAATCTTCATCCATAAATTTACGGATTTTTCGCTCTTCCCATTCCTTTCCAAATAGTGGGTTCCAGCCAAAAACTTCCGATGCATGGCCCAATACTCCAAAGCCCCACCCTCCTATTGGGAACAAGGCCCAGGGAAAGCTCGTGCTTCTAAAATTGAGATAAATAAAAAATGGGACCATGATGAGATAAATAGTGAAATGGATATAAAACCCCTTTAGTTCTTCCACTTTCTTCTTGGCTCGCTCCAGGCGTTTCCCACTAATATACATATCTTGTGTTTGCAAGGTCATTGTAGACTTTGTGAGGAGGGGAATAGCCACTTCAAACTCTCCTTTTTCCTGTTTCACCTCAACGGGCCTGTCTGTAAGTAGAAAATAGCGTTGCTTTATATTTTCCAGCCCTACCCCACTACTTTCTTTTACGACATTCTTGGGTTGTACATTGTTTTTAATTACCAACCTGCCCCGTTCTTCATAAATCGTTATATGTAGTTTCCTCGAAGGGGTTACTTGGTTGTGCTTTACTGCGTTCTCGAGTAACAATTGCAAACTTAAAGGAACCACCTTGGCTTCGGGGTTACTTAATTGTTCTGGCACCGTAAACACTATGCTGTCTTCAAACCGCATCTTGATTAGTGACATATACAATTTTGCAAACTTCAGCTCTTCTTCTACGGTGATCAATTCTTTGTTCTTTTGTTCCAGCACATACCGATAAACTTTAGAAAGAGAAGTAGTGAAACGGGTGGCCGCTTCGGGATTCTCTTCAATAAGGCTTGTTAGTACATTCAGGCTATTAAAGAGAAAATGCGGATCCAACTGGTTTTTCAGGGCATCGAACTGAGCAGAAGCTGTTTTAGCAATAATCTTCTGTTCCTTTACCCGGGTTTCCTGTTTGTATTTGTAATAATGGAAGCCATAGAATATCGAAACGATCACCATGGAAATGATAAAGCCTGTGGAATAATACTGAACCTGTTCTCCTGCGATGAATTCGGAAAACGATTCACCCTTGATGATCATCTCTGTGATCCAGCGGATAAAGATCAATCCAAGTATGGTGATTAAGATCCCGCCGGCAAATCCCTTCAGAAGTACATTAGTTTTAAACAGTTCCTGCTTGTAGTGATGCTGCATATAGCGGATGAAATACATATTTGCCATATACAGTACCACCGTGTAGAGCTGATTGTAAAGAAATGCAATGAGCAAGGTCTTGCCATCATAGGCGTAATTACCCGTTAAATATTGTATCAATCCTAATACAAAGAATATTAGGATTCCTACAAAAAAGGCCTTGCCAAGTTCCTTAAAGAAAAACATAATTATTTACCGCAATTCTCCTGTAAAACCTGTTCTGCGTATTCACCTCCGCCTTGTGGATAATACTCCCCGGCCGGTTTTTCAGTGGCGAAAAGTTCGATGGCTTTTCTAATATCATCACAATACATATCGGTTGGCTGATTGAAAAATTTGGCCGTTCCTATATCCCATTGGGCCTTTCCAAGAACAACCCTGGGATTCTCCGGGGCTATTTCGAAGGCCTGCTTGTACAATTCGGCAATTCTGGGCGATAGTTTCATCCCGTATTGTTGTCCGTCGTACACTACCCAAGCCGTCAATAACTGGGCTTCCAGTACCAGGATCTCCGGATTGTTTTCGGTTAGTGCCTTAGCATCGTTCAGGAAATTCCTGGCCTTTTCAATCTGGGCCTTCATCTTTTCCTTGTCTTTTTCACCAAAGCTGTTAAAGACATTGATCTGCGCTGCATAAAAAGGAGGCAGCCAGTTATCGGATTCCGCCTGAGCGATGCGTTCAAACAAATTTGCCGCTTCCCAGGACTTATCGGTTTTCCAAAGTTCGAAGGCCTTCTCCATACCTTGCTGATATTTAGATTGCGCAAAACTGCTTACTGTTACTATGGTAAAGAGTATAAAGACTATTTTTTTCATATCTGCTAAATTAAGATGGTAACGTCCGCAAAGATTAGTTATACAGAACATTACCCTGGTATTTTTATGGACTTATAATATCACTTTTACAATTGAAATCCCTGATATAATTAGATCTGGAAGTTACTAAACTAATTTTGAAACGCTACATATTGATATCGAGCTTTCGCAACTCTCCGTCCTTAAGTTCGAACCTCGCATCTTTCCATTTTGGCGGACCAAAAAATCCACGAGCATTATTGGAGGTGCCGTAAGGTTCGGAAGGGATCATCCCCATAAGCATGTTCAATTGCCCGTTATCGTCTTCATCGTGATAGCAGGAGATAGCATAGGTCCCATCCGGGATGTCAGTAAAGGTAACGGTTGCCTGCTTGTTAACGATCTCCATTTTTACAGATTTGTATGTCTTCTCTAAAAAATTGTTCTCATCGTTGTACAGTCCTACACGTACATGACCGCTATCGTGATCGAAGTCTCTAATGGATACTTCCACCGTATTTTGACCGTGCATCACCATCCCGGTGAGAAGTAAAATGAGGTATGAAATAATTGTGTGCATGATGTGGTTTTTTAAGATTACTCAAATGTCCTTAGGTTTACGACCATTCCATAAACAATCCTACCCAACTGTAATTTTTAAGGGATGAACTGTAAGCCTCTAAGTTTATAAGTTATCGAGCTGGTTGTCACTTCCGTCCTCACTGATGGTCCAGAAGAACCCAATAAAGAAAAACTGATCGGCAGCAGGTGTGAGTGCGCGTCGGTTGAAGTTTCCGCTAGCATCAGGGGTAGACGCATATTGGTAACCGTTTATGTTGTTGAATCCGAACACATTATTAACGGAAAAATACAGTATTTTCTGTTGTGAGATCAGGTAGGCCCAGTTAAAACTAACACTGTTATAAGCTTTGGTCTTCTCCTGTAGAAACCCAGGTTGGTTAGGATTGGTATAGGTACGGCCACTACTGTAGGTGTGGCTAAAACCGATCTGACTCTTCCAGTCGTTGATCCACCATTTTACTACGGTGTTCAAATTGTGTTTATTGGCAAAGGAAGGAGTAGCAGATACTGGATAATCCCTGTACATACGTTCGGTGTCCAGGAATGAATAACTCACCCAGTAATCCACATTCTTGATAGATTTATTATCCCTCCAGAAAAAATCGAATCCCTGGGCAAAACCATCACCATTATTGGTAAAAGTACTTTCGAAACCGGGAAACTCGTTATTAAAAGTTACCAGCTTACTGTATTCTTTCCGATAGGCCTCTGCCCTCAGAATACGATTCTCGGCAACGTATTGATAATTTAGGATGTAATGCTGGGTTTTCCTGGCTTCAAGATCCTGGTTAAATTTAAGTATGTCGTTCAGCGGTTGCTGGTAGAAGTCGCCGTAGGCCACAGATACCTGGCTATTTTTGCCGGTTTTGTATGCAACCGATGTTCGGGGTGAGAAGGTAAATTCATCAAATAGCTCACTGTACTCGCCTCTGGCACCGATCTTTACGGCAAACTTTCGGGAAAATATCAGGTCTGTTTCAGCAAATGCAGCAGATATACCATTGTTGAAACCATATCGAGCAGCAGCAAAGGCACTATTGAATTCTTCTACATAGTCGGTTAGAAATTGTTCTACCCCAAAATTTAATTTGAATCGGTTACTGAATCTCTTTCTGAATTTTACTTTAAAATGAGCCGAGTTTTCGGTGTTATCGATATCGTCATCCTGCACCTTTATGTTGTTCTGCGCCCGTGTAAAACTCCCTCCCAGCTGAAACTTCCAACTATCGTTAAGATCGCCGGCATAACCCGCGTTGGTATAAAAATTATAATTCTTCAATTTAAATCTCAATCCTTCCGGTAGATTGATATCGTCTTGTGTTAATTCGAAATTACTGCTATCGAAAGCGGCGTATACCTTTAATAGCCCCGATTTAAATTTATTTCTGAATACGGTTTCGCCAGCCAGGGCTTCAAAGGGTTTTTCCCAATCGTTCCTATCCGGGAAGGCAGCAATATATGGCGCCAGGTTTATATAACTGGTATTGAAGCTTAAAGAACTGTTCTTCCATTTCTGCGTATTACCCACACCTCCGCCTACACTCATTAGGGCGATATCGGTTTTTTCCTGGTCCGGTTCGTCTATGGTGTTCAGTAAAAGTACCGAAGATAAAGCCTGGCCGTATTCGGCAGAATATCCTCCGGTAGAAAAAGTGATCCCATCAAAAAGAAACGGACTGTACCTTCCACGGGTTGGAATATTATTAGTGGTTGGCGTATATGGTGTAAAAACTCTGATCCCATCAATGAAGATCTGGGTTTCACCCGCATCACCCCCTCTTACAAATAGCCTTCCGTCTTCCGCAACCGTCGTGGTACCCGGTAGGGTTTGTAAAGCACCCACAAAATCGCCAAGAGCGCTGGCCGTGGTCACCACATCTAATGGTTTCAGAACAGACACCTTACTGTTATCACTGGCTTCCAGTGTTCCGGCGCTAATTACAACCGTTTCCAGGGAATTAACATCTTCTCGCAGCCGTATGTTGAGATTGGTCATTTGCGATACGTCTGCCGCCATCATAAAAGATTCGAAAGAAAGATAAGAGGCAACTAAGGTTTGTACACCTGTCTCTGATGTTTGAAAACTGAATTTTCCTTCCGAATCAGACGTGACTCCATCATAGGTGCCTTCCAGGTAAACATTGGCACCCTCTATTGGCGTTCCGTTTCTTTCGGTAACAATTCCATCAATGGTGGTTTGTGCAACCCCCGAAGGTACCGCGATCAACGAGATCAAAACTATAAACAAGGTGGGTAATAAGGTAGGTTTCATGTAGTGGTTTAATTTTTTTGAATGCTCAAATTTGAAACGAATCTTCCTACCGCATAAATTAAACATACCCAATTGTTGTATTTAAGCCCCCAAATGTAAAAATATAAGAATTCACCCTAATCACGTATCTTTAAAGAAAACAAACGTTCATGAAAAATTTATATACCATCGTACTCTCTGTTCTGTTATGCTGGACAGCTACAGCCCAGGACACCTTTTCCATTATCGCCGTGGATCCCGTGACAAAAGAAGTTGGATCTGCCGGAGCTTCCTGTGTAACCGGGGTTGGTGCTTCGGGAATTATCGATATCATCACAGACATTATCCCGGGCCGGGGAGGGATTAATTCACAGGCCTATGTTTGCATCCCGAATATCAATCTGCAGAATGGTATCATGCGGATGGATCTGGGCGATTCCCCTTCAGAAATAATAGACTGGCTAATTAATAATGATGCCTGTTCCTCTCAGGGTTTCGACCCTGCGTTCCGGCAGTATGGAATTGCCGATTTCGACGAGAATGGCAACCCGAGAACAGCTGGTTTTACGGGAAATATGACAGACGACTACAAGGAAGACCGACAGGGAGCCACCTTCAGTATACAGGGGAACATACTACTGGATCAAACCGTGATAGATAATATGGAGAACAACTTCAACGGTACGGTAGGAACCCTTGCAGATAAACTTATGGCGGCTTTACAGGGAGCAAACTTTGCGGGTGCAGATCAGCGTTGTCTTGCAGCAGGGACCTCCTCTACAACGGCCTACCTACTTGTATATAAAGAAGACGATCTTCCCGGAGATCCGTACCTCCGCCTCAATGTAGGGCAGCAACCCTCAGGAACAGAACCTATAGATATACTTCAGGGTTTGTATGATAATTTCCTTGCTTTTGAAGAAAATACGCTAAAATCGGGCCTGCGATTATTTCCCAATCCTGCCACAGATAGGATCGTCCTGGAAAGGGCAACCGAATTGCAGATCGAGACTATCACTATATTCAATGTAAATGGAAAGAAAATGTTTTCTGAAAGCATTTCAGAAGTAAATAAAGACCAGATAGAGATCAATATCTCAACCTTGCCAAGTGGTATTTACTTTTTGAGAATAAACAGCTCCGAAGGCAATACAGCCTTTCAATTTGTGAAACAATAACCGACAAATTAACTTCTGGAACTACCTTTATAAGGTTGTTTTTTTTGAATTTATAGTATCTTGAAGACCGAAATTATTAGTTATGACAACGGCTAAACAGGTAAGCGATTATATAAAAAAACATGAACGCTGGAGTGAGGAACTTACGCAGTTACGTGAGATATTTCAGCAAACAGGACTGCTTGAAGAGGTAAAATGGGGTAGCCCAACCTATACCTTAAACGGTAAACTGATCGCCGGTCTGGGCGCGTTTAAGAATCATTTTGGTATTTGGTTCTTTCAGGGTGTCTTTTTAAAAGACTCACATAAAAAACTGGTGAACGCCCAGGAAGGAAAGACCAAGGCACTGAGGCAATGGAAATTTGGTGAAGGAGACCCAATCGAGCCGGAGATCATAGCACAGTATATTCAGGAGGCCATAGAGAATTCCCTGGCAGGCAAAGAAGTGAAACCGGAACGGAAAAAAGGAGTGGTTATTCCAGATCTGTTAAAACAGGCTATGGCCGGAAACACTAAATTGAAAGCGGCTTTCAATACGCTAACACCAGGGAAGCAAAGAGAATATGCAGAATATATAGGTTCTGCAAAAAGGGAAGCCACCAAAGAAAGCAGACTAGAGAAGATAACACCCATGATCCTAGAGGGAATAGGATTATACGATAAATACAAGAACTGTTGATCTGTAAAAGAAGATCGCGATGAGTAGCTACAAAACCAGGCGTTTTTGGCAATATTTCCGTAAATCTTTATGGATACTCATCGTCTGGGTCCTCATCAACAATATAATCTTTTTCCTGGAGTATTTCAGCCTGGTAAGTAACAACTACCTCACATCAGATTACGATCTTAAATCGGCCTTTATGGCCAACATGATCGTTTCATTGTCGGCCGGTCTGGTGGGTGGGTTCCTAACGGTTCATCTCATGGAATACTGGTTGCGGAAATACGCATTCTGGAAAGCACTCTTATTCATTATTATTGCCTATACCGCAACGGCGATTGTTGTGAGTCTGCTTGGGGCCTCCTATGCAATTAGCGAACAATACGGATTGCCGATACTCCATCCGGAGGTGAGGGAAGATATCTTTCTGTTTTTCAGGTCATGGATCTTTGTAAAGAATTTTATTATCTGGCTCATCATAGTTCTGGTAACCTTGATCGTGATCATGGTGAACGACAAATACGGGCCGGGTATTTTTGCCGATTATCTGTTAGGCCGATACTTTCTGCCAAAAAATGAGCGCCGTATTTTTATGTTCGCCGATATTAAGGATGCCACCACCATAGCCGAACAATTAGGAGAACACAAATATTTTAATTTACTGAAGGACTTTTTCCGAGACATCGCGCCCGCGATCGTACAAACACGGGGAGAAGTGTACCAGTATGTAGGTGACGAAGTTGTGATATCCTGGAAGATGAAGCACGGTTTAAAAAATGGCAATGCTGTTGGATGCTATTACCAAATGAAAGAACTTATAATGCGTAAAGCAGAGCAGTACCGTAAACAATACGGCCTGATCCCCGAATTTAAGGCGGGTTTCCATTACGGGTCCGTAATGGTGGGCGAGTTAGGTCACATAAAACGGGATATTGCCTTTTCTGGAGATGTATTAAACACAACGTCCCGCATCCAATCCAAATGCAACGAACTGGGTGTAGATATCCTGGCTTCCCAGGCATTTTCGGAAATAGCGTATCAACTGCCAGCCGGGTTACAACTTCAAACTGTAGGGAAACAGGTATTGAAAGGAAAAAAAGACCAGCTAGCCCTGGTAACATTTATCTCTAATACCGATGCGAAATAAGACTTAGGAATGAAATTTGATTTATATCCTTCAGAATCCTTATACTAACAAAATTCTTTTATTATGAAATCCGATCTGTACACTAAGACCATTCTCACTATTATTGCCTTTTGTTTAACGGTGAACCTGGTTCATGAGCTGGAATTAGTTCCGAAGGCTTATGCCACCGAAAGTACCCCTTCTATCCTTTCAAGCGAGTATGCCCTGGTTCCTATTTCTGAAGCCAATACCATGGACGTGCGTATTGTAGATATCAATACCTATGACGAGCTTAATGTGAACCTGAAAAGTGTGGATACCTACGATGAAGTAAAGGTGAACCTTAAAAGTATAGACACCAGTGATGAGCTGGACGTGAACATTGATGAAATAGGCGGTGGCTGGGTTACCAACGGCGGTCCTATTAAGGTTAAGATCGACTAGGCTTTTTAAACGGACGAATAATAAGCCGTGCCGCTTTATCGTAATTGATGTAGTTATAAGTCCAATTAAAGAAGGTCACTACCCTGTTCCTGAAACCTATGAGGAAGAAGAGGTGAACCACCATCCACAGGAACCAGGCAAAGATACCTGCGAAATGCATATTTTTTATATCTGCTACTGCCCTGTTGCGCCCGATAGTGGCCATGGTTCCTTTATCTGTATACTCAAAAGCTTTCATCTCCTTCCCGGCTAATTCTCTTTTAAAGTTGAGTGCCAGGCGTCGCCCCTGTTGAATTGCCGGTTGAGCAACCTGTGGATGGCCGTCCGGGAAAGCCTCGGTTTTCATGAGTGCCACATCGCCTAAAGCAAAAATATTTTGAAATCCTTCTATCCTGCTGTGGGAGTCTACTCTGTACCTGTTTAGTTTTGCCACGAGTGCATCTGCATCCAAACCATTCACAGGCGCTCCTGTTACCCCGGCTGCCCATATGAACGTGGCCGTATGAAACGTTTTTCCATCGGATGTTACAACGGTATTTCCATCGTAGGAGTTTACCATGGTATTCAGGTGGACGATAACCCCCATACCTTCCAGGAACTTTTTTGCTTTTTTCGAAGCGTGTTCACTCATCGGTAAAAGTACCCTGCTCCCCCCTTCCACCAGGTGGACCTGCATGTCGTTGGTTTCTATTAAGGGATAGTCGTTTTTTAATATACTCTTTCTGAATTCGGCCAGAGCTCCGGCCAATTCAACCCCGGTGGGGCCTGCCCCGGCTATAACAAAGTTCAACAGACTTCTTCGTTCCTCCGGATCATCTGTTATATCGGCCTTTTCTATATTCTGAAGCATAAGACTGCGAATATTTAACGCCTGAGGCACCGTTTTCATGGGCATGCTATGGGTCTTGATAGAATCGTTTCCGAAGAAATTAGTGCGAGTACCCGTTGCAATTACAAGATAATCGAAGGCTAGAGGCCCAATGGAAGTTTTTAATATTTTTTTTTCTGAATCTATAGTCTCTACTTCGGCTAACCTGAAGTGAAAATCTTTGTGCTTCCTGAAGATCTTACGCAAGGGATAAGCAATAGAATCCGGTTCTAAACCTGCGGTGGATACCTGGTATAATAGTGGCTGAAAAGTGTGATAATTATGACGGTCGAAAAGTACAAGCTGGACGTTGACCTTTTTTAGATTTCTTATAAAAGAGATTCCTGCAAAACCTCCGCCTATAACAACGATACGCGGTTTATCAGTGTTAGGAATGTTCATGAAGGATGATTATGTAACAAAATTACAATAAGTAATTCCGAAAGCCTTAAAAACCATCTATTTTTATGAAATTTGTAACAATGTTGTCTACTTACTTACTAATCCAACAGCTAACAGAAAACCATTGACAAAGGAACTGGAACATAGTTTTGTTGCCCAACTCGAAGAGAATCAAAACATTGTGCATAAGATCTGCCGGTTATACACTAACGACAGCGACTCGCATAATGATCTTTTTCAGGAAATAACCATACAATTATGGCGTGCATTTCCAAAATTCAGGGGGGATTCCAAGTTCAGTACCTGGATGTACAGAGTAGCGCTAAATACCGCGATCACTTTGTACAGAAAAAGTAAGAGAACGGTAAAAACTCAAGATTATGAGGGTGTTAGCTTTAAAATAAGTGCCGAGGCGTACGACGATACCATTGAAGAACAGCTGAAATTAATGTATAAGGCTGTAAAAAAACTCAACGATATCGATAAAGCCTTGGTCTTTCTTTATCTGGAGGACAAATCGTATCGGGAAATTTCCGAAACATTAGGAATCAGTGAAGTTAATGCAAGAGTGAAAA
>QQUG01000028.1 GCA_008501705.1 Flavobacterium sp.
TTCCCTATGCTCTTAAAGAATAATTTTTATGAGGTGGACCTGAACAGTTTAAATGCCGGAGATTATCGCTATACTGTGAGTGTAAGGGATGAAGCTGTAGCCCGCAGTGGCAACTTCAGTATCCTCGAATTTAACGTGGAGCAGCAGTTTCTGAATGCCGACGTAACGAAACTACAGAGGCTGGCGACTAATACGGGAGGTACGGCTTTTTTTACAACTGAAAACGAACAACTTGCAGATACTCTACTAAGTGACAACCGATTTCAGGCGGTTCAGAAAAGCGATCAAAAAATCGTACCTTTAATAGATTGGAAATACCTCCTTGGACTTATCGCTCTACTCTTAAGTTTAGAGTGGTTTATCAGAAAATATAACGGACTCATATAACTAAAAAAATATTAGCAATGGACAAATTACCTAAAATCGGGATTCCCGTAATCATTATACTGATCATACTTATAATTGCCTTCGCAAAATCTGCCGTAACAATTGGCTCGGGAGAGGCCGGCGTACTGTATAGAACCTTTGGAGGCGGTGTGGTAACAGACGAACCACCCTTAGGGGAGGGATTTCATTTAATTGCTCCCTGGAACGATGTGATCATTTACGAAGTAAGGCAGCAGGAACTATTCGAGAAGATGAAGGTGCTTTCATCTAACGGACTGGAGATACAGATCGATGCGTCTGCCTGGTACGAACCCGTGTATAATGATCTTGGGAATTTACACCAAACTCGAGGTGAAAATTACCTGCAGCGGGTAATTCAACCTGCGATCAGATCGGCTGCACGTAGTGTTGTGGGACGATATACTCCGGAACAGTTGTACTCCAGTAAACGGGATGCTATTCAGGATGAGATCTTTGTAGAAACCAAAAAGATTCTCGACGAGCAATATGTTCAATTGAACGATGTACTTGTACGCGATGTAACCCTTCCCAACACTATTAAAGATGCTATCGAAAGAAAGCTAAAACAGGAGCAGGAATCACTGGAATATGAATTCCGCCTGGTCACAGCAGCGAAAGAAGCTGAGAAAGTGATCATAGAAGCACAGGGTAAAGCAGATGCGAATAGAATTTTAAGTGCGTCACTTACAGACAAGATCCTGCAGGATAAAGGAATTGAGGCTACTATAAAATTAGCCGAATCACCTAACAGTAAAGTGATCGTGATCGGATCTGGAGAAGGTGGATTGCCTATTATCTTAGGAAATCAATAACAGCAATGCATATAAATAGAAACCGCTTCGTAAAGGAGCGGTTTTTTTATTTCTGAAATTCGTTTAGTATTAATGTACCTTATTAAGAGCTTTGGCCTGTCCTACCCAATTATCACGTTCAATTCTACCCGGAAAGAAATCTATTAGTTCGGTAATGATCCTTATATCGGAGTCTTTTAATTTGCTTATCTGGGAGTAGTTGCAAATCCCAATCTCGTTAAGTTTTTGCTCAATATACGGGCCGATGCCCATGATCTGTGTAAGGTCGTCCTTTTGGTCGTGATCTGCATACCCAAAGCTATCAAAATCCAGTTCGGGTTTATCCATGGAATAACTTACATAAGTGGTTCGGGCCTTTTGTGCTATGGATTCCGGGGGAGCAAGTTGTTCGAAGCTTTGTTCCTCTTCCAGTCCCTCTTCCTCTTCTAAGTACGCCGCTTCTTCATCCAGTATTTCCTGTTCCTCTCTGGCTTGTTTCACTACCTCAAGAATACGTGGTTTCATTTCCGAAAATATAGTGTCTATGTCTGCTTCTTTCTTTTTAGGAGATTTTAAAGCATTCACCTCTTTTTTAAGTCGGTTGATGATCTTTCTGTATTTATTTCGCTGGAACCAGGCCGCCGCAAAATATCCGATAAGGAAAGTGCTGAGCATTAGTATGAAGATGCCGGCGAAATCTGGTAATTCCTGTATAAATTCGGATATGTTATTCATCTGTATCTAAATAAAATATAACCTCCAACCTACGGTTCAAGTTACGACCTTTTTCTGTACCATTTCCGGCGATCGCCTCAGATTCACCTTTAGAGACGGCCCGGATCTTATTCCGGTCTATTCCTGCCTTGGTAACAAGGAACCAACGAAGTTGCCTGGCGTATTCCAGTCCTTTAACGTAGTTGTCTATAGCGTTACCCACATTATCTGTATGGCCAACAACCTCTATTTGGACATTCGGGTTTTCTTCGATGATATCCGTTACCTCCTGTCTCAATTGTTCGAGAGCTTCATTCACCATGATCCCCTGTGATGAGAATTTAGGGTAGACGACTCGTGATTCGGGAATAGAATTTTTAATGGCTTTAATCCGTTCGGTATTAAGGGGTTTAAATTTAAAAGTGAAACTGTGTTTAAAGGTATTGTCTGCGGCAAATTCGATTTCAGTAATAAAGGGTTTTATCACTATTTTTTCTGAAGGAATTCCGGTTTCCACTAAAACTTGTTTTATTTGCTGTGCGCGTTTTATTCCCAGGTTGGGCGACTGTATGTTCTCACTGGGGCTGTATTGCGAGGTGATGTGTAATTCGGTGTCCGGATGCTCCAGGATATAGGTATTGAGTTTATATTTAAAATCGACGATCTCCGGAGGTATGGTCACCCTGTCCGAATTCTTCGTAATAAGAAACCCTTCCGGATAAAGAAAAACGATATCGCCGGTTTCACTTACAGCTCGCAACCCTTTTACGGGAGTACTAATAAACTCTTCTTTATATGCATCTCCTATGGCTGTACTGTCTGTACCTATAGGGATTGAGGTGTCGCTAATCTCGGTGGGCGTGTCTACCTTGGTCAAAGTAGCCGAATCTTCTTTTTCTGAAATAGCTACCTCTGTGGTATCCTGAGTGTTTTTGTTATCCGGTTGTAACCAGGAATATAACCACAACCCGAAAAAAGACCATACGAGGAACACTAAAAAAGCGATTAAAAAATTCTTCATTTTTCTGTTGCGGACTGTAAAATAAGGTGTTAGCGGTTAGGGGCCCGGTTTCATTCAAATCTATAAAATTATTGCTACATATTTTTCAATTATTTGATATGTTTTTCACAGAGTAGTAAACAAATTTTTGTAGCTTTGTAAAGCAATGAATTATCAACAACAACATCATCACCATATTATTATTCGCGCTCACGCGAGGTGATATGGTATTGCGTTGTATTCAATATATATACTAACCCGTTTGAGCTTTCTCAAACGGGTTTTTTCATTTTATAAAAGTATTACATGCTATGAAACTAAAAATTGCCATTCAAAAATCGGGTCGCCTTCACGACGAATCCCTCAAATTGCTTAAAGATTGTGGTATCTCCATAGACAATGGCAGGGACCAATTGAAAGCATCGGCCAAAAACTTCCCATTGGAGATATATTACCTCCGCAACGGGGATATTCCTCAATATCTCAAGGATGGGGTGGTGGACTGTGCTATTATAGGTGAAAACCTCCTCATCGAAAAAGGGGAGGATGTAAGAGTCCTGGAAAAGCTCGGCTTTTCTAAATGCCGGGTTTCTCTGGCGGTGTCGAAGATATTCGAATATGATACCATACAGGATCTGGCAGGAAAACGGATAGCTACTTCATACCCTGTGACAACAGCAAAATATTTAAAGGAGAAAGGGATAGATGCCGAACTGCATATAATTAACGGTAGCGTTGAAATAGCGCCAAATATAGGACTGGCAGATGCTATTTGTGATATAGTGAGTAGCGGGAGTACGCTTTTTAAGAATAATCTGAAGGAAGTGGAAGTGATCATGCAGAGTGAGGCCGTATTGGCGGCATCACCCAAACTACCCGATTCGCTTTCCGAGGTCTTGAGGAATTTTCTATTCCGGATACAATCTGTTTTAAAAGGAAGAGATTACCGCTATGTATTGCTCAATGCTCCTAATGACAAATTACAGGAGATCATTAGGATACTGCCGGGAATGAAGAGTCCAACCGTGCTGCCTTTGGCAGAAGAAGGCTGGAGCAGTATCCACTCTGTGGTGAAGCAAGATGCATTCTGGGAAGTAATAGATAACTTAAAGTTGGCAGGAGCCGAAGGAATCCTGGTTTGTCCCATCGAGAAGATGGTTTTATAAAGAACCTATGAAAAAGATAAAGTACCCTGCAAGTAAAGACTGGCCTAAGCTGTTAAGGAGGCCTTCACAGCCCGTAGAAGAGATCGAACAAACGGTAAAAGAAATATTTTCCGAAGTGCGAACAAAAAAGGATGTTGCGCTAAAAAAATACACTAACCTCTTTGATGGAGTGGAATTAGAGACACTACAAGTGTCGAAATCTGTGTTGAAATCGGCCAAAACCGGTATCGATCCATCTCTGGCTGCTGCGATACACACGGCTAAGGAAAACATCATCAAATTTCACGAAGTTCAGCGAAGCGGAGCGCTTAGCGTAGAAACTATGCCAGGTGTGAATTGCTGGCAGATAAAACGTCCCATCCAGAAAGTGGGTTTGTATATTCCGGGTGGTTCAGCACCTTTATTCTCCACGGTTTTAATGCTGGCTGTACCTGCAATGCTGGCCGGCTGTGAAGAGATCGTCCTTTGCACACCTCCCGGTTCCGGAGGACAGGTAGATCCCGCCATCTTGTATACTGCAGATCTATGTGGCATTGAAAAGGTCTATACCATAGGGGGTATACAGGCGATCGCGGCCCTCACTTTTGGCACCGAAACCATTCCTGCAGTTTATAAGATCTTCGGACCGGGAAACCAGTTTGTTACTGCGGCAAAACAGTATGCTACAAAGTTCGGACTAGCTATTGATATGCCGGCAGGTCCGTCGGAACTATTGGTTTTTGCCGATGATAGTGCCAGACCCGATTTTATTGCTGCGGACCTGCTAAGTCAGGCGGAACACGGTCCGGATAGCCAGGTGATCCTTGTGAGTACATCGGAGGAAATGCTGGATGAGGTGGCGCGGGAGGTCGACCTGCAAATGGCGGTCCTTCCCAGGAAAGAGATCGCTACAAAAGCGATTGAAAACTCCAAACTTATCCTGGTGGAGAATTCGGAAATTGCATTGCAATTAATAAATGATTATGGCCCGGAGCATTTTATAGTGAATTCCCGGGACGAGGGTTTTTTTATAGACAATATACAGAATGCGGGTTCTGTTTTTGTAGGGCCTTATTCACCGGAAAGCGCCGGTGATTACGCTTCAGGAACCAATCATACCTTACCCACCAATGGATATGCCAGGCAATACAGCGGAGTAACGCTGGATAGCTTTTTAAAAAGTATAAGCTTTCAGCAGATCTCCTGCGATGGTTTGAAAAGCCTCGGTCCGGTAGTAGAGATCATGGCGGAAGCCGAAGGCCTTCAGGCCCACAGGAACGCCGTAAGCATAAGACTAAAGCAAATCGCAAAAAATGAGTAGGGCAGAATTAATAGAGAGACTGCTTCGTCCTAATGTAAGCAAGTTAAAGGCGTATAGTTCCGCCAGGGACGAATACCTTGGCGACAGCGAAGGAATGGTTTTCCTGGACGCTAATGAGAACCCCTTCAACACAGGCTTGAACCGTTATCCGGACCCCTTACAACGCATGTTAAAGGAAGAGCTATCTGTGATAAAGAATGTTGCTACAGAACAGATCTTTCTGGGTAATGGTAGCGATGAAGTATTGGATCTGCTGTTCCGGGCCTTCTGTGAGCCCGGAATCGACAATTGCATTACCTTACCGCCAACCTACGGGATGTATGCCGTACTTGCCGGGCTTAACGATATTGAGAATAAGGAAGTTACCTTGGATGCGTCTTTTCAACCGGATACAGAACGTATATTAAAAGTGCAGGACGATAGGTCCAAACTCGTCTTCCTATGTTCGCCCAATAATCCCACCGGAAATTCTTTCAATTTAAAAGAAGTAGAGCGGCTATTAAATGAATTTAACGGACTGGTAATTATCGATGAGGCCTATATAGATTTTTCGGAGAAGGAAAGCTGGTTAAATAAGCTAAATGATCATCCCAATCTGGTGGTGGTTCAAACATTTTCGAAGGCGTATGGGCTGGCGGGAATCCGTTTAGGGGTGTGCTATGCTTCTTCAGAAATAATAAAGATCTTAAATACCATAAAACCACCTTACAATGTAAACGAACTCACCCAGATGAAAGCTTTACACGCAATAAAAGATCGTCAATATGTAAAAGGCTCAATACAAAGATTGAATGATGAAAAGAAAATTCTATATAAAGCTTTACTTGAAGTAAAGTTTATTCGTAAGATCTATAGAAGTGATGCTAATTTTTTATTGATAGAAGTAGACGATGCCAAGCTGCGCTACCAGCAATTGGTTAGTAAAGGATTTGTGGTACGCAACCGCAGCGATCAGCCGCTTTGCGAGAATATGCTTAGGATTACGGTGGGTACAACCCAAGAAAATGCTGCATTAATACGAACATTAAAAACCTTATAAATGAAAAAGAAGGTATTATTTATAGACAGGGACGGAACAATGATCCGGGAGCCGGAGGATGAACAAATAGATTCGTTTTCAAAACTGGATTTCTATCCGAAAGCGATCAGCGCTTTAGGAAAGATCGCTTCCGAATTGGATTTTGAACTCGTCATGATCACCAATCAGGATGGCCTGGGTACCAACTCCTATCCGGAAGACACCTTTTGGCCGGTTCATAATTTCATTCTGAAAACTTTCGAAAATGAAGGTGTTGTGTTCGATGAAGTCCTTATTGACAGGAGTTTCCCCGAGGAGAACAAAAATACCCGCAAGCCCGGCACCGGACTGTTGACAAAATACTTTAGTGAAGTGTACGATCTGCCCAATTCGTTTGTAATAGGAGACAGGCTCACCGATATGGAGTTAGCCAGGAACCTGGGCAGTCAGGGGATCTTTATCAATGATAACACAGCTTTGGGGACGGGGGAAGTAACTGTAAACGAAGAAGAATTGAAGAAATGGATAGTTCTGGAATCTAACGATTGGAATACTATTTATTCGTTTCTAAAACTAGGTCGAAGAAGGTCGGAAATTACGAGAAAGACCAACGAAACCGAAATTGAAATAAAAATTAACCTGGACGGAACAGGCAAAAGCGAGATCAGTACGGGAATCGCCTTTTTCGATCATATGCTGGATCAGTTGGCGAGACATGGGATGATGGATCTCTATATAAAGGTAAAGGGTGATTTGGAGGTTGATGAACATCACACCATCGAAGATACGGCAATTGCCCTTGGAGAGATCTTTTACAAGGCATTGGGGGATAAACTTGGGATAGAAAGATATGGTTTTTGTTTGCCTATGGACGATTGCCTTGCGCAGGTATCTATCGACTTTGGCGGGCGAAGCTGGTTGGTGTGGGAGGCAGATTTTAAAAGGGAAATGATCGGTAAGATGCCTACTGAAATGTTCTCACACTTTTTTAAGTCGTTTACAGACGGTGCCCGTGCAAATCTTAATATCAAAGCCGAAGGAACCAACGAACACCATAAGATCGAGGCGATTTTCAAGGCCTTTGCCAAATCGATTCGCGCTGCCATACGTCGGGACCCCGAAAAGTTAATGTTGCCATCAACCAAAGGAAGTTTATAGATGAAGATCGTACAGATAGATTATGGTGCCGGAAATGTGAAGAACATTCAGTTTGCTTTTGAGCGCTTTGGATACCTACCTAAATTAACTTCGGATATAGACGAAATTCGTGAGGCAGATAAGGTGATCTTTCCCGGGGTTGGGGAGGCGAGCAACGCTATGGATAAACTAAAGAAGTCCGGGCTTGACCGTATTATCCCGGCATTAAAACAGCCGGTACTGGGGATATGTCTGGGCATGCAATTGCTTTGTGAACTCACCGAGGAGAATAGTACTACAGGATTGGGCGTATTTCCACTACAAGTAAAACGTTTCTCCAATGCAGTGAAAGTTCCTCAGATAGGTTGGAATAAGATCTATGGCTTGAAATCACAGCTTTTCGATGCTATTTCCGAGAACGAATATATGTATCTGGTACACAGTTATTATGTTCCGCTTTGCGAAGAGACCATCGCCAGATGCGATTATGAGCTGCCTTATTCGGCGGCTATTAAGCGAGACAATTTTTACGGAGTACAGTTCCACCCCGAGAAAAGTTCGGCAGCAGGGGAACAATTATTAAAGAACTTTTTAGCGCTATGAGAATTATACCGGCAATAGATATAATCGACGGAAAATGCGTTCGTCTTACCAAAGGAGATTACAGCACCCGGGTTATTTACAACCAGGATCCTGTTGAAGTAGCGAAGATGTTCGAGGGTCATGGTATAGAATATATTCATGTGGTCGACCTGGACGGAGCACGAAGCCAGGGTATTGTTAACTACCGTATCCTTGAGCGGATTGCCTCGGAAACCAAATTGAAAATAGATTTCGGGGGCGGTTTGAAGAGCGATGAGGATGTGAGAATAGCTTTCACGAGTGGAGCTTCTCAGATCACAGGAGGTAGCATTGCCGTTCAATCCCCTGAATTATTTCAGAAGTGGCTAAAAACCTATGGAAGTGAAAAGATTATCCTCGGGGCCGATGCGAAAAACGAGAAGGTGGCTATTAGTGGGTGGCAGGAAGATTCCGAAGAAAAACTTATTCCCTTTATCAAAAAATACAAAGAGCAGGGGGTAACTTATTGTATCTGTACCGACATCAACAAGGATGGGATGCTAAAAGGCCCTTCCTTTAATTTATACAAAAAGATCCTGGAGGAGGTCGAGTCTCTTTCACTGATCGCTTCAGGAGGGGTCTCTCATTTCTCTGAATTAGCCAAGTTACAGCAATTAGGCTGTGAAGGAGTGATTATAGGAAAAGCAATTTATGAAGACAAGATATCATTAAAACAACTCGAAAAATTTATACTGAATGCTCACTAAAAGGATCATACCTTGCCTAGATATTAAAGATGGTCGCACCGTGAAAGGGGTGAATTTCGTCAATCTCCGTGATGCAGGCGATCCGGTAGAACTGGCCGCTCTTTACAGCGAATCCGGCGCTGATGAATTAGTATTCCTCGATATTTCGGCCACGGAAGAAAAACGCAAAACCCTGGCAGAACTGGTGCTGAGAGTGGCGGCGAGGATACGGATCCCATTTACTGTTGGGGGTGGTATCTCCAGTGTTGAAGATGTAGATTTATTACTGAAGAACGGGGCAGATAAGGTTTGTGTGAACTCATCGGCTGTTAAGCGTCCGGAACTTATCAACGAATTATCGGCACGATTCGGAAATCAGTGCATTGTAGTTGCTATCGATGCGAGGCAGGTCTCAGGTAAATGGAAAATACATCTGGTAGGAGGGAAACAACCCACCGAGATCGATCTTTTTGAATGGGTTGTGGAGGTTGAAGAAAGAGGAGCAGGGGAGATCTTGTTTACATCTATGGATCATGATGGGACCAGAAATGGCTTTGCCAACGAGGCATTGGCCAAACTTACTTCCCTTGTCAACATACCAATTATAGCTTCAGGAGGGGCGGGAGAGCCTTCTCATTTTGCAGACACCTTTATTCATGGCAAGGCAGACGCGGCGCTGGCGGCGAGTGTTTTTCATTTTAAAGATATTGGGATAAATGAATTAAAGCAATTTTTAAACGAACGCGGCATTGAGGTTCGCTTGTAATTACAAATATGAAGATTATGAATATTGAATTTAACAAATACCAGGACGGTTTGGTGCCAGTGATAGTTCAGGATTTTACTACCCGTAATGTGCTTATGCTGGGATTTATGAACGAAGAAGCACTTGCACAAACCATAAAAAGTAAACGTGTAACCTTTTTTAGCAGAAAAAAGAATAGGTTATGGACAAAGGGTTCGGAATCCGGGAATTACCTGAACCTGGTCTCGATCAAATCTGATTGCGATAACGACACCCTGCTTGCGATGGTACATCCGCAGGGGCCTGTTTGTCACAAGGGAACAGACAATTGCTGGGGAGAGCAGAACACTCCAAATTTTGGATTTCTATCTCATTTGGAAGAAGTGATCCGGCAACGTAAGGACTTCCCGGAAATGGAAGATTCTTATGTGGCTTCCTTATTCAAGGGAGGCGTTAACAAAATTGCCCAGAAAGTGGGTGAAGAAGCTGTAGAGCTGGTTATAGAAGCTAAAGACGACAATGATCTTGCTTTCCTCAATGAAGCAGCAGACCTGCTCTTTCACACCCTTATCCTTCTGCAAACCAAAGGCTTATATTTACGTGATGTGGATAAGACCTTGCAGGCCAGACATAAAGTTGAATAACATTAAACAGTGGAATTTACTAGCGAGTTTTCATTATCTTTAAAAGGTAATGTTCGATATATATGGCAAAACCGAATAAGAAAATACGAAAGTTCAGGCTTGACAAGCTGCCTAAGAGGAAAACAGTGAACCAAATTCCGGGGGCGGTCACCTATAAGGGGAGTAAAGAAAAGTTAGTTACAAAAATTGAGATTATAGATTATTCGAAATCTCAGTTGGAACACCTGCACACAGAGAATGTTACCGATGCCTTCAATTTTAAGGGGACAGACCATGTTACATGGATCAACGTTGATGGGTTAAGCAATAGCCGGGAGATAGAAATGTTAGGCGAACATTATAACCTGCACCCACTTATCCAGGAAGATATAGTAACAACCTTTCAACGCCCCAAACTGGATGAATACAGTGACTATTTGTTTTTAGTATTTAAAATGCTACACTACAATGATAATGCGGAGATGATCTATGAGCATGTAAGTATGGTAGTAGGGTCCGATTACATCCTTACGTTCCAGGAAGCAGATGGAGATGTATTTAATGGGGTAAGGGAGCGACTTATGAACGATAAGGGGCGAATTAGGCAGTCTGGAGCAGACTACCTGATGTTTGCGCTCCTGGATGCTGTGATCGATAATTATTTTACAGTAATTGAAACCCTGAGCGATAAGATCGAGGTTTTAGAGGATTTACTATTTGAGAACAAAGCTACAGATGATATCACCCAGGATATTCAGGAGCTAAAAAAGGAGGTTTTAAAAATTCGTCGGGCTATCGTACCCTTGCGCGAAGTGATCAACAGACTTGAAAAAATAGATTCACCTCTAATTGATGTGCGTACGAGAAATTACATACGCGACCTTTACGACCATATTATTCAGGTGAGTGAGAATATAGATCTGTACCGGGAAATGGTATGGGGCCTTATGGACATGTATATGACCACAATTAGCAATAAAATGAACGAGATCATGAAGGTGTTAACCATCATGGCTTCTATATTTATACCGCTAACCTTTATGGCTGGAATTTATGGGATGAATTTCGAATATATGCCCGAACTTAAATTAAAGTACGGATATTTTGTATTATGGGGCCTCATGCTCGTTGTGCTGGTATTAATGGTCTGGTATTTCAGAAGAAAGAAATGGCTATAAAAAAAGCGGGCTTGAGCCCGCTTTTAATTTATAAGTTTGGTCTATCGAAGCCATCCTTTCTGGGCGGCTCCCTTTCCGTAGAAATACAGGAAGATCGCTATAATAATTACTACCAGCGGCATAACTACCGACGACATCCCCACAACTTCCATCACCTCTGTGGCAAATAACCAATAGCCCATCTGCACCAATACGGCGAGTAGGGATATTCCTAATACAGGAACAGCCAGTCTTTTTCTCAATAATAACAATAACGAACCTATTACACCCGCAAAGACAGCAACGGCAAATACGTAACTATACCAGGAAGGTAGCGCCTCCATTAAGGCTACTTGTTCGGCGGGCAATGCTTCTTTGATCTCGTCCGCCCACAAAGTGGTGGATAGGTACTGAAACACTCCCATAAGGTTCCACAGTAGGGCAAGCACGGCAATTATCCAAAAGCCGGTGTTGGGTTTAGTGGTTGTCATAATACTTTGGTTTTATAGTTGATAAGCTAAATGTAATGAAAAATTTTTAAGCGTATCTTTAATGCACAAAGAGCAAGTATATGAGTATAACCCTATCAAAAGACGTTTTTTTATTTCTGGAACAGTTAAAAAAGAATAACCATCGCGACTGGATGCAGGAAAACAAGAAGCAGTACCAGGCGAACGAAAAGTTGTTGAAACAATTCTATGCCGAAGTGGAAGCCGGTTTAAATGAAACCGATGAGATCGCCAGGGTAAAAGTGTTCAGGATCAACAGAGACATTAGATTTAGTAAGGATAAAACGCCTTATAACGTTCATAGAAGTGCTAGCTTCAGTAGGGCGGGAGCCCACAGACGCGGTGGCTATTACCTTCGGCTGGAACCCGGAAATTCTTTAATGGCTGGTGGTTTTTTCTCCCCCGAACCTGCCGATCTGTTTCGAATTAGAAAAGAATTTGAAATGGACGCTTCCCATATCCGTAAGATCATGAACGAGAAGAAGTTTAAAGAGGCATTTGGAGATTTTGTACAGGAATTTGCCGTAAAAACGGCTCCTAAGGGATTTAGCAAGGACGACCCCAATATCGATCTTATCCGCTTAAAGAGCTATTTCTTCACACACAAATTTACAGATAAGGAGGTGTTATCGCCTGATTTCAGGGATAAACTGGTTTATCACTACCAACTGCTGCGGCCGTATTTCGATTATATGAGCGAAGTCCTTACCACCGACCTCAATGGGGTGTCTACCCTGGATGAATAGGTGGAAAGCACCAATATTATATCACTTAATTATAATAAAATATACTTATAATAATTATATATTAGTAAAAATACTTATATTTGTTTATATAACGGATTTGATCCAAGTTAAAACGTATAATGAAAAATGCAACTATAGCGGTAATTACAGGCGATCTGGTGAATTCATCCCAATTTACTAATAAAAGGATGAGCGCTATCATTGGTCGCTTAAATGCCGAATTCGAAACTTACGCCCGGTATCAAAGCGATAAGAGCGCTGTATTTACCATGTTCAGAGGGGATAGTTTTCAGGGCATTGTAGAGGATCCCGGCCGGGCACTCGGCCTTGCATTACAATTGAAGGCCCTCATTAATAGTTTCAACGACGCTGAGACGGAGGTGGGAAACAATGTTCCTCTTGCCGATGTGCGAATCTCGATCGGGATAGGGGAGGCCAGTTACGATTTGGACGCCATTAATGTTAGTAACGGCGAGGCATTTCAACTGTCGGGGCGTACTCTGGATGGTATGAAATCCAAACAAATTAAAATGGCCCTAACCACAGCGGTGAGTGATGTAAACGACGAATTTAAGGTGCACATGAAATTCCTGGACGCAACAACAAATCGATGGTCCATGGCCTCGGCCGAAGTGGTGTATTACCTTCTAAAAGATTATAAAGAACAGCAGATCGCAGAAGAACTCAATAGGAGTCAGGCGGCTATCAATCACAGGAAGAAAGCAGCAGGCTGGGATGAGATCCATCTTTTACTGCGTCGATATGAACAGCTTACAAAAAAATATTTTATATGAATCCCGATCTCGTTTTTGCACTGCAATTGTTACTTGCACACCTAATTACCGACTTTCTCTTTCAATCCAGATCCTGGATCAAACAGAAACGCGAAAAGAAGGCAGCCTCGGTATTTCTGTATATCCATGCCGCATTGGCGGGTTTGCTTACCTATGTGATCGTACAGGACTGGAGCTTGTGGCTGGTTCCCATTATCATTTCGGTAACCCACTTTGCGATCGATCTGTGGAAATTGTATCAGAAATCGGATAACCTCCGGTATTTTCTCATAGATCAGGCCTTACACTTATTGGTGTTAATTGTCCTTTGGTTATTCGCTACCCAAAATTGGAACGAAGTCTTACCATTTATTACTTCTTTATTGGCTTCCGAAGTATTTCTTGTGTACCTCACAGGCTATCTTATTGTGATCTTCCCCATTGGTTTTATTATCGGGAAAGCCACCAGGCGCTGGCAAAAGGAAATTAAAAAGGAGGACGGGATCAAGAGCCTGGCCAAGGCGGGACGTTACATTGGGATATTTGAACGTATACTCGTACTAACCTTTATACTTACCAATAATTTTTCAGCTATCGGATTCCTGATCGCGGCCAAATCTATACTCCGATTTAGTGATAAAAGTAAAAGCGGAGCGCGGAAGCAAACCGAATATGTCCTCATAGGAACTTTGATGAGCTTTGCCTTAACTATAATTATCGGCTTTTTAATGCGCGTACTCGTATTCCAGTAGTTGCACATTGCTCTTTAACCGTTCTCTAACAATATTCATCATCCGCTTGTTAAGAGCCGAAGAGTTTAAGGTGTATTCTTTAAACTCATCAATTGTGAATTGCCCGATCACTATACCTTTAAGGGAATTCCTGAATTTCATATCCTTATGGATAGCATTCTCGATATAATCCAGGCGATTCTCTATGGAGAGATCGTAAAATACATTCTTGTGTTTCCGAATATAATTTCTGAAGGCTTCCAACAATAATTCGTTCTGTAATTTAGCTACAGGGCGCAGAGTGCGATTCTGAAAAGTTTCTTCGGAAGTCATTGAAGGATTAATTGTCGCTGTAGGAATGTCCGGCCTTAATCGGAGCAACGACGCGTCACGTGGTTCCATAACATGCTGTTTGAATAAAAGTAGGAAATGCCGTTCTTTTCCAGGGCGTAATCGGGATAAGTTATAAACTATGTTTTCAACAATAATTCCGTTAAAATTGAACTAATGCTTCGTCATTCTACAGATCGTTTTGTACTTTAATTCTATGAGTGAAATAAGATCCATCAACCCCTATAACGGGCAGCTAATTGAAAGCTTCCGCGAACATACTACCCAGGAGATCGAATCCATAATAGATAAAGCCCACAACCGCTTTAATCAATGGAAAAAGTCCAGCTTTACCAATCGTTCAGAATGCATGATGGCTGCTACCGCCGAATTAAGAGCCAACAAAGAGAGCTATGCCAGGACGATCTCTGCCGAAATGGGAAAGCCTATTTCCCAGGCTATGGCTGAAATCGAAAAATGTGCCTGGGTATGTGAGTATTATGCTACCCACGCAGAGGAGCATCTTTCTGAAGAAATTGTGTCCACCGACGCCGAATCGAGCTATGTGCTGTATGAACCTATGGGAATTGTGCTAGCCGTAATGCCGTGGAATTATCCGTTCTGGCAGGTATTCCGGTCTGCAGCTCCTGCACTAATGGCCGGAAATATTGGCTTGTTGAAACATGCTTCCAATGTATTTGGGAGTGCGCTTAACATTGAGAAAGTGTTCCGCAAAGCTGGCTTCCCCGAAAATTGCTTTACCACCCTTAAAATAAGTAGTGACAAAGTAAAGGCGGTGATCGAGAACCCCAAAGTGAAGGCTGTTACCCTAACAGGTAGCGGGCCGGCCGGTGCGGCTGTTGCAGAAGTTGCCGGGGCAAAGATCAAAAAAACAGTACTCGAATTAGGAGGAAATAACGCCCTGATAGTGATGAACGATTGCGATATGGAAGCCACTCTCGAAACCTGCGTGAAGGCAAGATTTCAAAATACGGGTCAGAGTTGCATTGCCGGAAAACGCTTGCTGGTTCAGGAGGAGATAGCGGGCGATTTCATTCCTAAACTCGTTGAAAAAGTAAAAAGTTTGAGATCGGGAGATCCAATGGATAAAGAGACCTACATTGGCACCTTAGCGAGAGAAGATCTGGCCGAAGAACTTGAAAGTCAGGTGAAAAATAGCCTTGCCATGGGAGCGACCTTAGAAACAGGGGGGAAGCGAGACGGGGTTTATTTCCAGCCTACAATTGTAAGTGGTGTTACTCCCGAAATGCCGATGTTCAATGAAGAAACCTTCGGTCCGGCCCTGAGTGTTACCACTTTTAAAACTACAAAGGAAGCTATTGAACTCTCAAACAATTCCAGGTTTGGACTGGGAGTGTCTGTCTTCAGTAAAAATATTGAAGGGGTAAAAAATATGATCCCTGAGCTTGAAGAAGGTGCGGTGTTTATTAACGAATTGGTGAAAAGTGACCCTCGCTTACCCTTTGGCGGTGTGAAAGAAAGTGGTTACGGGCGCGAACTTAGTAAGCATGGTATCCAGGAGTTTACCAATCGTAAAACAGTGTATATAAAAAAATAAAAAACCCCGCTGGAAGCGGGGTTAATTGAAGGCTAATCCTTTTTAAGGAATTCTTCTTTGGTTTTTAATTTAGGAGGATCGATACTGTTCTTTTCCAGGAAACTCTTGAATTTCTTTCCTTCTTTCTCCATGATCTCCTGGTAGCGAGCTTTGGCAGCGTTCCATTCTTCAGAGATCAATTCGAAATTTTGCATTTGAGCGCCCGAAACCCTATCGTAACTTGATGCTACATTGGCATATAGATCGCCCATTTTTTCCCGCAGTTCTGGTTCGGCGGAAGCCACATAATTATCGCCCGTGGTGATAACCAGGTCTTTTTTAAGTGCCTCCAATACATCGTACAGCTTTTGGGCCGTCTTTTTGCCTTTTGGATTGTTTTCCATAACCTCTTTGGCCTTGTCCTGGGTCTCATTGAGCTCGTAAACAGTATAGGCCAGGTCTTCAACCATATCGTATAGCATACGGGTGATCTTTTCCTGTTCCTTGCGTTCGGCCAGGCTGGTGAGGGACTTCTTATCGTATTCAAGATCGATAATATGCTCGTAGGTATTTTTACCCTTTGTAAGAACGATCTTGTATTTACCCGCCGGTACCCGACGTGCCGTAAATCCACCAAAAGACAAGGTCTTTGCTTCGGCCATTACAGGAGTATAGGTATTGTAGTTCCAGTTAACTACATTGATGCCTTTCGATTTACCTGCCGGTAATGAGACGACCTTATTGCCTTGCATATCCTGAACTTCCATGGACATCTTCCCAAATGTATGACGCTTTTTCAAGTAATAAACAATTCTGGCGGCGGTACTTTTATTACCTCCAACAAATTGAGTCTCACCTCCAAAGTTACCCGAGAAGCCACTATCTTCTACCATGGTGAATGGCTTGTTCTTGAAAAAATGAACATCTTTTGCCAGAACCTCCTGGTTAAGTTCTCGTAACGGACTTATATCGTCTATGATGATCACTCCACGACCGTGGGTTCCCATTACGATGTCGTTGGTTTTCTTCTGAAGATCGATAAAGTGAACGGCAACCGGAGGCATATTGTTTGTAAAATGCGACCAGTTCTTTCCGCCATCAATAGTTACGTATAATCCAAGTTCAGTTCCAAGGAAAAGAAGGTTCTCATTCACATAATCTTCCTGTATGTTTCGCACAAAGGCATTTTCCTGAACATCATCAGAAATTATATTCATCCAGGTTTTCCCGAAATCGGTCGTCTTCATGGCGTATGGTTTCATATCGCCATGCGTGTGGCCGTCGAATACAGCATAAGCCGTTCCCTTGTTATGAACGCTGGCTTCTATGTGATATACCCAGGTATTCGCCGGGATACCCGTAAGATTAGCCGTTACATTCGTCCAGTTTTTACCTCCGTCTGTAGTTAACTGAATATTTCCGTCGTCGGTTCCCACCCAGATCACATTTTCGTCTAATGGAGATTCTGCAATGGTGAAAATCGTAGTATGATTCTCGGCTCCACTGTTATCCACAGAAAGTCCTCCCGAATTAGACTGGTCTTGCTTGGCGGGGTCGTTGGTAGTAAGATCCGGTGAAATTATGGTCCAGCTGTCGCCCATGTCGTCCGACTTGTGTAAAAACTGACTTCCCATATAGAATCTGTCCGGGACATGGTGACTTACAGCCATAGGCGCATTCCAGTTAAAGCGCAGATCGGGATCGCCTTTTCGCGGTAATGGCTGGATAGTTTTCGTTCTGTTTCGGTCTACATCGTAGCGCCATACATTTTCTGCCCCTTGCATTTCGGAATAGATGATGTTTTTGGTGGGATGCTTAAGCACCCTGAACCCATCTCCATATCCTACGCTGTTCCAATCTCTGGCATTCACTCCGCCGGGAGAGGAGGATGGGCCATACCAGCTGCCGTTGTCCTGGAGTCCGCCGTAAACATTATACGGCTCGGCGTCATCCACACTAATATGATAGAACTGAGATAAGGGCAGGTTTTCAACGATCTCGAAGGTTGTGCCTCCGTTCCAGCTGCGGTAAACACCGCCATCAGTCCCGGAGTACATAATATCACTGTCGTTTATATGGAAGGTGATATCATGGATATCGCTATGCATATTTCCTAAATTCTTAAAGGTCTTTCCTCCATCACGGCTAATAGAACCGGTTAGTCCACCTTTAACCACTACATCCGGATTTTTGGGATCTACTGTAATTCTTGAAAAATAGAAAGGCCTAACGGTTAATCCGAAAACGGCATTGAGCTGCCCCCAACTTTGCCCGGCATTGGTAGCTTTCCCCAAGCCGTTCTTAGACTTATCTTCAGTTTCCAGAACCCCATAAACGATCGAAGTATCACTGGGCGCCACCTGAACTGCGCTTCGCCAAAGTTCCCCGGATGGACATC
>QQUG01000112.1 GCA_008501705.1 Flavobacterium sp.
CCACTTTATGTTAGTTAGTGATGAGGGTATTACACTTGAAGCGGATGAGATCGCGCAAACCGGGACTTACGATGAAGAATCGCTTCACATGCGCCAGCGTCTTAAAACCAAATTAGTTGATATGGACCTTAGTGTTCGTGCACTAAATTGTTTGAAAGCTGCGGAAGTTGATACACTTGGGGATCTTGTTTCTTATAACAAGAACGACCTGATGAAGTTTAGAAACTTCGGTAAGAAGTCCTTAACCGAGCTTGAAGAATTGGTAAATGTAAAAGGTCTAAGCTTCGGAATGGATCTTTCAAAATATAAACTAGATAAAGACTAATCCATCATATTTTGCTCCTCAGAGCGAGTTGCAGCAAGATGATGATTAAACAAAAAGGTCATGAGACACGGAAAAAAAACAAATCACTTAGGTAGAAAGACAGCGCACAGAAAAGCCATGTTGGCTAATATGGCCTGCTCTCTAATTGAGCATAAGCGTATAAACACTACAGTTGCTAAAGCAAAAGCGCTTAAGCAATTTGTAGAGCCGTTGGTAACCAAGTCTAAAGTAGATACAACGCACAATCGTCGTATCGTTTTCAGCAAACTAAGACAAAAGGATGCTGTAACCGAACTATTTAGAGATGTGGCTGCTAAGGTTGGAGATCGACCAGGAGGATACACACGTATTATTAAACTGGGAAATCGTCTGGGTGATAACGCCGATATGGCAATGATAGAGCTGGTAGACTATAACGAGCTTTACAATGCCGGGAAACCAACAAAGAAGAAATCTACGCGTAGAAGCAGACGTGGAGGTGGTGCGAAGGCAGTAGCTCCGGCCGCTGCGACAACGGCATCTAAGGAAGAAGAATAAATGAACATTTATTTGTAAATAACTAAGGGATGAGTTTATAAAGCTTGTCCCTTTTTTTATGCTATTTTTGTAAAACTCTTTCAGAAAAATGAAATACCAAAAAAGAAAAAAAGCCATCATTCTCCTTGCAGACGGAACTGTCTTCCACGGAAAGGCGGTAGCAGGCAGAGAAGGATCTGCTTTCGGTGAAGTATGTTTTAACACGGGAATGACCGGCTACCAGGAGATCTTTACAGACCCCTCTTACTACGGCCAGTTAATGGTAACCACAAACGCCCATATTGGTAATTACGGAACCTTATCAGAAGAAATAGAATCTGAAGGTATAAAGATTGCCGGGCTGATTTGTAGAAATTTTAGTTATAATTATTCCAGGCCGGCAGCAGACGATTCCCTGGAATCCTTCCTTAACAAACACGATCTTCTTGCTATCAGTGAAGTTGATACGCGGGCTCTTGTTAATTACATTCGTGATAACGGTGCTATGAACGCGGTTATCTCTACGGAAGTAGACAATATCGAAGGCCTGAAAAAACAGCTTGCTGAAGTGCCAGACATGAATGGCCTGGAACTAGCCAGCAAGGTTTCCACAAAAGAACCTTATTTTGTTGGCGAACCCTCTTCCACGTTCAAGGTTGCCGCACTAGATATTGGGATAAAGAAAAACATCCTTCGGAATCTTGCGAAACGTGACTGCTACATAAAAGTATTTCCTCATAATACAAGCTTCGAGGAAATGAGGGCATTCGAACCGGACGGGTATTTTATTTCCAATGGACCTGGCGATCCTCAACCCCTTTCAGAAGCTATTGAAACAGCAAAGGACATTATCGCTTCCCAGGCCCCTTTATTTGGAATTTGCCTGGGCCACCAGATAATTGCCCTGGCAAATGGTATTTCTACGTACAAAATGCATCACGGACACAGAGGTATAAATCACCCTGTAATGAATTTACTTACAGGGAAAGGTGAGATCACTTCTCAAAACCATGGTTTCGCCATTAGTAGAGAAGAAGCCGAAGCGCATCCTGAAGTTGAGATCACTCATGTACATCTTAACGATCATACAGCTGCAGGTATTCGAATGAAAGATAAACCTGTCTTTTCGGTACAATATCACCCGGAAGCAAGTCCCGGACCTCATGATGCCGAATATTTATTCGATCAATATATAGCTACCATAAAAAATAACAAATTAGAAACCGCATGAGTATAATTATAGATATACACGCCAGACAGATTTTCGATTCTCGCGGGAATCCAACAATTGAAGTTGATGTAGTGACCGAAAATGGATTTGTGGGAAGGGCTGCTGTACCATCAGGGGCCTCTACCGGAGAACATGAAGCGGTAGAATTGCGCGATGGAGGAAAAGCCTATATGGGTAAAGGCGTATTAAAGGCCGTGGAAAATGTGAATGGAAAGATTGCGGGAACTTTGTTGGGAGTGTCTGTGTTTGAACAGGCTGAGATCGATAAGATCATGATCGAACTGGATGGTACCACGAACAAATCGAAACTCGGAGCTAATGCTATTCTAGGTGTTTCCCTGGCAGCGGCTAAGGCAGCTGCGAATGAATTAGGAATGCCATTATATAGATATGTGGGAGGGGTGAATGCTACTACGCTACCTGTTCCTATGATGAATATCATTAACGGTGGTTCACATAGTGATGCTCCCATTGCTTTTCAGGAATTCATGGTGATGCCTGTGAAGGCACGATCGTTTACCCATGCCATGCAAATGGGGTCTGAGATATTTCACAATTTAAAGAAAGTGTTGCACGATAGAGGCTTAAGCACGGCTGTTGGCGATGAGGGTGGCTTTGCGCCTACTTTAGACGGTACCGAAGACGCCCTGGACACCATTGCCCTGGCTTGTGAAAAGGCCGGGTATAAACTGGGGGATGAGGTGATGATCGCCCTGGATTGTGCGTCGGCAGAATTCTATGTGGATGGTAAATATGACTATACCAAATTTGAAGGCGATAAAGGTAGTGTGAGGTCTTCAAAAGAACAGGCCGATTACCTGGCTGAACTCTGCGATAAGTATCCGATAATTTCCATTGAGGATGGGATGGACGAGAACGACTGGGAAGGATGGAAATATCTTACAGAAAGAGTGGGGGATAAAGTTCAGTTGGTAGGGGATGATTTATTCGTGACCAATGTAGAACGGTTAGGACGCGGTATTGATGAAGGTATTGCAAATTCTATATTGATCAAGGTTAACCAGATAGGAACATTAACCGAGACGATCAATGCTGTTACTATGGCTCAGAATGCCGGGTATACTTCTGTGATGTCGCACAGAAGTGGTGAAACCGAAGATAACACGATCGCCGATCTGGCTGTTGCGCTTAATTGTGGACAGATTAAAACGGGTTCTGCTTCCAGAAGCGATCGTATGGCAAAGTACAACCAGCTATTGCGAATTGAAGAACAATTATGTGAAATTGCTTATTATCCAAAGCGAAAAGCATTTAAGATCTGATCTATAATATTTAGATTTAAAAGCCTCGTGATTCACGGGGCTTTTTTTGTTGTAGAAAATATGTTTACAAAGTGAATGTTTAAGGAATTTTTAACCTAAGATGACTAGCTGAATGTTAAAAAAATAGCTGGATATTTCGTAAATTAGCAATCCTTACGAAAATTACATTTTTCAAATTACAAATATGTCAAAAACTGCTACTCTTATCATTGATGGCACCTCTTACGAGTTTCCCATTGTTGAAGGAACCGAAAACGAACACGCCATCGATATCAAAACACTTCGTGCCGATACCGGAGGTGTTACAACTCTCGATCCAGGTTATAAGAACACTGGATCCTGCGAAAGCGCTATAACTTTTCTAAATGGTGAAGAAGGTATCTTGAGATATCGTGGATATTCGATCGAAGAACTCGCCGAAAAGGCTGATTTTCTGGAAGTTGCATATTTATTGATATTTGGAGAATTACCTTCAGCAGAAAAACTGCTGAAATTCCATAATGATATCAGGGCACAATCAAGAGTGGATGAAGATGTGAAAAAAATACTGGATGGCTTTCCAAAATCTGCTCATCCTATGGGGGTGTTATCGTCACTTACCTCGGCTTTAGTAGCGTTTAACCCTTCATCTGTAAATGTGGATAGTGAAGAGGAAATGTATAATGCTATTGTTCGAATCTTAGGAAAATTTCCTGTGCTTACCGCATGGACCTATCGCAAAAGGGCTGGCTTGCCGCTGGACTATGGAGATGCATCCCTGGGTTATGTAGATAATTTCCTAAAGATGATGTTCAAGCACCCTAACGATGAATATAAATCCAACGATGTAGTTGTTGATGCACTTGATAAATTATTAATTCTGCATGCCGACCATGAGCAAAACTGTTCAACCAGTACGGTACGAATCGTTGGTTCGTCCCACGCAGGCTTATTTGTATCTATATCGGCTGGAATTGCCGCCCTGTGGGGGCCACTTCACGGAGGAGCTAACCAGGCCGTGATCGAAATGCTGGAAGCTATTAAAGACGATGATGGTGACACCAAGAAATATATGGCCAAGGCGAAGGATAAGAACGATCCTTTCCGTTTGATGGGCTTTGGTCACAGAGTATACAAGAATTTCGATCCAAGGGCTCGGATAATTAAAAAGGCTGCAGACGAAGTTCTGGCCGACCTTGGTGTAGAGGATCCGGTATTGGATATCGCCAAAGGTCTGGAAAAAGAGGCCCTGGAAGATCCCTACTTCGTGGATCGTAAGTTATACCCTAACGTAGACTTTTACTCTGGTATAATCTATCGAGCCATGGGAATTCCTGTTGAAATGTTCACACCGATGTTCGCTTTAGGACGACTTCCCGGATGGATCGCCCAATGGCGTGAAATGAGAATGCGTAAAGAACCTATTGGCAGGCCGAGACAAGTTTATATTGGTGAAAATCTGCGTAAATTTATCGATATCGAAAATCGATAGGAACAACTATAATTTAAAGAAAGCATCCACATAAAACGGATGCTTTTTTATTTCATAGCTTCCCGTTTAAATTCAATTTAAGTAAGACGTGAAGGTAGCCTCCAGAGATTAATACATTCCACATCTTCCAGCTAGTTTAATTGCGTCATAATTTTGGTTTCCGGATAAGTTTTTATGACCCAATTTGACTGTAAAATCTCCATCCCTTTTTCTATCTTTGCGGCATGCTAACACTTCATATTACCGATGAAATTTCACCCTTAATAGCCGTCGTGCTCGGATCGGCCAAAAGCAACGGCCCCACCCCGTCAGTGGAAGATGCGTACGACCCAAAATCCAGGGAACATATCCTGGCCGGGACTTACCCTTCAGAAGCAGATATGGTAAAGGAATTGGAAGGGGTAGCCGAGGTTTTCGAAAGGTATGGTGTGAAAGTCTTCCGTCCAAATGTACTGGAAAACTACAACCAGATATTTGCGAGAGATATATCATTTGTGATCGAGGATAAGATTATCATCGCTAACATTTTACCGGACAGAGAAAGGGAAATCGAAGCGACTGAACATGTATGGAGTCATGTCGAGAAATCATTCCGCATTATCCTGCCCGATGCCTGTCATGTGGAAGGAGGAGATGTGATGCCTTGGTACGACCATATTTTTGTAGGGACATACCGGGGTGATGACTATGCTGATTATATCACCGCCCGGACCAATATGAAAGCCGTTGAAGCTCTTCAAAATTTGTTTCCTCATAAAAAGGTAAAGTCTTTTAATTTGCGAAAATCTAATACAGATCCTCGAAAAAACGCGCTTCATTTAGATTGTTGTTTTCAACCCATTGGGAAAGGGAAGGCGATTATCCATAAAGAGAGTTTTTTGGAAGTAGATGAGTATGAGTGGTTGGTTAATTTCTTCGGAAAGGAAAACTGCTTTCATATCACAACCGATGAAATGGCAAGTATGTTTAGTAATATCTTCTCGATCGCACCAGATGTAATCCTTTCAGAAAGAAATTTTACCAGACTGAACGACTGGCTGCGCTCTGAAGGGTTTACCGTGGAAGAGGTTGCCTATGGACAGATCGCAAAACAGGGCGGACTATTAAGATGTAGCACCATGCCTTTGGTACGAGAAGGGTAGAAAATTTTATTGATCGGCAATTCGCCTTTGAGGTCGACCCAACTTCCTGACTATAAAAAAGGAGATCACAATTACCATTAGTATCGATGAAAATACGGTTATCAGAATTATGCCTTTGTCTTCATTTTTTTCATTATTGTCCGGCATAGAACTTACATTCTTAATATAGTTATCGTAATTGAAAAGAACTTCCTTACTTCCGTTTTCCGATAATTTTATAATTTGAGGACCTTCATATCCATTGTCCATCTTTACTTCCAGGATATATGCCGCTCCATTTTTAAAGGTAATCCCATTGGGAAACCAATTCCCGTCCGAGACGTAGAATGTCTCCGAAACACCTTCCTCGTTAAACTTAATTATGCGTTTTCCTGCTGTTTCGGCAATATATAACCAACCTTTATCATCTTTTCCAATCCCCAGCAGTACGTCGTTATGCTTGTCGTATTTCCTTGCCAGTTTACTAATTAAGTTGGTGGCGATCACCGATCCTGCACCATTTTTATCAATTTTGATCACGGCCCCATTGTCGCGACCAATATCGGGCGCATACACATTGCCGGATTCATCACTAAATACCGTTTGGTTCCATTCGAACTTAAAATCGGATAATTTGCTTTTTCTTCCTTCCGGGGTTATTTTCCACAAGTAATTCGAGATCCCGAAGATGATATCGCCATTATTGGTGTAGGTACAATTACCGCCATTGAACTCCTCGTAATTCCAGCTGGTATAAAGCGTATCCGTAACAGTATTTCCCACTACACGTACCAGGGTGTTGTGCCCTTCGCCATGTGCGGCTACCAAGGCGCCAGTAGAATCCAGGCACACATTGTGGGAGTGAAAATCGCTCAAAAGCAATTCGAGTTTGCCGTTCTTATGAAGTTTCCAAATAGAGCCACGACCGTTGTGGAAGATATCGGCGAAATAAATATTCTCATCTGCATCGATCACCAGCCCCCAAGCCGGATGGGCTATCAATGGGTTGATAAAACCAGCGGTAAGCATGAACAGAAAAAGGAGTAATGGTCTCATTGTTTACAGACTAATTATCGATCTTTTTAATCACCATGGCCGGATTACCTCCCGCAAAGACATTTTCCGGGACATCTTTAGTCACTACAGCACCTGCCCCAATAACCGCGCCATTTCCAATCTTAACCCCTGGGCAAATGATCGCGCCACCTCCCAACCAAACATCATTACCTATATTTATTGCCCTTGCAAACTCCCTTCCCGAATTTCTCGCTTTAGATTCCAGAGGATGTGTGGCTGTGTAAATTTGCACGTTTGGACCAAGCATCACATTATCACCTATGGTTACCGGCATTACATCGAGGATACAACAATTGAAATTCATAAAGACATTATCTCCTAACAGAATATTGTAGCCGTAGTCACAGTAGAACGGTGGTTCTATATTGATATTCAACCCGGTGGACCCTAACAGATCCTTTATTATGATATCTCGTTCTTCTTTCGAAGATTCGGGAAGTTTGTTGAACTTCTGAAATTTTAGACGTGCTTCTAGTCGCTCCTGAAATAATTCAGGATCTGATGGATCGTACATCTCACCTCGAAGCATTTTGCCCTTTTCGGTCATTGTTTTTGTTTAAAGTTATCATTTTTTATCTGAATACTTTCACACTACATTTGTTGTAAGAGTGTAAACATAATCTCGTCTATTTTTGTCTATATGGTTTTGAGAAAGGGAATTATCACAATCTGCTTTTTGAGTAGTAGCTTACTATTTGCTCAGGGTAAGATCGATGGATTTTATCGAGGACAGAATAACGGAACTATTGTGTTAGGCCTGGGGTTTGAAGATGGAAAAAAATATTTTGCAGGCGAAGAGAACGGGAAACTGGATCTCTCCAGGAGTGTGTTCTATTCCAGTATTTTTGGTGCTTATGGGATCACTGACAATCTGGACGTCAATGTTACAATCCCTTACATAGTAAGCGATGATAACGCCAATTTCCAGGACATTGCTATCTATCTTAAATATCGTGTCGCGGTAGTTTCAACCGCAACCGGCCGTTTCGAATTTAGCATGAGTGGTGGATTCTCGACTAATCTTACAGATTACGACCTCGGAGGGCTGAACGACATTGGTCAGCAAGCCACAGTGATCGACAGCAGGGGCCTGGTACATTATCAATGGAGTACGGGCTGGTTTGCCACGGCTCAAAGTGGATTTTCGTTTAAAAGCGATCCCACACCCAATAGTATTCCTTTTACCTTAAAACTTGGTCGAGCCAGTTCAAACTGGTATTACGATGTCTACTACGACTTTCAACATTCGTTTGGTGGAACAGATTACCTTGGGACGCCACGTCCTCAGGATTTCAGGGCGTTTGGTGTCGATTTCCATAAAGTTGGCGGGACGGTTTACCGGCCGTTTTCAGATAGTTTCGGTATCTACGCCAGCTTATCATACGTTTTTGATGGCAGGAACATTTTCCTGGGAGCTGGTTACGGGCTTGGTGCCGTGTATAACTTCCGAAGTAATCAATCTAATACAAAATAGAATCCGCCGGAGATGAGGCTATACTTTAAACCGGAATCTCTCTCATACTGATCGAACTTAAGGTCTATACTTTTCAAGCCTAATTTCCATATTCTGAATTTTGTAAAAATGTCGGTATACGTTATACCAAACCCATATTGATTCGCAGTGTATTCTGAAAGGTCATAATCTGAAGTATAGAACTGAGATGTAGATAGGTGTTGATTATAAGGCGCAAAATAATCGGCAGCTGTCTGGTTATAATATCGGTAAGAAGGATAAACCGTGAATTTATCTGAAAGTTTTACGGGGATCTCAATACTGGCTGTATGAGAATTGATACCCCAATCGTCGAAATAGTAGCGATAATAGGTACGAAGCACGAATATTTCGTTGATATAATAATTAAGTCTTCCACCTATCGCTACTTTAAACCGGGTATCCGGAAGTCTTTCGATATCGTCCGCAAGATGAAAATTTTCGATAAAGGAGTCGGCCACATCACTAAAATAAACGCGCTGGAATGGCGTAGATAGTTGTCCTTCCTGTTGTACAAGGTCCAGGGCCAATGAGCCTTGCATCCGTTCACTTAGGATTTGAGAAAATCCAAATCCGACCGAATACGAGTTTCTACCTTTGCTGTCCAGAGGGACAAAACTTGGATTGTAATTAGGATTTCCCGTTATCGTATAATTATTTATATTGAAATCATCCTCATCATCACCTCCCGATGATCCGCGGAATTCGATTGGATATATGAGCGACCAACTATCGATATACACGTTGGCGCTTATACTAAGCTCGGTATTTTTTTCATTGAAAAGTTTAGAATAGCTGCCTCCAGCACCTACTGAAAAATAATCGTATTCGGTGGATACGGACACCTTAAGCGACCAAATATCATCTCGGTCGTCACTGCTATGACTATAAGATCCGGTTAAATTTCCCCATACGTCCCCAGACGAAGCCCCTGAGGATGCCACAAAGGGATCTGCCGGTCCATTGGCATCAAAGGGATTTACATTACTGGACGATGCAGAGGTATAGGCCGAAATGCCGAGATCTACCGTAAGAACGTCATCATCGTTCAAGGGTATAGATACCACTATGGTTGGGGTAAGATCTGTTAATTCTTCGGTACCTATACCGCCGCTAACGGCGGCGTTAGAACCGTCCTGTGTATAATAGCTCATTAGGAAATCGACTTCGGTCGTTTCCAATACTCTTTTCTTGTAGGTAGAGGTACTGTCCTGGGCCATAATGCTTAACCCGGATAGTAAGAGGCTTACAATTACAAATTTCTTCATTAAGGTTTCTTAATTACATCCACAACCACCCCCTGTTTTACCGCCGTTAGCTCCGGCAGCCGCCTCCCGATAAGCTTGTGCATTCAATTCGAATCGCTTGATCTTTTTATCGCTTAACGCCATATCCGGATCATTCAGCTTTACTTTTTCGTATTCATGAACTACCACACAGGATGATAAATTAAGGGCTAGTAGGATAAGTATGGATAATTTTTTCATTGTTTGTTAAAATCTATGTTTTGGGAGCTAAATATTTTTCCGTCAGAATCAATTAGTATGCATTCTATTCCGTCCAGCTGATTTATAAAATCCAGCGCTGTTTCTGTCCCCATAACAAAAACCGAAGTAGCCAAGGCGTCGGCCAGTTCGGCGCTGGGAGCAAAAACTGTTGCGCTTATCAAACCGGACGCAGGATATCCGGTACGAGGGTCGATTATATGGGAATATCGAACCCCGTTGAAGGTGACATACTTTTCGTAATTGCCAGAAGTAACCACAGCACCCTCTTTTACGGGTAGTAAGGCAAATGCCTTGTTCTTATTTAATGGATTGGTAATAGCTACTTTCCAATCACTGCCATCGGGTTTTACTCCCCAGGTATTCATATCGCCGGAGGCATTGATAATTCCTCCGCTTACACCTTCGGAGATGAGTTTTTTCCTGGCCATGTCTGCAGCATAGCCTTTGCCAATCCCTCCGAAGCCTATTTTCATTCCACTTTGTTTCAGTAGAACGGTTGTGTCAGATCTGTTCAATACTATATTGTTGTAACCCACTTTGCGAACCGAGGATCTTATGGATGCTTCAGATGGCATGGCCGTCATGCTTCCGTCGAACTTCCAAATTCGATCCATGGATGCATACGAAATATCGAAGGCTCCGTCTGTTAGTTGAGAGATCTTCATCGAGCGATCTATCAGGTTGAATAATTCTAGATCTACTTTAATAGCTTTGCCACCAGCTCCTTTGTTAATCGCAGAAGTTTGTGATGTGGGGTCCCAGCTGGAAATTAGCTTTTCTATCCGTGTGATCTCCGAAACCGCAAGATCTATGTAACCATCGGCCTGTTCCTGATCATCTGCAACGACCGTGATCTCGAAACGGCTTCCCATCAATTTTAGAGTTCGCTTATAGATGTCCTGCGCAAACAGGGGATTTACGAGTAGAAAAGAAATCAATAATGTCGTGAGAGTTTTCAGAAATTAACCTTTAAATGATTCTAAATGTGAGATATATGCTTCGGGAGTAGATTTGAAGTATCCGGTTTCCCCCAGGACATTTCCATCTTTATCCAGGACAACCACAAATGGGAAGACGCCTCGCTTGTTATAGCGTGCTGCCAGTTCATTGTTTTTCTTCTGAAGGACATCCGAAATAGCGTTCTTCTTTCGCTTTGGAAAATCTGCTTCCAGAAGTACAAAATGATCTTTGGCGTAAGACCGAAAATACTCCGTACTGAATACCTCCCGGTCCAGTTTTATACAAGGCGCACACCAGTCGCTCCCCTTAAAGACTAAAATAATGTTTTGATTGTTTTGCGTAGCCAAAGCTTTGGCTTCTTCCAGGTCTGTATGCCAATTCTGAGATTGGATACCCATGCTAATAAAAAGAAATACTCCCAGTAATAGACTATTTTTCATAAAGAAAGAATTAATAATCCACATGCTAAGAGTAAAACAAATAACGGGGCTGTGGATTAAATATTAAAACTGATATTGTTAATGTTTTGTTAAAACAAAATGCATCTCATTATAATCGCTGTTTCGTTACACGATTATTAAGTATTTCATTTTGATTGTATTTTTAATCAAAACTAGAAGTAAAATTTGAGAAAAAATGTAACAAAAGTTACACAGCTATTTCTGCAAAAGAGACTAAATAACCACAGAAAAGATTTAATTTAGCCGGACTATTTAATTACTTAAAATTAATGTCTCAGATCACCAATACCATATTAATGATTAGACCGGTGGCTTTCCGTATGAACGAAGAAACTGCCGTGAATAACTACTTTCAGGAGGATATCGATCTGAAGAACTCCGAGATCAACAAAAAGGCTCAGTTGGAGTTCGATACCTTCGTGGATAAACTTAGAGCGGCGGGTGTGAATGTGATCGTGGAAAGCGATGATAAACTTGCAGACACCCCGGATTCGATCTTTCCAAATAATTGGGTGAGCTTCCATTCCAACGGAGATATTGCGATCTATCCTATGTTTGCTGAAAACCGGAGAAAAGAAAGGCGCGATGAAGTTTTTATGCGATTGGAGAAAGAAGGTTTCTTAATTGAGAATATCATCGACTATACCGCTGCCGAAAATGAAGATATCTTTTTGGAAGGTACAGGTAGCATTTTAATGGACCGGGTGAATAAGAAAGCATATTGCGCTTTATCACCTCGCGCCGACGAACAATTATTTATCGAGTTCTGCGAGGATTTCGAATATACACCGGTTGTTTTCACAGCCAATCAGACAGTGGACGGAGAGCGTAAACCAATTTATCACACCAATGTGATGATGTGTCTGGCTGAGAATTTTTGTGTGATCTGCCTGGAGAGTATAGACGATTCCGCAGAAAAGAAAAATGTGGTGCAACATCTTAAGGAAGATGGGAAGGAGATCATCGATATTACCGAGTCTCAAATGCATCAGTTCGCCGGAAATATGCTACAGGTAAAAGGTACCGATAACAAAAGATTTCTAGTGATGAGCACGGCTGCTCATAACAGTCTTAATCCGCAGCAGATCGCTCAAATTGAAAAGCACTGTGAGATCTTAAGTAGTGACCTTCAAACCATAGAAACTTGTGGAGGAGGTAGTGCACGCTGCATGATGGCCGAAGTATTCCTTCCGAAGAAATAAATACTAGGTGCGTGCAATTCTCTGTATCATCCCCCTAAAGATGAAATAGTGAAACGGTAGCATGGCAAACCAGTAAAGTCGGCCCCAGAGTCCCCTGGGCCTGAAAGTGGCTGTTTGATGCAATACATTGTTGTCGTCTATATTAAATTCCAGCCATGCCTCTCCCGGGACTTTCATTTCGGCAAAAAGCAAAAGTCGTTTCGCTTCCTTATCGGCCAGTAATACCCTCCAGAAATCCAAGGCATCCCCTTCATAGATCTTATCGGGATGTGTTCTACCTCGTCTCAGACCAACGCCCCCAAACAACTTGTCGATAAATCCGCGAACCCTCCATAAGGCATTACCATAATACCAACCCTTTGTCCCTCCAATACTCCAGATATTGCTAAGAACGCGGTCCGGTTTCTCGATCTTTATTTTCTGAGCATCTTTCAGACAGCCGTATTTAGGAATTTGGACATACGGTTTAAGATCCTCCCGAAATCTTCCGCTCACCATAGAATCTTTCCAGCTAGATACTACCTGGTTCTGTTCGATCTTCTCGAATGCCATAGAAATGGCTTCGGTGTAATGCAGGGGTTCAATGCCTAGTAATTCCTGCAGCCTGGTGTCTTTAGTAATAACTTCAATCCTCATACTGTCCACCAGGTTCAGGGCGAGCTTATAGGAGGTGGAGGTAACAAAATACAGCCAATACGATGAGAGCTTAGGGGAGAGAAAAGGAACATCAATAATAAATAGCGATAGTTTCCTCACTTTCGAGTATCGCTGCATCATTTGTTTATATGAAAGGATATCGGGCCCTCCAATATCATACGAATCATTATATACTTCTTCTCGTCCCAGTACACCTAACAGAAATTCGATCACGTTTCTTATGGCTATGGGCTGACAGCGGGTTTTTACCCATCTTGGAGTGATCATTACCGGTAATTTTTCGCACAGATCTCTAATGATCTCAAAGGAAGCACTTCCGGATCCAACAATGATCGCCGCCCTTAACACGGTGAGCGCAAAAGTCGCCTCACCTAAAATATCTTCCACATTCTTTCTGGAAGACAAATGCTTTGAGAGTTCCTCCTCATTCACTATTCCGCTAAGGTAGATCACCTGCTTGCAGGAAGTGGGCTGGAGATACCGATTAAAGTTCCTGGCAGATTTCTCTTCTTTCTCGTCAAAATCGGAAGTCGACCCACTCATGGAATGTATTAAATAATAGGCCGCATCAATATCGTTTGGGATGATCCCGGAGGCGTCATCGTCCAGGAAATCGATCTCGATCACTTCTATCCTGGCTCTTGTTTCTTTATTCACCGAAAGCCGTTGCGCATTTCGTACCGCGCAAACCACCTGATGACCCTGTTCCAGTAATAAAGGGAGTAATCGCATGCCAATGTAGCCATTCGCCCCTGTAAGTAGAATTTTCAATTTTTTTGTTTCAAGTTACTTAATATCAATGATACTTTTGTTAAACACAATATATTTACCTTTGATATATGAAGATATTACGCTTTGTTCTGGTTGCCGGAGGTATTTTACTTTTTGTTTATGGAGCGATGCTTCTTTTACTACCTCAATACCGATCTCTGGATCAGGCAGACAGCAATCAAACCATTGGTATTTTTGGAATTGGGATACTCGCTATTCTTGCCGGTGCGTTCATGAAAAGACGCCGTTAATTCATCTCCGATGGCTGTGGAGGTAAGTTCGATGCCTTTTCAGTAAGAATCTTACTCATAAATCTATGAGTGTATGTATCCTTTGCCTTCGCCTCGATCTTTACGAAATAGGTATCCCGATAGATGCTGTATTCCTCAGCCCTGCCTTTGTAAAGCGTTAATTTGTAATATGGAATAACGAGTGCATAGGTCTCCAGTAATGATCGGAATCCCACAATGATCCCTTTGGGCCTCATTTCGATACCACATACATTTCGGTTATTATCGAGTATGAGTAAATTATTGATCTGGACACTGGCTTCAGTGATCACAAGTTTCCCCGCTCCAATCCCGCCTCGTCTCAGCCGTTGAGCCATAGTGAAGGGCTTACCAACCGCCTCGTCTATCTTTCGATATACATCGCGGTTATTATAAGAAACATTTAATAGCATTTTTTGTTTTAAAGGTAGCTAATATCAAGGCCTTTCCCCTTAAAACTTAGTTAAGTTTTAGGCCGTTGAATACTCACCTTGCTACCGAATAAAATTTTATCTTTGCGCTCTAAATCAGCAGCATGCTGTACTCACAAAAATTAAGCTCACAACGAACCAATGGTATTGCAGGAAAAACTAACAGCACACATTAAGAATGCCACGCAGGAAATATATGGAAATAGCCCGGATACTGTCGAATTCCAGGCTACCCGTAAAGAATTTGAAGGCGATATCACTGTGGTTGTTTTTCCTATGTTGAAAGTGATCAAAGGAAACCCTGTACAAATAGGGGAGTCCCTTGGCAAGTACTTAACCAGGCATGTTGAGGAGGTCATCGCATTTAATGTAGTGAAGGGCTTTCTAAATCTCGTTCTAAGTGATGCGTATTACCTGAATTTCTTTAATTCGGTTACCAATTTTTCTTCCTTCGGAATAGAACCTGTTGGAATCGAAGCCATGATGGTGGAATATGCCTCACCAAACACCAACAAGCCTTTGCACCTGGGACATATGCGGAATATCCTCCTTGGATATTCGGTAGCAGAGATTCTGAAGGCCAGTGGCAGAAAAGTATACAAGACTCAGATCATCAACGACAGGGGAATACACATTTGTAAGAGTATGCTGGCCTGGAAGCGCTATGGAAATGGTGAAACGCCACAATCTTCCGGACTTAAAGGCGATAAACTTGTTGGAAATTATTACGTAAAATTCGACAAGGTCTACAAAGAAGAGATAGAAAAATTAGTAAGTGAAGGTATGTCTGCCGATGACGCCAAGGCTAAGGCTCCATCCTTACTTGAAGCTCAGGAAATGCTGCGTAAGTGGGAAGCAGGCGATCCGGATACGGTGGCACTGTGGAAAATGATGAATGGCTGGGTCTATGAAGGATTTGAAAAGACCTACACCGCCATGGGAGTGGATTTCGACAGCTATTATTACGAAAGCGATACCTACCTTTTAGGGAAGGATAATATTGAAGAAGGCCTTGAAAACGGTGTATTTTTTAGAAAGGAAGATGGATCAGTGTGGTGTGATCTCACAGACGAAGGCCTGGACGAAAAGATCGTACTGCGTAGTGATGGTACAGCGGTGTATATGACCCAGGATATAGGCACAGCGATCCAAAGGGTGAAAGACCATCCGGATGTAACGGGGATGATCTATACGGTGGGTAATGAACAGGATTATCATTTTAAAGTTCTGTTTTTAATTCTGAAGAAATTAGGATACAGCTGGGCCGAAAATCTATATCATCTCAGCTATGGGATGGTGGACCTTCCTTCGGGTAAGATGAAAAGCCGGGAAGGGACGGTTGTAGATGCAGACGACCTGATTGCGGATATGTCCTCTACAGCACGGGAAATTTCGGAAGAATTAGGCAAGATCGAAGACTTTTCAGAAGAAGAAAAAGAAGAACTTTATCACACTATTGGGATGGGGGCTCTCAAATATTATATTCTGAAGGTGGATCCCAAGAAGGGCATCTTATTCGATCCCAAGGAAAGTGTGGATTTCCAGGGAAATACAGGCCCGTTTATTCAATATACCTACGCCAGGATACAGTCCATCTTGCGAAAGGCACCTGCTATGGACGAAAAAGATATAATGTCTGTAGATCTTCATGAGAAGGAAAAGGAACTACTGAAACAACTACAAGCTTTCCCCGAAACCCTGCAGCAAGCTGCTGGCAATTACAGCCCGGCGCTGATCGCCAATTACACTTACGACCTGGTAAAGGAATTTAATTCCTTCTATCAAAATGTAACTATTTTGGGTGCGGAAGACGAAAAGGAGAAATATTTTCGTATTCAACTCTCAACTGCTGTTGCGGCAGTGATAAAAACTGCTTTCTCCTTACTTGGGATCTCCGTGCCAGAGCGCATGTGACCTAGAATAGCAATTTCAGCGATACGTTTGGAGTAAACCCCAGGGAAAATTGCTGTACCCTGTTTAGATTGGCTTCGCCGTTGAGATCTCGATCCAGCACATAATAGGTGTCCAGGGCATTTCGCCTGTTGAAAATATTGATCACTCCTATGTTTAATTTTCCGGTAAATGTTTGATCCAGCTTTAGCGTATATCCGGCGGAGAAGTCGGTGCGAAAAAAATCTTTTAAGGTAGCGTTGTTCGGGCTATTATAATTGATCCTTGCCTGCTCATTTTCAATGATCACTTCATTTCCGGCAACAGGAGTGGTGTATGGAATTCCGCTGTGATAATTTGTTCCCAGCGAAAATATTAATGACTTCCATTTATACGAAGCAGCCAGGGAAAGGGTATGAGTTATATCGTAATTACTTCTGAAACTGGACGGATCCAGGTCATTAAATGTGTATTCGTTGTTGAGGTAGGTGTAGCTCAGCCACGCATTTAACCTTTCGGTTTTCTTGCTGATGGATACTTCCACACCACTTACATCGTAACTGCCCAGGCTTTCTGTATTGGACAATTGATTTCTAAAACCTTGATTGGCCGTATTCACTCCTTCTACCTTCTTATAAAATCCTTCCAGCCCAAATGCCCAGTTATCTTTTTTAAAATTGCCACCCAGAGCAAATTGCCGGCTTTCTAATATGGGAGCAGATTCCTCACCTAATATGATCCAGCGCAGATTTTCAATTCCCAGGAGGTTATTTTGGATATCGATCGTTTGAATGACAGACTGGTGTTTCATTTCTGCGGAAGCTGTAAAACTTATGGCTGAATTGATCTTTTGAAGGAAATTGATCCTGGGTTCCAAATATTGCTTCTCCAGATCCGGGTAGTCTGTTAGCCGAAGTCCGGCGCTTACTATCGTATTTTTATTGAAGAATTTCCATTTCGAATTAACAAAATAGGCGTTGGATTTCAAGGTGTTTTCAGTAATAAAGGATTCAATTACCGAAAAGGGACTGAACTCGTTTTTAATATCGGTTTCGGTGTGTTGAAATCCCGCGTTGAGAGATAGATCGTTATTGAAGGTGTAAAAGAGTTCCAGAGCTATCTCACGTTCGGTAACGTCATTTATTTGTATTTGTAATTGTCCGGTATCCACATTCTGGTTTGCCCCGTCATTTCCATAATTTACATGGTTATAGACCAACTTAGACGATAGCCTGGTAGACCAGTCACGTTCCCAACTCAGACCGTTCACCAGGGATTGTTGTTTTAATTCACTCACATTTTTACTGCTGCTGGTCTCATCGATTAAGCGCTCTGTAAATTGCAATTTATTGAATATGGTGAGAAAATTATACTGAATCTTATCCTTGGGGGTTAGCTGCCAGATAGCCTTGGCGTTGATATCGTAAAAATTGAATGCTTCGTCGGTGGAACGAAGCCCTTCTGTAGTATTATTACTGAAATCTGTAACTACAGTATTTTGAAAAACCCTTTCAAAGAACTGATTATAAACAGGATTTCCAAGCCCGGTATTGATGGAGGTTCTGCCTGAAATGTGAAAGGCAAAATTTTCGGCAGCCGGTATTTTAGCGTAGAATTGAGTGCTAATAAAATCTATGGAGGCTGCCCCGGTTACATTGTCAGGAATCTCGCTATCCGATTTCATACTAATAACGCCCGACACACTCTCTCCGAATCTGGGATTCGTTCCGTTCTTATACACATT
>QQUG01000147.1 GCA_008501705.1 Flavobacterium sp.
CCGATCCATTGTGATAGACAGACCTTTGCCGGAAGTTTTTCAGTATCTCAAACATGTGAAGAACCAGGATCACTGGTCTCCCTGGAAAAAGAAAGATCCGAACATGAAACAAAGCTTCACAGGAGAAGACGGAACTGTGGGATTTGTCTCCAGTTGGGAGGGAAATAAGGAGGTTGGAAGCGGCGAACAAGAGATCGTAAAGATCACTGAGAATAAGCGCCTGGATACCGAGTTGAGGTTTTTCAAGCCGTGGAAGTCGGAAAGTGATGCCTACATAGAAGTAGATGAAGTAGATGGAGGTACACGTGTTACCTGGGGATTTTCGGGAGTAAACAAACGACCTTATAATGTAATGATGTTGTTCTACAATATGGACAAGGCGGTGGGCAAGGATTTTGAGGAAGGGCTTACCGACCTGAAGAAGATACTCGAATCCTGATCGCTCAGATAGATAATTAACGCCATAACAATTTAATTTTCAAGCTATGAATCACAATACCTTTGCCTGGATAGAGATTCCCGTGAACGACATGGACAGAGCGGTGAAATTCTATGAAAAAGTACTTGATGTTACCTTACAGCCCGTTGATTTTGGAGGGCTGAAAATGGCCTGGTTCCCGAATAAGGAAAATGCTCCGGGAGCTACAGGAACCCTGATCCAGCAGGAATCTTATATCCCCAGTGAGGAAGGTGCCCTGGTATATATTTACAGCGAGGACGTACAGCAGGAATTGGATAGAGTAGAAGGGGCCGGTGGAAAGATTTACCAGCCCAAGACCCAGATCTCACCGGAGCACGGCTATATGGGTGTGTTTATCGATTCGGAAGGAAACAGGGTAGCGTTGCATTCACGGGCATGATAACGAAGGTAAGAGATAGTTTTAATCGGCAAGAATTCATGTCTTTCCTGGGAGCAGAATTGGTAGCTTCTGAGGAGGGAATGTGTGAGATCCGGATCCCGTACAACAAGTCCCTAACTCAGCAACATGGTTATTTTCATGCAGGTGTTGTTGGAACCTTGGCGGATAATGCCGCGGGATATGCCGCATATTCCCTAATGGCCGAGGACTCATCGGTGCTAACAGTAGAATATAAACTGAATTTGCTTTCACCTGCCGAGGGCGATTATCTTCATTGCCGATCGAACGTAATAAAGCGCGGTAGAACCTTAAGTGTGTGCCGATCGGAAGTATTTGGCGTCACGGCTAAGTCGGAAAAATTATGCGCTATCGCTCAGGTTACACTTATCGAGCTGGCCAATACGGCAGATAATGATAACAAGGGAAAGTCCTGATCACAGCCTCTAAACTATAAAATTCCATTTTTTGAAATTAGTATTCGCTACTCACAATCAGAATAAATTCACCGAGGTAAAAGCCTTACTCCCGGGCTATATCGAATTATTAAGTCTGAATGATATAGACTGTGATGAAGACATCCCCGAAACAGCAGAAACTATTGCCGAGAATGCCATACAGAAGGTTGAATATGTAAAACTTCACTACGGGATGGATTGCTTTGCCGATGACACCGGCCTCGAGGTAGCCGCGCTCAATAATGCTCCGGGAGTTTATAGCGCCCGCTATGCCGGCCCGGGCAAGGATGCACAGGCCAATATGGAAAAGTTATTGCGCGAGCTGCAGGACAAGAAGGATCGTAGCGCAAGGTTTAAAACAGTAATAGCACTCACGCTCAACAACAATCCGGTATTGTTCCAGGGAATATGCAACGGCGTGATAACCCGTGAAGCGCGAGGGACCAGGGGTTTTGGCTACGATCCTGTATTTCAGCCGGAAGGCTATACACAAACCTTTGCAGAAATGCCGCTTACATTAAAGAGTGAGATAGGCCACAGAGGGAAGGCGATGCGGCAGCTTATCGATTACCTGAAGACGTGAAATAGTTGTTCTAATAAAAACTAACGTTCATAAATTCTGTCTCTTACATTAATTAAGATTATATTTGCCGCCGATTCCTCAGAGAGAGGAAGCGTTGAAATCGAAGCATGGGGTTTTTATCTGTCGTTAGCTTCCACACAACGCACTAACAGGTAAAACATTTTTATGCCAACATTTCAATCGTTAGGATTGAAGGAACAATTCCTTCAAGCCATATCCGATATGGGTTTTGAAACCCCTTCGGAAGTTCAGGAAAAAACAATTCCAATTCTCATCGAACGCGAGACCGACATGGTCTCTTTAGCACAAACAGGTACCGGTAAAACAGCGGCATTCGGATTTCCGATGCTTCAGAAGATAAATGCTGAAAGCCGTACCACCCAGGGACTCATCCTGTCCCCAACCCGGGAACTTTGTATGCAGATCACCAATGAGCTTATCGCGTATGGGAAATACGTTAAAGGCCTCAATATAGTTGCTATTTACGGAGGCGCCAGTATTTCAGACCAGGCTCGTAAGATCAAGAAGGGTGCTCAGATAATTGTAGCTACTCCCGGAAGGATGAAGGATATGATTGGTCGTGGAATGATAGATATTTCCAAAATTGAATATTGTGTTCTCGACGAAGCCGACGAAATGCTCAATATGGGCTTTTACGAGGATATTACCGAAATACTATCGCATTCTCCATCCGATAAAAGTACCTGGCTCTTCAGTGCTACTATGCCTAAAGAAGTTGCTACCATTGCCAGAAAATTCATGCATACCCCTATCGAGATCTCGGTGGGGACCAAGAATGTTGGTGCAGACAGCGTTTCGCATGAGTTCTATATGGTTAATGCCAGGGACCGTTACGCAGCCTTAAAAAGACTGGCAGACGCGAACCCGGATATATTTTCGGTGGTTTTTTGCCGTACCAAACGGGATACTCAAAAAGTGGCCGAGAAGCTAATAGAAGACGGATATAATGCCGCAGCACTGCACGGAGATCTGAGTCAGAATCAACGCGACCTCGTTATGAAGTCCTTCCGCACCCGCCAAATACAGATGCTAGTTGCAACCGATGTGGCCGCGAGAGGAATAGACGTAGACGATATCACCCATGTGATCAATTACCAGCTACCCGATGAGATCGAAACCTATACCCACCGAAGTGGACGTACCGGCCGGGCAGGGAAAAGTGGGGTATCTATGGTGATCATCTCTAAAAGTGAGTCTCGTAAGATAAAGGCCATAGAGAAGATCATTCAGAAACAATTTACACAGAAGGAACTTCCTTCGGGAATGGAGATTTGTGAAAAGCAGTTATTTCACCTCGCGAGCAGCATAAAGGATACCAAGGTTAATCACGATATCGATCCTTATTTAGATGGAATTAACGAAGTATTGACCGAATTCAGCAAAGAAGAACTAATAAAGAAAGTATTCTCTGTAGAATTTACCCGTTTCTATAACTACTACAAGAATTCTAAAGATCTAAACGTAGCTGCCGGAGATACCAGTATGGGCTCTGATGGCCCCAGTATACGTTTCTTTATCAATCTGGGTGCCAAGGACGATTTCGATTGGATGTCGCTAAAGGATTTCCTCCGCGATCTGCTTCAGTTAAGCAAGGACGATCTTTACAAGGTTGATGTGATGGACAGTTTTTCTTTCTTCAATGTGGAAGAAAAGCATAAAGATCTGGTATTGCACGCCTTCGAGTCGTTTAAACTAAATGGCAGACAGATAACGGTTGAGATCTCCAAGGATGGCCGCAGAAAAGGTGGCGGAAGATCCGGCAGAAGCGGGAAACGAGATTTTAAGAAGAAGGGCAGATCCTATGGAGGTGACAAGCCAAAATTTAAAGGGAAGAGCAGGCGCAAGAATCAACGACCTAACGACAAAGGGACGGGTGGACGAAGGAGAAGACGTTAAGTAAGTCTTAAATTTAGGGGGGTTGATGCAACTTTGGCGTGATTTTAACGTCTATTTATGTACATTTACGTCTTCAAAGCTATGAAGAGAATTTTATTCCTATTACTTGTTTTTAGCTGCGCCTTAGCGTATTCGCAGGATGATGCCGAAATTAATGGTACCGTACTGAACGATGCTACCGATCAGCCGCTTGAAAATGTGAATATCGTTAACCTGAACAGTGTAAAAGGTGCCAGCACAGACCGTGAGGGGAAGTTTAGCATTCGAGCCAGCGTAAATGATACCTTATACTTTAGTTATCTCGGGTTTAAATCCATTCGAGTTAGAGTTACCAACGACTGGTTGAAATACGGGGATATTAAAGTGAAGATGACCGAGCTGGGGATCGCCCTGGAAGAAGTGGTTGTAAGACCGGTTCAGTTAACGGGTTATGTGGAAGTAGATGCCAGACTTATCCCTATTTACGATAACTATCGCTACCGTATCTCAGGCCTGAGCACCGGTTATGAAGGAGGTGAGACCAAACCGGGAGCTGTGAGCAGCGTGTTAAGTTCTATCTTTAATCCGGCCGATTTCCTCTATAATATCTTCGGAAAGAAACCCAAACAGATGCGTAAGCTACGGCAAATGAAAGAAGACGACGAGATACGAAACCTGCTTGCAGGGAAGTATGACCGCGAAACTTTAATGGCCGTCCTGCAGCTGGAACGAGTTGATATAGACGAGATCGTGAATAGGTGTAATTATTCGGCCGACTTCATTAAAACTGCCAGTGATCTTCAAATACTGGATGCGATCAGCGAGTGTTACGAGGAGTATAAAGTACTGAACAGAAAAAAAGGAAAAGGATAAAAGTCCCACCTCCGGAAAACTTTCATCTAATTATCTTACTTTTAAATCATGATGATCTGTTGTGAATATGCATGATTTAGTACAAAATCAGAAGGAATTCTTCAATTCGGGTGTAACCCGTGAAATTACTTTCAGAAAAAAACAACTTCGGAAGCTAAAGTCCTTACTCAAAGCTCATGAAAAGGAGCTCTGTGCTGCCATCCACAGCGATTTCCGTAAATCGGAATTCATGACCCTCGCCACCGAATTTGCCCTTATCTTCAGTGATATAAGCCTTGCTTTGAAGAACCTTGACTCCTGGGCAGAGCGAAAGATCATCCCTACTAATTTGGTTAATTTCCCCGCCCGCAGTTATATACTGGCCGAACCTCTTGGGGTTAGCCTGGTGATAGGGCCCTGGAACTATCCCTATCTATTATCTCTGGCACCTACCGTAGCTGCTATCTCGGCCGGATGTACCGTGATCCTGAAACCAAGTGAGTTAACATCAAACACCAGTGCAGCCTTGGCCCGGCTAATCAACGATAATTTTGACCCCGGTTTTTTAAAGGTGGTTGAAGGAGGTGTTCCCGAAACCCAGCAGCTTTTAGAAAATAAATTCGACAAGATATTCTTTACCGGCAGTCCGCGGGTAGGAAAGATAATATACCAGGCAGCCGCAGACCACTTAACTCCGGTCACCCTCGAATTAGGCGGCAAATGCCCGGCTTTCGTTACGGCAGATTGCAACCTGAAGATGGTGGTAAAACGCCTCATCTGGGCGAAATTTATAAACTCTGGCCAGACCTGCAATTCTCCGGATTATGTGATGGTGGAGGAAAAGATCAGGGAACGTTTTTTAAAACAATGTGTAGAAGAAATTGAGAAACGCGCCTATAGTGTGGATAATGAGAACTACTCACAGATCATCAACCAGTCTCATCTTGAACGCCTTGCAGCACTTATAGACCCGGTAAAAGTCTATTTCGGAGGCAAGGTGGACAAGGAAGCCCGAACCTTAGATCCAACCATTCTTGTTGATGTAAGTTTTAACGATAAGGTGATGGAAGAAGAGATCTTTGGCCCCATACTCCCGGTGATAAGTTATACCGATCTGGATGTGGCTATCGATAAGGTGAGATCCTTATCCAAACCATTGGCCTGCTATGTTTTCTCCAACAATTTAGAGGAACGGAAGAAGGTGATGCAGGAGATCTCCTTTGGATGCGGGGCAGAGAACGAAGCTGTTATGCAGATTACAAATAGGAGGTTACCCTTTGGCGGGGTTGGCTTAAGTGGAATAGGGAAGTATAATGGAGAAACGGGCTTTGGAGAATTTTCCAATTACAAGAGCATACTGCGGAAAACCACTCATTTCGAGTTGAACTTAAAATACCATCCGTTAACAAAAATGAAGTTATGGTGGATACGTACTTTCTTTAAATTTTAAATTTTTAGGAAACACTGTCCCCTTTTTCATCCCGGGCTTCGTCTTTTAGGTAAACGTATTTGTTAACCAATAAAAACAAAAATTATGAAAGAATTTATGATGATCTTTATCGGAGCCGATTACGGAGACCTTGGCTTATCTCAGGATGATGTACAAGCCCGCATGGGTAAATGGTTCGCCTGGGGGCAAAAAATGGAGGAATCGGGTATTCTACGCGGTGGAAATGCACTTCACTCTACCGCCAGAAGAATTTCCGGGGCTAACAGAACAGTGACCGACCTCACCTCCGCGGAGATCAAGGAGATCGTGGGAGGTTATTACCTGGTGGCTGCCAACAATGTTGATGAGGTGGCGGACGTTGCTCGGGATTTCCCGGATTACGACCTGGGAGGAACCGTAGAGATTCGAGAGGTAATCGTTTTCGATAGGTAATGGAACAAAAAATGCTGGACCATCTTTTCAGGCATCACTATGGGAAGATGGTCTCTGTTTTAATACGGATTTTCGGGCTGAGGCATATCGAGACCATTGAAGATGCTGTCCAGGATACCTTTATTAAGGCCATGTCTGCCTGGAGGGTTCAGAAACCCAATAATCCCGAAGCCTGGCTAACCGCTGCGGCCAAGAACAGGGTGCTGGATATCTTCAGAAAATTAAAGGCCGAAAAACAGCGAATCCCAAATGTAACCACCGGGACCCAGGCTATCGCCATCAATGATCTCTTTTTAGATACAGAGATCGAAGATAGTGTGCTACGTATGATCTTTACAGCCTGTCACCCCAAATTATCAGCCACAGACCGCATCGCTTTTGCACTAAAGACCATCTCGGGTTTTACAACCAAAGAAATAGCCTCGGCAGTACTCACCAAAGAAGATACCATTAAAAAACGACTGAGTCGCGCCCGTAAGGTGATAAGCAGGGAGAATATATCTTTCGAGATCCCTATAGGCCAGGAACTCATGGTACGGCTGGACAGCGTACACGAAGTACTTTACCTAATTTTTAACGAAGGATTTCATTCTAACCGCACCGATATCCTGGTTAGAAAGGAGTTGTGTGGCGAAGCCATGCGTTTATGTAAAATGGTGCTGAAGAATAAAAATACCCGAAATGACGATGGATACGCCTTGTTTGCCCTGATGTGTTTTCATGCAGCAAGACTGGACAGTAAGATGAACGAAAAGGGTGAGATAATCGACCTGCCCAACCAGGATAGGTCCTTATGGTATTTTCCGCTCATCAGGCTGGGAAATGAAGCGATGAACCAAGCGGTGGTCAATAATTGTTTCTCTCATTACCACTATGAAGCCTCCATCGCTGCCGAACATTTAAAAGCGCCATCCTTCGAAACCACCAGTTGGCGTAGTATTTTAAAATGGTACCGACAAATGTACCAGTTACGTCCGGACCCTATGACCGCGCTTAACATGGCATTGGTCCACTTACAACTGGGAGAATTGGAGGCTGCTGAAGTCTTATTAAGTAAGATCGAGCCGGCATCGCTGGAGCAACGTTCGTATTTATATTACGGGACCATGGCCGAATACTACCTGATGCGCAATGAGATCGAACAAGCGCTGTCTTGTCTGGATTTGGCTCTGGGCACTGTAAAGAATGTGTTTGAAAAGCAGTATCTGTTTCAGAAAAAAGAAAAAATACAGCAACAGCTTAACGATGGTGATACGGCTCGTTCCGAAGGATCGTAAAACCACGGTATAGCTGTTCGATAAAGAACAATCGTACCATTTGGTGGGAGAAGGTCATCATGGAAAGGGAGATCTTACCATTAGCACGGGCATAAACTTCCTCACTAAAACCATAGGGGCCTCCAATTACAAAAACCAGGTTTTTAATTCCACTGTTCATGTGTTTCTGAAGCAAAGCCGAAAACTCCACGGAGGTATAACTCTTTCCCTTTTCGTCCAACAGTATAAGCCTGTCTGCGCTCTGAACCCGCTTTAACAAGGCAGCACCTTCCTGTTGTTTCTGCTGGGCTTCGCTTAGGTTTTTACTGTTTTTGATATCGGGAATGAGCTCGAAAGAAAAAGGGACGTAGTGTGAGAGTCGGCGGTGGTATTCATCGATAAGTGATTGCAGTTCACCGGAGTCTGTCTTTCCAATTGCGAGCAAGCTTATATTCATTTTTTAATGGTAAAATTTAATTATCTGAAGACAAAGGTAGTATTTCCCGGGAGCTTCCTGTTTCGTACTTCTTTTAGTATTTTAGCTGAAAGAATTCGTGAAATGATTACTAAAAAACAATTCAATAAGGAAATAGACCGTATCATCGCCAATGCAATACGGGAGGACGTGGGGGACGGTGACCACAGTTCCCTTGCCTGTATCCCCGAAGATGCAGAGGGATCTGCCAAACTATTGGTAAAAGATGAAGGGATCATTGCCGGAGTGGATTTTGCACGGCAGGTATTCGAATTTGTGGATACAGGCCTAAAAATGGATGTAAAGATGCCGGATGGTTCCACGGTAAAGCATGGAGACGTTTGTTTTTATGTTTCGGGAAGTTCGCAATCCATTTTAAAAGCAGAACGACTGGTACTCAATGCGATGCAGCGCATGAGTGCGATTGCCACCAAGACGAATCAATATGTAACATTACTGGAAGGAACCGGGACCCAGATCCTGGATACCCGAAAGACCACGCCCGGGATCAGGGCGCTGGAAAAATGGGCCGTGGTAATAGGTGGAGGAAAGAATCATCGATTTGCTTTATATGATATGATCATGTTGAAAGACAATCATATCGACTTTTGCGGTGGTATTGCGAAGGCTATAGAAGCCACCAAAAAATATCTTAAAGACCAGAAATTAAACTTAAAGATCATTTGTGAGGCGCGTAATCTGGATGAGATATCGCAAATCTTGGAGGCCGGGGGCGTGTATCGAATTCTTATCGATAATTTTAATTACGAGGACACCAAAAAAGCGGTGGCCCTTATAGGAGATAAATGTCTCACCGAATCCAGTGGCGGAATTACCCTGGATACTGTAAGAAAATATGCCGAGTGTGGCGTAGATTATATTTCAAGTGGGGCATTAACACATTCGGTTTATAATATGGATCTAAGTTTAAAGGCTGTATAAATGAGTTCGGAAACCGAAGAGAAATTACTTTCTATACCCGTGGTGAACATCATCGTACGGCTATTGAAAAGAATTATCCTACCCGGTTTCAATGGGCTGTCGTTGTACGACCTGCTGGAGATATACATAACTGGAATTATTAGAGGGACCTTTTCATCTCGAGCCAGTTCTATAGCCTATAGCTTTTTTATAGCCATTTTCCCTTTTCTTTTATTTATTCTGAATTTGATCTCCTACATAAAAGTGAAAGGATTTCAGCAGCGGTTCCTTGTATTTATTGAAGAATTATTACCGCCACAAACCCAGGATTTCTTCTATCCTGTAATTGAAGACATAGCGCTCAACCAGCGTACCGGGTTAACATATTTTGTATTATTCTTATCGCTCTTCCTGGCGGCCAATGGGGTAAATGCCATTTTCACAGCCTTTGAAGGCTCCTTTAACGTTACCATTAACAGGGCATTCTTCCGTCAGTATTTTGTGGCACTTATTGTATCGATCTGCCTATCGATATTGATGTTGGCTACGGTTGCGGTGATCTTATATGGCGAATTTATCATCAATGAATTAAAAGGGAGAGCTTATATTTCGGATGACATCCTGTTGATCAACGTCTTCCAGGTGACCGTTTTTGTGGGGATGGTGTATGTAATTACTTCCGGCCTCTACCATTTTGGGGTAAAAGAAGGACGACAAACCCGTTTTTTCTCAGTAGGAGCGCTAATGACCACCCTATTATTCATGCTCACAACCTATTTATTCGGGATATATATCAACAATTTTTCAAGTTATAATGAGTTATACGGTTCTATAGGGGCTTTGATGATCATGTTGTTCTATATATGGATTAATTCTAACCTCTTGTTGCTGGGCTTCGAATTGAATATATCCCTGCAACGGCTAAAAGAAAGGAATACAAAAGTTGAAGATGAAACTAGTTAGGAACCTGATATTATTTTTTACACTATGCTGCGGAACTGCAGTTTCTGCCCAGGATGTTTATGGAAAATGGAAAACCATCGATGATAGAACAGGCGTAGAGAAATCCATCGTGGAGATCTATAAACGCGACGGGAAGGTGTATGGCAAAGTGGTGGAGATCCTTGTAGAAGGTCGCCAGGACGCAAAATGTATGAACTGCGAGGGTGAAGACGAAGACAAACCTATAATGGGATTGGAGATTATTAGAGGCCTGGAGAAAGATGGAGAAGAGTATAACAGTGGAAAGATCCTGGATCCCGAGAGTGGGAAACTGTACAAATGTTATATAGAGTTGGAAGAAAGTGATAAACTGAAGGTTAGAGGCTATATTGGCTTCTCGCTCATTGGCCGTACACAATACTGGTACAGGGTAAAATAAATTGTTTATAAACGCTTTGGAAGGTCGTTCATAATCTGAATGGCCTTTTTTACTTTTATACCGTGTACTTCATAGATGTTATTTTACCTATCCCTTTAAAGCAATCGTTCACTTATAGTGTGAACGTGGATGAAGCGCGGTTTTTAAAACTCGGAATGCGTGTGGCGGTCCCCTTTGGTAAATCCAAGGTATATACCGGCATCGTTTTCCAGGTACATACGGAGGCGCCAATTGGCTACGAAACAAAAGACATCGACCAGATCCTGGATGAAGAGCCCATTGTAAACTCCCTGCAACTGGAGCATTGGCAATGGATGGCCTCTTACTATATGTGCACCCTGGGCGAGGTGGTGAGAGCGGCGCTGCCCGGTGCCTTCCTGCTTGAAAGTGAAACCATCATAAAATTATCGGCTATGGCAGTTGCCGATGAACGAAAGTTCACAGATGAAGAATTCCTGGTGTATGAAGCCTTACAGCATCAGTCCAGCCTGCATATTAACGATGTGCGCTCAATTTTAGACAAGCGAAATGTGGTGAAGGTGATTCAGCAATTATTGCGAAAAGGTATTGTTGAAGTGGAGGAGTCGGTTGTGGAAAAATATACCCCCAGGTTGGTGCGTTATGTGCGGCTTGCCAAAGAGTTTTCTTCGGAAGCGAACTTACAGAAATTGCTGGATTCGCTAAGCAGAGCGCCCAAACAAAGAGAAGTGCTCATGACACTTTTTATGCTGAACGCCCGGGAGAAGAAACCGGTGAGTTCGGTATTGCTTCAGAAAAAAAGTAATTCGAATGCCACCACTCTAAAAACCCTCATCGATAAAGGAATACTGGAAGAATATTACATCCATCGGGACCGGGTAAACTATGCCGGGCCGGAGGGGTCGGATACCAAACAACTCAATGAGGCACAGAAAACGGCACTTTCAGAAATAAAAGAAAATTTTACAAAACAGGATGTGACCTTGCTACACGGGGTTACCTCGAGCGGAAAGACAGAGATCTATGTAGACCTGATCTCTAACCTCCTGAAATCCGGGCAGCAGGTACTTTATATGCTTCCGGAGATCGCGCTAACCACCCAGTTGATAAGCAGGCTGCAGGAATATTTTGGCGAAAGTATATCGGTTTACCATTCAAAATACACCCTGAATGAACGGGTAGAAGTGTGGAATAACGTCCTTCATAACAAGCCCAAAGCCCAGATCATTATTGGAGCCCGTTCATCGCTCTTTCTGCCTTTTAGCAAACTCGGACTCATCATCGTGGACGAGGCCCATGAGACCAGTTACAAGCAATTTAGCCCGGCACCGCGCTATCATGCGAGGGATGCGGCTATTGTACTGGGTAACCTACACGGGGCCAAAACCCTGTTGGGATCTGCCACGCCATCTCTGGAGAGTTATTACAATGCCCGGGCAGGGAAATATGGGTTGGTACAGCTCACACAACGATATGGGAATGTGCTCATGCCCGATATAGAGTTGGTTGATATCAAAGAAAAACACAGGAAAAAACAAATGAACGGTCATTTTAGCGACCGTTTGTTGGAGGAGATGAAGGAAGTGTTGGAAAATGGCGACCAGGTGATCCTGTTTCAGAACCGTCGTGGCTTTTCACCCTTTGTAGAATGTACTACCTGCGGAACCGCGCCTCAATGTCCAAATTGCGATGTAAGTTTAACCTACCACCAGTATAAAAATGAGCTGCGCTGTCATTATTGCGGCTACCATATGGCGATGCTTATAAGTTGTATGGCCTGCGGAAGTGAAACCCTGGACACAAAAGGTTTTGGAACCGAGCAGATAGAAACCGAAGTACGAAGTTTGTTCCCTGACTTCGTGGTTGGGCGAATGGACCAGGACACCACCAGGCGAAAGCACGCCCATTCTAAACTGATAGATGCCATAGAGAACAGGGAGATAGATATTATAGTAGGCACCCAGATGTTGGCCAAAGGGCTGGATTTCAGGAATATTGGGTTGGTAGGGGTGATGAATGCCGATAATTTGCTCAATTTCCCCGATTTCAGGGCTCATGAACGAAGTTTTCAGTTACTGCAGCAGGTAGCAGGCAGGGCAGGGCGGACCGAAAAAAGGGGGAAGGTGCTCATACAAACGTATAACCCTTATCATACCATACTACAGCAGCTAAGTGTGAACGATTACGAGGGGATGTATAAGGATGAGGCCGAACAGCGGTACCAGTATAAATATCCTCCGTATTACCGCACTATAAAGATTACTTTGCGCGATCGGAATTATAACAAAATGCAAAAATCGGCTGTATGGTTCGCGGCCTTACTTCAAACAAAATTAAAAGAAAATGTATTAGGGCCCGAGGCGCCGCCGGTAGGGAGAATACGCAATTTATTCATTACAAACCTGCTGGTTAAGATCCCCAGGCAGCAGTCGGTTGCAAAAACAAAGACTTTTATTGATAAAGCAGTACGCAGTTTCAATTCGGTGAAGGAATTCTCTACCGTGAAGTTAAGTATAGATGTAGATAATTATTAGTTACGCATGGTCGCTGCCAGGGCTTCGGCCAGTTCGGCTTTGCGATTCCTGCTTAATGGCAGTTGTTCCTGGTCCAGTTCGATCACCTTACTGTTGTAGCGTTCCACCTTATCCAGGTTTACTATGTAGGATTTATGGATACGTAGGAAACGGTCGCTTGGCAACAAGGCTTCGAAGGCTTTCATGGTAGAAAGTACTACCAGGGCATCATGCTCGGTAACCAGTTTTACGTAGTCTCCCAGCGCCTCGATATAGCGAAGTTCGTTAAGGAATACCTTACGTTTTTTAAGGTTACTTTTCACGAAGATAAAGTCTTCTTCGTCGAAGCCTTCATCGTTCTTAAGTTTGTAATTAGTGATGGCCTTATGAACAGCATTCAGGAAGCGGTCTTTAGAGATCGGTTTCCGAAGGTAATCCACGGCATCATAATCGAAAGCCTTAAAGGCATACTTGGTTTTACCCGTAACGAAGATGATCTGTGGTTTATGGGTAAGATCGTCGAGGAGGTCGAAACCGGAAAGGATCGGCATCTCGATATCTAAAAAGATAAGGTCGATATTAGTTGTTGCGAGTCCCATCTTCGCCTCAATGGCGTTATTGTACTCGGCTACAAGGTCTAACGACGGATGATTCTCTATCAACTTAACGATGGATAGTCGTTGTAAAGTAGAATCATCAACAATTGCACATTTTAGGATTGGTTTGTCCACTGTAACACAGTTTTCTTTAAGGCAATGATAACTAAAAAATCGATGAACTGCAAGTTTTTTTAACTTTTGTCGTTAATATTGTCCGTTTCATCATTTTCTGTAAGAAAAATCTTTGCTTTTTCGCGTGTGTAGATAATCCCTTCAATCTTTGATAATTATAAATAAAATAGTATTTTTGCACGCTCTTGGCAAAGCGCTGAGAGTAATAAATACAATAAAGTACTATTTATGAATCATTATGAAACTGTTTTCATCTTAAATCCCGTTTTATCTGAAGAGCAGATAAAGGAAACAGTTAAGAAATACGAAGATATTCTTGTTTCTAGAGGTGCTAAGATGATATCGAAAGAAGATTGGGGGCTGAAAAAGCTGGCCTACCCGATCCAACACAAGAAAAGTGGTTTTTATCACTTATTCGAGTACACTGTTGAAGGCGATGCCATCAACGAAATGGAACTTGCATTCCGTAGAGACGAGCGTATCATGCGTTACTTAACCGTAAAGCTTGATAAACATGCCATCGCATGGGCTGAGAAAAGAAGAACCCGTAACAAGCAAAACGCATAATTATGGCTACATTACAACAACAAGCTAAAGGAAAAAAAGACGGAGAGATAAGATATCTTACTCCCCTTAATATAGAGACCACTAAAGCGAAGAAATATTGTCGCTTTAAAAAGTCGGGTATCAAGTACGTAGACTACAAAGATCCTGATTTCCTTCTGAAATTTGTGAACGAGCAGGGTAAGATCTTACCTCGCAGGCTAACAGGAACTTCGCTGAAGTATCAGCGTAAGGTTGCCGTTGCTGTTAAAAGAGCACGTCACCTGGCCTTAATGCCGTATGTGGCCGATTTATTAAAATAAAAAGCAGACAGGATTATGGAACTTATACTTAAAAAAGACGTAGAGAATCTTGGATTTACTGACGACCTTGTTACAGTAAAGAACGGATACGGAAGAAATTACCTTATCCCTCAGGGATATGCGGTTCTGGCAACACCTTCTGCAAAGAAAGTATTGGCAGAGACTTTAAAACAACGTGCTTTTAAAGAGCAAAAAGTTATTGAAGACGCACAAAAGGAGGCAGACAAATTAAACGACATTGAATTAAAGATCGCTGCCAAGGCAGGAGAAGGAGATAAACTCTTCGGATCTGTAACCAATGGCGATCTTGCAGAAGCTCTTGAAAAAGAAGGCGTGACCATCGAAAAGAAATTTATCTCCATTGCCGGAGGTTCTATTAAGAGAACTGGTAATTACGAGGCTTCTATTCGTTTTCACAGGGATGTTGTTTCCAACTTCTCCTTCGACGTAGTAGCAGAAGCTAAATAACAAATAGGTGATCATATAGATGATCATCAATGGTTAAACATTAAATTTGCGCTCCATACCGGAGCGCATTTTTTTATGAAATACATAAGGCTTACAAAAGAACAATTGGAAGAACTGCACGAAGAATTTGCACGTTTTCTCGCTACGCAGTCCATCACAGCAGACGAATGGGAGCAGCTTAAGAAGGACAAACCCCAGGTGGCCGAGGAGGAACTGGACGTTTTTAGTGATCTGGTCTGGGAAGGAGTGCTTAATAATGCCGAATACCTGGAAAAGATCGATAGTGCGTCTCTTTATCTCTTTAAGATCGCCGACGATGAAATGAAGCTAATCGCTATAAAGGTGAATGATCCTTCCATCGATATCACTACCGACAAAGGTTTTGAATGGCTGCTGAAGAACTATCTTGATGATTCGGTGGATTTCTTTGAGGCCGCACAACCGTATTCGGAAGACAAGAATGCAGACATCTTCAACCTGGTAAAAATGGGAAGCGTGATCAGTAATGGAGAATGGTACCGCTATTTTTACGAACTACTTTACGCAGAATAGTTTTTCTTACATCACAAATAAATTACAATAGTCAAATAGCAAGTTTTGGAATATGGAGCTTCATTGACTATTGGATTTTGGAGCTTATTTTGTTTTTTGGGATTTGTTTATTTGTGAAGACGTACATTCATTTAACTTCTAAGCACTAACTACAACTACTCGTACCTCAGACTCTCAATAGGATCCAGGCGGGCAGCTTTGGTGGCTGGATAAAGTCCGGCGAGCAAGGCGGTGCCAAAGGAGATGATGGTAGCCCCGATCATAGCCATCCAGGGAGGCGAGAATTTAAAGTCGAATATAGCCGCAAAGGCCAATCCTGTGCCCAGGCCTAAGATAATACCGAGAATACTACCAAGCTGCCCGATCACAATGGTCTCCATAAAAAACTGGGTGGCGATAGTACCTCTTTTAGCGCCCATGGCTTTTCGAACCCCGATCTCTCGGGTTCGTTCGGTCACCGAAACCAGCATGATGTTCATTAGGGCAATGGAAGAGCCTAATATGGTAATGATACTGATGATCCAGGCCGCTAAGGATAATACCCCGGTGATCTGTGTGATACGGTTAATGAGGTCGTCACTACGTTCAATACCAAAGTTATTCTCTTCTATGGGGTTGAGTCCGCGGATATTCCTGAAGGTAACAATGGCATCGTCCTGAGCCCCAGCCATCATGGCCTTATCGTCTACCCTAACACTAATGGTGTAGTTGATATTAGGCTGTGTGAAGATACTACGCGCTATTTTAATAGGAATTAGAACTTTCAGGTCCTGGTTGTTCCCAAAGGTAGAGCCTTTAGATTCTAGTATCCCGATCACCTTGAACTTCACCCCGCGTATACTAACGGTCTTGTTGATAGGATCGTCGTTCTTAAACAGCCCATTTTCAAAATCGGAACCAATGACGCAGACCTTATTGTTGTTCTCAATATCGAAGAAAGTGAACGCCCGTCCCCTGGCTACCTCGGTACCGGTATTTTCCAGATAGTGTTCATTTACGCCATAGACCTGGATATCGGGATCGGTCTTTTCGTTACCATATTTTATTTCTGCTGAATTTGTTCCGCGAAAGGAAATAGACGTTTGAGCATAAGGGAAATTATACCTGTCTACAAATTCCTTGGTATCGTTATAACTAATGATGGGGTTTATCTTCCGGGTTTCTCCCTGGTTTCCTCGTTGTACCGTCACACCGAATTCGTACCGCTGAATATTAAAGGTATTGGCACCCATAGAGGCGAAATCGCTCGAAATGGTATTCTCCAGGGCTTTTACGGCGCTTAGTATCCCCACCAGGGCCCAGATCCCTATACCAATGATGATAATGGTAAGAATGGTGCGAAGTAGCTGACTCTTAATAGAATCGAGGGCGATCCTTACATTTTCCCTGAAGAGTGAAAACATGCTTTTGCTGTTGTGGTTTGTAATTAGACTAAAAACCGCTTATAAAGTTACCATTAATTTTAAGATATTTGCAGCAGTTATTACCAATTTACCATCACACATAATATATAACATAGCCGTCTGTGTCTACCAAACCCTCCATACCTAAAGGAACCCGCGATTTTAGTCCGAGTGAAGTTGTAAAACGCAACTACATTATCAATGTGATACAGAGGGATTTCCAACGATTTGGCTTTCAACCCATAGAAACCCCTTCATTTGAGAATAGTGATACCCTGATGGGAAAGTACGGAGAAGAGGGTGACCGACTTATTTTTAAGATACTGAACAGCGGTGATTATCTGCGAAAAGCAGATCCTGATGCCCTGAGTGCAAAAGACAGTGCGGCGCTTACCGGGCAGATCTCCGAAAAGGCCTTGCGTTACGACCTCACCGTTCCTTTTGCACGTTATGTAGTGCAGCACCAGAACGATATCACCTTTCCGTTCAAGCGTTACCAGATTCAACCCGTATGGCGGGCAGACCGGCCACAGAAAGGGCGTTTTAGAGAGTTTTATCAATGCGATGCCGATGTAGTAGGGAGCAGGTCGTTATGGCAGGAAGTAGAATTTGTACAGCTTTACGATTCGGTATTTACTCATTTAAATCTTCGGAATACGGTGATTAAAATGAACAACCGCAAGGTGCTTTCAGGGATCGCTGAGGTGATCGGTGCGGAGGATAAACTCATAGATTTTACCGTAGCGCTGGATAAGCTGGATAAGATAGGAGAGGAGAAGGTAAAGGCGGAAATGCGTGAAAAGGGAATTTCTGAAGCTGCCATAGGAAAACTTGAACCCTTGTTCCAAATTTCCGGAACGGTTTCAGAAAAAATAAAAACCCTGAGAGAATTGCTGGCTACTTCCGAAACCGGGCTGCAAGGGATAGATGAAATGGAATTCATAGTAGAAACCATAGCCGAGCTCGAGCTGAAATCGGCTAGCCTGGAAATAGATGTTACCCTGGCCCGCGGACTGAACTATTACACCGGAGCTATTTTTGAAGTTTCGGCCCCGGAAAAGGTAAAGATGGGTAGTATAGGTGGTGGCGGCCGTTATGATGACCTAACCGGAATATTCGGACTTAAAGACATAAGCGGGGTGGGAATTTCTTTCGGCTTGGACCGC